>JBIPLY010000598.1:0-4144 GCA_044369385.1 Acetobacteraceae bacterium | reverse complement strand
AACATCGTTTGTGAATATGTTTCTCTCAAAATTAATGTCGAGATCGGATGAGTTATTTGTTGGTTGGGGAGTTGTCATTTTTACTTTAATTCCGAGAGTTGATTGGAATCATCCTCCACAGTAAACATTATTTGATCCTGTTCCGCAAGCAGATCCACATGCGACGGGATCACCTATTCTTGCCGCTGGCTTGCTATTTACAAATACGCTAGATGATCCGGCGGCTGTTTTTGAGTTCTTATGACACGGTTTACCACAACAATGTGTCGCCCATTTATCGGTTTTTCTATGCCACCCACGACTATTTACAACTACATTTGAGGATGCTGATAGATTCTTCCTTGGAGGGAAGCATGCATGTCCTGTACATATGTCGCCTAATCTCGTTACTGCTGGCATTTTTCCTCACTCACAACCTGGTCCTGGATAAAATCCTTTATCTTTCATGCCATTTATGTATTCACGATTCGTAACAGGATATCCATTCAGATAAAACTGATTCTCGATATTTAGGATGAATTTATCCCTCCTAGAACTCCAATTTGTTTGTACATAAAGTGTGAAATTTTTGTCTGAATATGCGGCTGTATTTCCAGAGTCAAAAGCACGGATTGTATAATAAATTTCCCCGCCAGGTTTTGCTCCCTGAAGATAGTTTGTCTCGTTGAACTTAAAATCTATTCCACCAAACCTCTCTGGTGCAATATCCATAAGATTATCAACTATGCCACATATATTTCCTGTGTCTATATTCAAATATAAACTCGGAGGGAACTCACCCGCAACTACTGCATATTTAATTGGTCCAATCGGGTCATAACTACAGAAAAAAGTATCTTGATCTTGGTCTGGATCTTGGTCTGGTTGATTTGCGGAAGTTCTGACTCTATAGTTCGCACGAACGGCCAAAGATCCACACTCACATAATCTCTGCATTTCATATATCTCATTGAATCTATTAATTTCAATATCGTCAGGCATCCAAACAAAAGAACAGGCAGACGCACCCCCAAATAAAATACCAAATCCATTAGGATAATAAGTTTCTATGGGCAACGATCCCGTCATTGGCATTAAAAATCTCCCCCATCAATCACTATTGGTATTTCAGGTATTTGAAGAACTGGAAGATCATCTACAACCTGTGTATCTAAATTTTCATCAGGAAACTGCGTCGAAAGGATTTCACTAATCAATTCCTGTTGTTGTGTTTGATATGCAAGTTTAGTACCGAGTTCAAAAGTTTCACTCGATGTGCCATTAACATCCGTGGCTGAAGAAAATACAGTATTTTGTAATAGAACGGCGGTTTCGTCTTTGTCAAGAGCGGACTCTTGCGCTTTCTCAATTTCTATTGAACTCATTTGTCCGTAGTTACCACCAAAAGCAAGTTTATCAGTTTCACTTGGTGGCGAAACTCCATAGGATACAAATTCTTTAGATCCATTAGTAGGAAATACCGACACAGTATTTGCTTCCACCAATTCCGGATTATCCAGAAGTTGGTCGTTTATGATCGCATCATCAAAAGTCGAAGGAACACGGATATTTGGTGACTCAGCAAGACCTATAAACTCAGGCATCTTCACATTCAATTCAGAAGGAACTTCAACTCCATTCACCTTAAGTTTCGGAGTTTCATCTTTCGTTTGAGGTTTAGGCTTTTTATATGGGACTGGACCAATCATGTTTAATTCCTACTGAATACTTTTTTAACCGTACTTCTTAATTTTGCAAGAAGTGTCTTGATTCTACCGGCTGATGCGCCTTGCGGATTTAAATCTATTCTTGGTGCAACAAAAAGCATCTTTCCGTCGCTGGCAACTGTGTATTTTCCATTCACCTTATGAAGAAAGTTACCTTGAGTCTCCATGACCGTATTTCCTTTCACAAGAACACGCATCTCGCCCTCTGTCTCTATCTCTAGATCCTTACCGACACGGATCTTGAGTAATTTATCAGAATTTAATGTGGTATTTCCCCGAACAAGAATCAATCTATCATTTAGGGTTATGTTCCACTCATTTCCAACTACCTTATGTACCTCACTACCATTAGGATGAACTTCATTGAATGTACCTGACTTATGATAATTATGTATCCGTTCTGCTCCAGGAGTATCGTCTACCTCAAACACATGTCCCGATTTTGTCTCTGTCACATGGTTATTAGGATAAACTGCGGCATAAGGTGTTATAGGCTCTTGCCAATATCCATATAGCGCAGTATCACACTCAACAACTTCATCTTTCTTTTTTTTGACAATAGTCCACTCAACATTTTCGTTTCTAACTAATCTGTTCGTGTCTGGTTCATTCATTCTTCCTTCAATAGGATAGAACCCATTCGGATCCCTAAATCCAGCAGAATTATTCATAAGACTATTCTTCTTTGGCCCCATACCAAGGTCGTTGTATGGAACATCCGGCAAAGAAGATTGAGATTGACTGTTGTTTTTTAATACATCTGGTTTTTGTATTCCCCCATATGAACCTAGAACAAATGGCTGTTGTGCATTTTTTCCGTCTAAGAAGAATCCTATAACCCAAGAACCCGGAAGTATTCCGGTTGGTGAAGTTCCTATTCCTGTCATCGCAGCACTTGTAATAGGCTGTAAAACCATTGCCCAAGGAAGATCATTCGTGGGAATTCCATATTCAGTTTTATTGTCCGTGTGCCATCCAAGCACACGCACACGAACACGACCCATTTTTTGGGGGTCGTTCACATCTTCGATTACACCATGCCACCAAACAAACTTATCCAAACCAACATAATCATGTGTATCGCTCATTTTAAAGTCTTCTCTTTCTTATCTGGTAACTCTTCATTGTAAGTGTCACGGGCAATAGTTACTCTCATGGTGTGTATTCCATCTGTTACATTGTGCATGATTGCAGTCACCATATACTTACCCGACAAATACCTATCGAGATAATCATCCTTGTTTTTGCTATATTCCTGTGTAAAGAACTCTAAGTCTACCATCTGACCAACTCTCATAGTTGAGTCTCCGTAGACATCTATCGTCATAGTCATAGAATTCATCTGATTTAGTAAAGATTGTCTATACGGTGACTTATCAATAAATGATGAATCGTCTAAATTATCATAAACAAAATAAGACTTATCATAGTACTTAAGGTAAGAGTTTGGTGTGCTTTGGGTTTTACTATCGTAGGGTATCATTCTCCCTTTATTCATATGAGGTGTATCATTAAATGCATCTCTGTATGAAAAATTGTTTGAGTAATATGATTTAGTTGTAACTTCATGTACAAGTATATTAGATGAATACACACCAAGTCTACTCTCTCGTATTTTATCTCCCATATCACGAATGCTGTAAGAACTGATGTTTCTTAGTTCTGATTCTATCATCCGATCTCCACTTTTTGCTCGGAATCCGCTTGGTGCGGATTTATATGTGCAAACTGCTGGTGCTTGTTTCAAAGCAGAAATAGGTGTAAAGTTGAAACCATCTAGAGTTTCATAAAATAAGTAGTCGCATATCTGTCTATTACTTGGTGATACGGACCTATTTGCAAACCAATTAATAGCATACAAAGGAGACCAATTGGTCAGCAATACTGTTGTTTTACCATAAGTATCATTTATACTGATTGGTGGTAGAGAGGGATCAATTTTTGTCAAATCTCCATGTAGAGTATTCACCATCTCAGAAAATTTCATATTTCTCATAACACGATTGAATTTTAATTGTGACGATAGTTCAGCGATGTGACTTATAAATTCTAATCGTATCGCCACAGTTATACTTCCCTCGCCTCGGATGTATGATGATACCTTGTACACTTTAAATCTAACCCTTCTAGGTTTATCATCTAATCCAGGAGTATAAAATGTGATATACAAATCTTCTTGACCAATAATTGGAAAATTTTTCACCAGGTTCATTGAATCCGGAAATACCAAAGACCCCGATAAACAATTTGAATAAATGTCTTCATATATGGTGAAGTCACCAACTATTTTTCGCAAGTCCAATTCAAATCCCGTATATGATACAAGTTTGATCTCATCTACAATGACATCTCCTGCATTCATCAATTTATCGGGCGATTTACTTTTACTCACCAAAAACCCTCCGCATATCCTTAACAACTATATCCAGCATCTCGGG
>JBIPLY010000612.1:0-12969 GCA_044369385.1 Acetobacteraceae bacterium | reverse complement strand
TTCGTCCAGCCTCAATTGTAGTTTGCTCTTCATCAAACACACCTATACTTCCTGTTTTATCTAATATTTCAACACGAGACCAACCTTTACCACGCTTGATACCTTTAACCATTCCCATAAGAATAAATGATCCTTTTTCTTCAAAGTCTTCTACAGGATTAATAAAGGCATGATAGTGTGACGGAACTGTTTGTGTAAATTCTGGTAAACCCAAATACTCATAAAGATTTTCACGGATCTCATTATCATTTCTAGGATTATCTGGGAATGTAGCAGCACCAATAATTCTTAATGCTTCTAGTGCTCTACTATTTACTCCATTCCCTTTCGTAAACGTAAAATCTCTAAGTTCTTCAAAAGATTTAAAAGGTCGTGCCGATATATATCGTTCTGCAATCTTATCAGAGATAAACTTGATCCCCGAGAGTCCAAACCGAATACCCTTACCCTCAATCTTAAAATCGATATCCGAATCATTAATGTGAGGCAACTTAATGCTAATGCCCATTCTCTTCGCTTCAATAAGATATTCAGTTCGTGCATCTTTGTCCCTTTCATTTTTTAATAATGAGTACATAAACTCAATTGGATAATAATATTTTAGCCATGCCGTCCAATACGAGAGCGTAGAGTAAGCAACCGCATGAGACTTGTTGAACGAATAACCCGCATGCGCCTCAAAGTCATGCCATAAATCACGAGCCTGATTAGGACTAACAAACTTACTAGCACCATCAACGAACCTATCACGAAAAGCATCAAATTCTCTAGCATCTTTCTTTTTACCAATGATCTTACGAACCTTGTCCGCTTCAGACCAAGACATCCCTCCAAGTTCAACGCAGGCCTGCATGACCTGCTCTTGGTATAGGATACACCCATATGTTTCTTGTGTGAATGGTTTCATGGTTTGATGCAGATAATTTACTGCCTGTCTACCGTGCTTGCGTTCAATATAGTCCTTGCCAATAGTATTCATTGCACCTGGACGAACCAAGGCATTGGAAGCAGCAAGTTCTGCTAAATTCTTTACACCCATCTTAACAAGTAGGTTGGTATAAGGTGTGGCTTCACATTGGAACACACCCTTTGTATATCCCTCAGAAAGCATCTGATAAACCTTGGAATCATCCATATCAAGACTTAAAAGATCTATCTCAGTGCCCTCTCGCTCCTTGATAATATTTAATGTATCGTTAATAACGCTTAAGGTTTTAAGACCAAGTGCGTCGATTTTGATGAGTCCGATTTTCTCAGCCTCTTCCATATCAACTGCCACAACAGGAATACGCTCATCGGAGCCAGGAGAATTACGTGTCTCCATCGGTGCGTACCTAAAAATAGGATTTTTACTAGTGACAACACCAGCAGCGTGTATGCCAGTACCTCTAATACGACCACGAAGTTGTTCTCCATATTGCTCCACCTCTGGATATTTTTCTCTAAACCATGCCGTTGTTTTTGAAGTGCAATACTCATCCCAAGTATCTACTAACTTCAAAACTTTGTTTACGTCTGCCAACGGAATATTTAATGCACGAGCAACATCTCGTACAACACCTTTGTCTTTAAATTCTAAAAATGTAGCGATAGATGCAACATGCTTATACTGCCTAACAAGATAATCCTTAACCTCATCACGACGAGAATCTTGAATATCTGTATCAATATCTGGGAAGTCATTACGCTCTGGATTAATAAAACGGAAGAATAAAAGACCATGCTTGATAGGATCTATGTCTGTAATTCCTAGAGCATAGCAAAGCAAAGAACCAGCGGATGATCCACGACCTGGGCCTACCATAATTCCCTCTTTCTTAGCCCATGAAATCATACTCTGGACTACAAGAAAGTACGGACCAAACTTTTTATCTTTAATAACTTTAAGTTCTTCATCGAGTCTATCTAAATATTCTTTATTTTTATCTAAACCTTTTTCTGACAAACCCTCTATTGCAAGATCTTCTAATTGTTTGTCGGGATTTTTATATTGAACTGGAAGAAGATTTAGCCCATCCTTAACATCATAGTCTTCTACTTTATTGGCAAGTTCAATTGTATTTTCATAAATATCTGTTCTAAAAATAGCCTGCTTTTCCATAGCAGCCTGAATCTCTTCATACGACAGAAGATGAATATCAAATTTATTAAATGACATTTGTCTATCTGCGCCATATAGGTAATCAAGACGCTTCATCAAGTCCCCTTGCTTTTTGGACTTTTCATATGTGGCATCCTTCTGAATCTTATTTGAATAAGTATTGAGAATAAGTTTTAATTCTTGAATTTCTTTTTGTGATGGATCAACATGATGGCAGTCTGGAGTTACGATTGGTTTAATCTTAAACTCATCTGCTAACTGCAATATTGTTTGATTAATGCCTTCATCATTATGTGGCATTACTTCAAGATAATAATCATCGCCAAATTCTTCTTTAAACCACTTTATATATTTCTTTGCCATGCCAAGTTCACCTAGTTCAATTGACTTAGCAATAATTCCGCTTGGACATGCAGAAGATACAATAATGCCTTCTTTATATTTAGAAAGAACCTCAAAATCTATTCTAGGCTTTTTATAATATCCTTCTGTCCAAGCAATTTCATTTAACTTATTTAAATTTTCTAAGCCTACCTTATTCTTGGCTAGAAGAATTATATGATTGTATACCATGTCTAATGGTGTAGTGCGATCTTCTTTGTCTCTTCTATCAAAACGATCCTCACACATATAACCTTCTATGCCAAGAATAGGCTTAATACCACTTGCTTTAGCAACACGATACATTTCTCTATGGCCAGAAAGGGAGCCATGGTCTGTGATTGATATTGCTGGCATACCCAATTTTGATGCACGATCTACATATTCAGAAGGCAACCCAATACCATCGAATAATGAAAAATGAGTATGTAAGTGTAGCGGTACGTAATTCATCTATTACCAGTCGATATTAGTCGCTGATGTAGATGATGGGGAGTCAAACCCAAGATAGAATGCTTCTTGCTCCGCATATGGAACACGACGCAATGCTTTTTCTAATGGGTATGGCTCAATGCCTTCCCAGTTAAACGGTTCCTTATCTGGAGCCGAAGGAATCAAAGTATAGGATGTCTCAGTACCCTGACCATTGCGCTTTAACTTCCAAGTAATATTTGAGATACTTCCTGTTTCAAGAGCATACTCACGAATGGTGTTAAACGAGGACTGCTTGCTTACGCCCATGGACCAGATAGCGACATAAGGCTTATCTTCAATGCCGTCGTCTACAAGTACATTGCAATAAAAACGTAGACGGCCACGCCATCCACTATTTCCCTTTGGATCCTTGCGATACATCTCTTCAGCCCAGTCACGACCTTCGGTATCCATAGTGTCTACAGCCTTACGCTTGTAATCTTTTGGATTTGTATGTTCCTTAACGACAAGTGCAAGACCACGCTTATCGCTATAATTTGCAGAGTCCTCATCCAATTCTTCAATAAATCGGATCTTGACTGCTTGTCCGTCAGCCAACTTTAGCCAACGAACCTTTGGACCGCTTTCATCTGTTTTCTTATCGAGCAGGGCATTGATATTTTTTAGTCCCTTAATAACGCTCATAGTTTTCTCCTTTGTTAGTGTTATTCAAGTATATCCTATATGTATTTTTTTGTCAAGTGTAAAGTTATAACACAATACCAAAATGTTTTAGTATTGCAGTTGTTGCTAGTATACACCAAAGTATGTTAAACCAAATAATGGTAGGTAAAGTTTTTACTGTTGAAGACCAGATTAGTGCTAGGCTTGAAACTAAAGCAAAAATAAATAACCACCAAAATTGTTTTCCAAAAAGAAGGCCTGGAAATATAATAGCAATTTTTGTCATAAAAGCAAAAAACTCTACAGTATTTGGTTTATCCCAATAAGACTTATTAAACATAGTTTTAATGGCAATCCACCACTGCATATGTCTTTTATTTTTTAAATTCATGACAAAACTCCTAATATTGATGACTCAAAGTTAACATCTAATTTAATTATATCAGAATCTTCCATATCTCCAATATCTTTGTATTTAGTATCAAGTTTTATCACTGACACTTTATGAGCCAAGGACTCTACCATTCTAGATGCCATTTTTGTCCCAGCCTCGTCGTTGTCTGCTATTAGAAATATGTCGCTGAAATATTTTCCTAATAATTCTATTTGCCTTGAAGATATATTTGCGCCAAGTGTAGCAACTGCTGGCATTCCTACTTGATCTAGTCTAATTGCATCAAAAGAAGACTCTACAACATAAACTTTAGATGCTGTTTTAATATTATTTAAATTAAAAAGCAATTTTGATTTGGGTAATTTGGGAGTATTCTTAAAATCTTTTCCTTCAACTGACCTTGCTACAAAGCCTACGCATAAGTTTTCATGATTAAAAACAGGTATAGATATCATGTCTTGATTTTCTGAATAGCCAAGTTTAAACTTTATAACAGAATCTTTAGTAATTTTTCTTTTAACAAAATAGTCTTTTGCTCTTTCAGATGCAAGCGCCTGATCATGTAATCTTTGAACTATAGAAATATCAAACTCTGACCATTCTTCTTTTTGTATTAGTTTAGAATTTACATCAGATAGAATGTCCGTCTCAACTTCTTTACTTTTGATAAATCTAACAGATTCAAAATATGTTCTATTTGAAAAATGCATAACTAATTCTATTAAGTCTGCAGTCTTTCCACAAGAAAAACAAAAGAATAATCCAGTATATTTATTTATTTCTCCAGCAGGGGTTCTGTGATTAGAATGAAATGGACAAAATACAATGTACTCAGATTCTGCTTCTTTTTCTACAGTTACGCCAGATCCTGAGAGTACTCTTTTAACTTGGCTGGCTGTGTATAGATTGGTCTGGTTCCGTCTACCCCTAGTATCCATTCTGCCTTTTTTCTCCCTATATATATACCGTATACGCTTAATGCAAATTCAAAATAATTTTTTTGTTCATTATATGATAGTGTAAATTCTGGGTTAATGTCAAATCTTGGAACATATCCAGATAGGCGCATTTCTGATACCAATAATCTGATATATTCTTGCTGCAGTCTATATATGGCTGAGTCATCGACTATAATTCCGTCTAGCCCAAATCGCTTTATCGCCTTGTGTGGAAATGTTTCCATAGAGCATATTATACTGACTTATCTTCATAATCCTTATACCTATAATATCCCTTGTCAAAATCAGCCTGTACTAAGAATTCTCCCATAAAACCGTTACGATTCTTACGAAATACACATTCAATAATGTCGCTATTTGTGCCTCGCCCTAAAGCCAATACCCAGTCAGCATCATATGCTATCTGTCTTGACCATGCTGTTTGACCGAGGGTCGGAACAGTTTCAAGTTTAGTTACGTCATCTGGGGTAGCAGAAGAAATAGCAATAATAGGAACCTCTTCTGCAATAGCCATTAGTTTAAGTTCACGAGAAAGATTTTTCATACGAACAGTCTCATTATCTGATTTTTGGTTTGGAGACATTAATTGCAAGTAATCAACAATAACAAAGTCTGGCTTATATTGATCTATCTTTCCACGAAGCACCATTGGATTAATATCTCCGCCAGTGTCATTTGATATGATATGGAATTCTGGTTTACCAGTTACATGCTTTGTATGCCATGACTTTAGCATATCCATCTCAACCTGACCAGCACTTAACTTTCTATGAGACCATACGCCTTCTCCCATAATTGCAAATACACGATTACGGACTTCAACCTCAGACATCTCAAGACTTATAATCATTGGGCTACGACCCTGTTTCCAAGCCTGTACAGCGAAATAGAGCGACAACCAGGACTTTCCTATGCCTGGGTATGCAAGAAAGACTCCTAATTGCCCTGGCATGATTCCAGAAGGCAAGTAGTTATCAAAACCTGGAAGTCCAGTTTTTATTCCAATTGCCCCTGTTTCTTGTTGCTTCTTAAGATTTTCAAAGTAAGCAACAGCAGAATCTAAATCTGTAACATCAATATCACGAATGGCTGCTGTATTTTTTCTAAGTTCTGCTGTTTTTGTAATAAGAGATTCTAGGGCATCTAATCCTTGCCCACCTTGCACATCTGTAGCAGCAGATCTAATAATGTCCTTAAGACTATTTGTTAAATATTCGGCTTGAAGTTCTTCAAGGTGATGCTTAGTAGAACCAACGCCATCTATTGGTTCAAAATCTCTAAACTTTTCTACAACTAATTCTTTTGGTGGAACTGTAGAATTAGTTTCATAATACTTTCTAATAAATTGCCATACATCTACATGGGTAGTTAGAATATTTTCTATGTTAGCCTGAAGCAAGACGTGAGCCTGTTTATCCTTTAAGACTGCTGAGATTAATTTTGACTCTGTATTATTCACTCAGCCACTCCTTAGCCTTTTCTCTGCGCTCTTCTCGTTCCAGTAAATCTTTTGCATGTTGTTGTTTTGCTTCCAGTATATCATGTGCTACATATGCAAAATGATTCCATGTAGGGTTTTGCGTTACATCAAAATAATATTCAAGAAGTTCGTAACAAAGATCCATGCCATATGATTCTATAAGGGCATCAGCAGACCATTGCTCTATCCACTTGTTGTATTGTGGCTTCTGTCCTAGTTTAAAGTTATAGTGTTTATCAAACCTACTTAGCAGAGCCAGCCGCTTCTGTTTGTCTGTCACACTAATTGCTTTCTTCTAGTTCAACCTTTGCCTCTGATATTTTTGCTGCCAACTTGTCTTCAACAAACTTATATACACGCTCAAAAGCCTGATCTGTATTTTCTGCATCACGCTTTGAATCTGTTACACCAAGATCAATTCTTAGTGATTGAAAATTTCCAAGATTTAATGTGTATCCAAGTGTTACTGATACCTTAGTATCTTCCATTTCATACCCTTCTATTATATTGACTCTGACCAAATAGGTACAAACCTACCGTCTTCTGTTCTCGTATATGTAAGTATACCATCGCCCATTCTTCTTGTCAATTCAGCCTTGCTGGGCGTAATGTCATTTGTTATTAAATTATCTTTACGTGGTCTACCTATGTGATAAGTTGCTAGTATATCACGAATCTCTTTAACTTGCGATTCTGAATAGTAGGATCTTATTTGCCAACCTCTTGCGCCACCCTTTTGTGATCCTGTTGGGAATGGAATGATTCCACGTTTCATTAAAGAGGGCATATATTTTTTATGTCGATTAACCAAGTCTGCCGTTTCTCCAACAGTATAAGCCCTTTCTCTTTTATTTTTAAAATCTCCAATTAAACAACTTTCTATTCTGTCTTTTGTGATATTGTAAACAGACATTATTCCATTAGATCTATTTAAATGATAGATTCTTACTAAATCTTTATTAAGGAACCAAACCTTCTTATTGCCTGGAATTATAGGGGCGAGATTGTACTCTTCGCTCGTTCTGTTTCCTTTTTTAGCAGCCATCTACCTTCCTCCGAATCAGATGGCGGGTGAAAAAATTTTCTTGATCCACACACCAAACAATATATTTCTAAATGAGAAACTGAGTTGTACACTCTGTCTATTAACATTTTGCGAAAACATTTTTTGCATTTAATCATTAATTAGGTATGCCAACGATAATTAAATTAACGCCGATTGAAACGTCTCCAGTAGAATTAAAATTAACTATGCCATCTATCTTAGATGTTGTAATAGATTTTATTACAACAGATACATTTTTGCCTGCTTCTGTTCCGCCAATATTTACTGGAGTCGCTGTTGCAATGGGAGCAAACTTAAAGTCCGCTGGAAAGTTATATGTAAATGGTTGCTGACTACCAATACTTTGATTTGAACTTTTTACAACATCAGCATATCCTGCAATTATTCTTGTTTCAGAAGCCTTTGCATTTTGCTGAACGCCATTAGGAACATCCACAGTAACATATTTATATATTGCAGGTGATACCTGTAGAGATAACTCATTTATTGCATTTGCTAATTGATATATATATGAAACGTCTAGCGGTTGACCTAGTTCTGGTAGTGGTATTTTTGCCATTATTCCTCCTGTCTAATTATATCAGACTGCCCTCATTTTCAAAGAATTCTGAGTCTGCAAATCTTTCCAATGGTATTGTTTTTGGCTGCACAGCAATATGAACATAAGTTTTGTTTGAGTCATATACAATTGAATAATTTGTTTGTGATGTTTTTGCATAATATTTCCATCCAGAATTATTCCATTTTACATAAATAAAATACTCATCTATATTGCTTTGTGGCTCCCACGCTATATTTATTACTTTATTTTCAGTATCTATAATCATACTATTTAATATTTCGCTTGGAGTATCTTCCGCTAATATTTTATAAACAGGTGACCAGTGGGACGTTCTATTTTTGTCTTCGGATATAAATCTATACCGCAAAACATACTGCCTATTTTCTCCAAAAAATCCAGGTAATTTTGATTTTGGAATAATTATTTTTTTTATTCCTTGATCTGGAGTTGACATTATTGCACATCCATTGCAAATCTAAACTCTATATAGTTTGTAGTATTGGCAGCCTTAATGACAGTTTCTGCATTTACATTTTTTAGTACTGTATAACCTGTTAATCCATATACTGGATTTGTTGTTGAAACATTTTCAAATCTGACTGCATCTAAACCAACATAAAAATCATCAGATGGTATATTGTTTTTAATAACAGTTGTATATATTTTTACTATACTAACATTGTTCCATGTGAAACCAGTACTTTTGTACAGTTCTTGTAATTGTTTTGTAATTACATAATATCTATTAGTTGAAAATGAATAGTCATTTGCAGGCATAACTACCTCAAACCTGGCCCATTCTCCTGTCCCTGGGGAATCACTTTCTGCAAACTCTAAAAGAATCCTGACTTGATCTGGAAGAATTGAAGGATCTGGATCTTTACTTATAACACTGAATGCCAATTTAATTTCATCTGTAGGTGCATTTTTATTAAAATCTAATGCGGTTCCAAGTAAGTGAATATGATTTGATCCAATCGCTGGAACTAAATGATTTGATTGTATCTGTAAATTTGCAGAGTCTCCTCTCATCATTACAATATTATTAAAAAATCTAGCACGTTCATATCTAGAAGTTCTATCTGGGTTGGTAAACAATCTGTTATCAGAGTTTGTTTGAAATGCTTCATATGTTTGATTTATTAAACCATCTTCGGCAACGCCATCAAGCGGTTCATAAACTATTGGCAATTCGCTTGAAGATGTTTGATTATGATATTCCCAATTTTCATTAACAGTAAAAGCAAGAAGCGTTCTACTGTCGTATGCCCCCGCTGATGGGTTAGCCCCTGCTGAAAATATTCCTACTTCAGAAATCTCATATCTTTCGTCTGTAGGAAGTTCTGCCGTTAATACGATTTTATTTATTCCATCTTCATTGACATATCCTCTTGAAGTTATTGGAACTCTAAACATTTCAAAATCTAATGCCTTTTTATCTGAGTAATCGCCGAATGACTGGTTAGTTGCTAATGGCTTTGCCCCACAGCCAATTGCCACATAAGAGGCATAGGCTGGTGCCTGGCCTATTAGATATTTTGCTAAAATGCTTTTGCCTGTATTTGTTATCATGGTATCACTCCGTATATTGTATCATCTAGAACAGCCCCATCTGAAATTATAGAAACTTCAACTTGTTCGTCTCGAGCCAAATTAATAACATTTATTACTAAGTCCCCTGTATCTGAGTCTATGTAGACAATAGCGCAGTCTGGTCCTGTTCCACATTCTGGAATTTTGCTATTAAAATTAATTGGAAACTTTTTAAAATAATTAGAATCTATATCTTGTAATGACAAAATATTTTGAGGGTTATACTGAAAATATACATTACTTAAGTTTTTAATCGGTTGATATAAAACATTTTGCCCATTAACTAAGTCTGATCTTACTATATTGATTAACTCTTGTCCACCAATATTCTCAAATATTAAATCTGTCATTATTTCTATAGGGACTGCGTCATCATTAAATAATATAATATCTGGTGTCGCTGGCTTTACATCTGGATTGTTTTGTTGAACTAAGTCAATAACATCTGGGCTATCTGGTGTTGCGTTTAATCCAGAAATAGAATCTAGATATGAGTTCAGCGCTTCTTCGCTTGGGATTAATGTTCCTGGCTTCCATCTCATATTGACGTCTGGAGTGGCTGGATAATCATCATAAACTATTTTTCCGCTGGAATCAAAATATACCATTTTTATACCTCACTCATATACAGGGTCATAGAGGGACCTGCAGAATCTTTTTGATAATCTATATTATACACAACAAATCTGCTTTCACTAGAAGCAACCGCATCCTTATTTTCTGAGTCTTTATATTGAATATTTACAATATCTCCAAGTTGAATTATTGGAGTGCTAAATATTTTAACTCCTACATTCTTTCTTGGTTTCATAATCTTATTTATAATCCAAGACATCAGGTCTCTTGCGTCATCTTCAGATTGTACATAAGATGGACTTAGAGAAAATTCTTTTTTGCCATACGTGAGCCTACTTGTTTTTATTTTGTCATAATCTTGTTGTGCTCTAAATGGTGAAACAATTAAATTATCTTTTCCTATAACTGGATCAGCAAAGTTACTATTCTTAATAAAATAACTATCAACGCTTAATTCATTTTGAGATTGCTGAGTAAAAGTTATTCCCTGAATTCTTAAGTAGTTACCGCTTGTTTCATCTAAATTTAATGCAGTATCAGTAGAATTAAATATCAAAAATTCTGCACCATAGGATCCTGCTCTAAAGCCAGAAACCGTGTATCCTTTAATTCTGTTAAACGTTGGAGATAGTTGGGCATATAATGCTGGATATGCCTTATCATATTTTATCTTTAAATATGCTGCCTCTCTCATAATTGTTCCAAACTCATCAAAATATAAATTAAATTTAGGTGGCTCTCCAACACTTATGCCAGATAAATATGTAGACTGAACTATACCAGACATTGCATATTTTCTAAATGATTCATTTGCATTAATTTCATTATCATCAAATGCTGCACTAACTGGTGTGTCCAATGCAAACACAGTGTTCTGGCTATAGTTATTAGTTAATGCATAAATATTTTCAAACATACATTTTGATCCGCCACGCACAAAAAGCGCAATATTATTATATATTGGCAAAGGAGAAGAGTCGTCAACTATCTTAATTAATTTATTGTTTATATATAAATAGAATCTTCTAATAGATCCTATATCTTGATATTCAACAGCAAGATCATATACTGTTGGATTTTCTTCTCCTATAATTCTGCTTTGACCAGTGAATTTACCATCATCTACAACTATATTTCCAAACCCGCCCCATAGTTTTATTGGTATTGCATTTGATTCTGAATCTGAATAAACTTTATAAAATAATATATTGTGAAGGCTATCTGATTCTGATGAATATTCACTTACATTTTTTTCGGTTAAAGAAACTATTTCAAAATAATATCCTACATTTGTTGCTGGATTAATCATTACTGCAATACCACCAGAACCTCCAGAAATATTAAGTCTTTGACTAGGCTGGCTTCCTGGCAAAACATAATAAGGAGTTGCGTTTATTGGGGTCTGGCCTACAGTTTCGCTGGCTTCAATTTTTCCAACTATTCTCATTCTAGTTCCGAAATGTTTATATTTATTATCTAGAGCCTTATACTGATATGATAAAAAGTTAATTGGAGTTTCTGTTGTGCCAAATGATGGGCCGTTCATAACCAAAGCAGAAGATTGAACTGATCCTGCCTGTGTTGACTTTATTGTATTGTTTTGTGTTTCTTTAGTATAAGACGATGACATAAAATTTTTAATAATTCCAGTTCTTACATTTTGTAACGCTCTAGAATTATTTGCTCCAGCCACGTTTGTACTTAACGATAATTCTGAAATTGATTCATTAGTTAATATATCTCCATCTACCAAACCAAACAAGTGTTTGCTTTTCATATTAAATCCACGAACATATGCGTTATTTGACCAATAGGGGTCTAGTCCTGCTTTATGATTAACTATAGGGGTTCCAAACTGTCCTCTGCCATGTCTAGATACCTCGCCATTTTTCATTACTGTTATTCCGTTTATTTCTTCATACTTTGGCTCTGCATATATTCTAACTAGCCCCGTAGGATATATTTTTCCATTAAACGTTAGTTTTGACATATAGTCCTGATATTCTTGATTACTGCTAATCCATACGTTTCCTATTGCGCCAACTGTTTGAGTAGTAAATGTTGGCTTTCCATTACCGTTGTCTAAAACTATATTTTTTTGAGCACCTGGAATACTATATTGAATTGCATCAAATCTAATTATTTCTCCATTAGCATAAAAATATCCATTATGCTTTCCAAGCCAATAAACTGCTTCTCCTAAATCAATAATATTATTAACAAGAATATTATTTGAAACATATGGAACAATTGATGATAAGTCAGAGTTTAATGGTATAGCAGAAAGACTATATGAAGACTGACTAGAAACTTCTCCATTAATAGATCTTAAAGTTTGATCTCCAGTAACTTCCCATAACAGGGCTGGCTTGTATATCCAATTTTTTGAAACAACTTCGTTGTCAACCATGCTGGCTTGCTTGATGGTTCCGTAAGAACGTTGAATGTATCTGCTGTTATAATTAATTTTGCCGTCATTAAATACATTTTTATCAGAAGAAACTATATCTACTATGTTTGTTATTTTAGAGTTTTTATTTTTGTTTTCTATAACTCCAGTATCCTCAAAATCATTTGATCCGTAAAGAGTATAGTCTATACCTCTGTCTGTTTCTAATGGTAACATGTATTGCTTACTCATCATAACAAAATTATTATATTCATCAAAAAACATTGCAGTCTGTGTTGATATTGCTAAATCTGACAAAACTTCTGCCACACTTTTATCTGGAGCAATATAAAAAAATGGGATTACTAAT
>JBIPLY010000596.1:0-4150 GCA_044369385.1 Acetobacteraceae bacterium | reverse complement strand
TGTGGTCCGTGATGGGCTGACCACTCTTTCGATCCCCCTCCATCTTCCAGCCCATCATGTCGATGTCATGATCCACCCCCCAGATTTCATCCGTGCCCGGGCGAACCACAAACTTCTCGGTGTTCCGGACGCCGGACGAGAATAGCTTCTTGTCCGAACCATCCATCGCGAACGACCAGATCTTCTTGCGTTCCGAAGCCTCAATCGGTTCGTCGGTGGCATTACCCTGATCCCCAACATGCGTGTAGATGCGCCCCTTGTGAATGAGCAGCGCACGCCACATATGCCCGCCATCCTTGCCTGTCGGAAGCTTGTCCGGCCCCAGCACCACTTCCTCCTGGTCGGCCTTCCCGTCCCCGTTCGTATCCCGGGCCCTGGAAATCGAGTTCAACTGAGCAAAATAGAGCCAACCTTCGTGCCACTGCATTCCCTGAAGGATGCTTTTCGGCTCCTTCCCCTCGATGAACGGGGTGAGTTTCTCAAAACTTCCATCCCCGTTGGCATCGGTGCAGTGAAAAATCCTGCCCGTCTTTGGAACACTGACGAAAAGCGCCCCACCTGAGCCGAATTCAAGGAAACGCGGCGTCTGAATCCCTTCCACGGCCACCGTGAGTTCAAATCCGGGCCTCACCCAAACCCCCTCCGGAACACCCGCTCCAATCACGGAAGCCGCAAAAGCCAGGGCTGTACCAGCCACCGAAAAACTCTTCATCCGGCGAGAAGTACCCAACGATCGGTTGAAGACGCACTCCAAAGCTCCGCCGTTCCTGTTCAAATCTGGGGAAAGCATGGCGGCAATCTAGGTCCACCCTGCCCTCGGGATCACGAAAAAACCCTGAAACCACGCGCATTTAGAAAAAATGGCCCAAGACAGTGCGGCAGCCCTCTGCCGCTTTCGCACCACCGTCCCCTCCTCACCCCGCGCTGGTCCTCCTCCCCACGCCAAAGCAAAGCGCCAGAGGTCTGGCGCACTCCATAACTCCCCGCCCATATGGAGTGCGGCAGCCCCCTGCCGCTTTCCCACCACCGTCCCCTCCTCACCCCGCGCCCGTCCGTCGCCCCACGCGGTAGCAAAGCGCCAAAGGGCTGGCGCACTCCACAACTCCGCGCCCCTGTGGAGTGCGGCAGCCCTCTGCCGCTTTCCCACCAACGTCCCCTCCTCACCCCGCGCCCGTCCGTCGCCCCACGCCGGAGCAAAGCGCCAGAGGCCTGGCGCACTCCATAACTCCCCGCCCCAGACGCCAGACGCCAAACCCAAGACGCAACATTGGGGTGTGGGCAAAAAAAAACCGCCCGGTGAAGGGCGGTTTTTAATCTGGCGGCTACCTACTCTCGCGCAGCCTATAGAAGCACTACCATCGGCAGCGCTGCGTTTGACGGCCGAGTTCGGGATGGGATCGGGTCGGACCGCAGCCTTACGGCCACCAGAAAAATTGTTTGTTTAAAGAACTCCGCGCCAGGAGGGGCGGATTCACTGAAAACTATACATGGAGAATTAGGGTCTCAACAGGTCGTCGGGCGTTTTTAAATCTTCCCGTTAAAGGGAAGATCAAGCCTCACGACTTATTAGTATCAGTCCACTGAACGCCTTGCAGCGCTTGCATGCCTGACCTATCAACCGGGTGGTCTACCCGGAGTCTTAGGGCCTTGCGGCCAGGGAAACCTTATCTTGGGATGGGCTTGGCACTTAGATGCTTTCAGCGCTTATCCCTTCCGCACATGGCTACGCAGCGGTGCCCCTGACGGGACAACTGCCACACCAGAAGTGCGTCATTCCCGGTCCTCTCGTACTAAGGAATGAACCCCTCAAGTTTCCTCCGCCCACAGTGGATAAGGACCGAACTGTCTCACGACGTTCTGAACCCAGCTCGCGTACCGCTTTAACCGGCGAACAGCCGGACCCTTGGGACCTTCTCCAGCCCCAGGATGCGATGAGCCGACATCGAGGTGCCAAACCGGGCCGTCGATATGAACTCTTGGGCCCGATCAGCCTGTTATCCCTAGCGTACCTTTTGTCCGTTGAGCGATGGCAATTCCACATTAAACCATCGGATCATTTGGGCCTGCTTTCGCACCTGCTTGACTTGTTGGTCTCACAGTCAACCCGGCTTCTAGCCATACCCTCGTCGCACGGTTGCCAACCGTGCTGAGCCGAGCTTCGCGCTCCTCCGTTACGATTTGGGAGGAAGCCGCCCCAGCCAAACTGACCGGCAAGCACTGTCCCTCGCCTGGATGACAGGTCGAGGTTAGAATTCTAATTAACAAAAAGTGGTGTTTCACATTGCGACTCCCCGGAAACCGAAACCTCCGGATCAAAGTCTCCCACCTACGCTACGTATCATTAATCAGAACCCAATGCCAGCTTACAGTGAAGGTGCATAGGGTCTTTCCGTCCTACTGCGGGCATGCGGCATCTTCACCGCAATTACAGTTTCGCCGAGATCCTCTCCGAGACAGTCGCTCAGTCGTTACACGATTCGTGCAGGTCGGAACTTACCCGACAAGGAATTTCGCTACCTTAGGACCGTTATAGTTACGGCCGACATTCACGGGGACTTGGGCTCGTAGCTTCGTCCATCTTGCGACGGACTGACAACTTACCTTGATCTTTCCGCATTGGTCACGTGTCACACCCTATACGTCGTCTTCACGACTTGGCAGAGTGCTGTGTTTTTGTTAAACAGTCGCTAAGCGCAATTTACTGAGACCCACCGAAGTGGGCACCCCTTCTCCCGAAGTTACGGGGCTAATGTGCCGAGTTCCTTAGAGAGGTTTCTCTCGCGCGCCTTAGTGCACTTACACTCACCCACCTGTGTCGGTTTACGGTACGGGCGGCCAGGGAACGTCGGCGGGCTTTTCTCGGCAGATTGTCCGGTGCTGCGTCTCGGCCGAAGCCTCAACTCTGTCTTTCAATGACATAGGCACTTTTCTCTCTGCGTCACCCGCCGCCTAATCCCAAGCCGGTGCAGGAATGTTGACCTGCTGTGCATCGATTACGCCTTACGGCCTCATCTTAGCTCCCGACTAACCCTGGGAGGACGAACCTGCCCCAGGAAACCTTGGGTTTACGGCGACCGGAATTCTCATCCGGTTTATCGCTACTCGTGTCTGCATTCTCGCTCGCCGCTCCTTCACCATTTCTTACGAAACGGCTTTGCCGGAACGGCAACGCTCTCCTACCGCTCGGTGGAATCGTAATCCCACCGAACCCGCAGCTTCGGCATACCGCTTATCGCCAATCATTTTCGGCGCGTCATCGCTCGATGAGTCAGCTGTTACGCACTGTTTAAATGGTGGCTGCCTCTAAGCCAACATCCTCACTGTCTCAGCGACGACACATCCTTTCCACTCAACGGTATTTAGGCGCCTTGGCTGGCGGTCTGGGCTGTTGCCCTCTCGACCATGGAGCTTATCCCCCACAGTCTGACTGCCGGGTTAACGGGATCCAAGGAATTCGGAGTTTGATTGGTTTTGGTGTCCTGGTGGGGACCCTAAGCCATCCAGTGCTCTACCTCCTCGGAGTACTTACCCGACGCTAGCCCTCAAGCTATTTCGGAGAGAACCAGCTATCACGGGGTTTGATTAGTCTTTCGCTCCTACTCACAGTTCATGCCAGGATTTTTCAACATCCACGGGTTCGGTCCTCCACTGGGTGTTACCCCAGCTTCAACCTGACCATGAGTAGATCACCTCCGCTTCGGGTCTATTGCCGCCGACGATCGCGCTGTTCGCACTCGCTTTCGCTGGGCCACGTCCCCTGAGGGGCTTCGGCTGCCGACGACAATAACTCGCAGACTCATTATGCAAAAGGCAGGCGGTCACCCTTACGGGCTCCCACACATTGTAGGCACAGGGTTGCAGGATCTATTTCACTCCCCTAACAGGGGTTCTTTTCACCTTTCCCTCGCGGTACTAGTTCACTATCGGTCGCTAGGTGGTATTTAGCCTTATCCCGTGGTCGGGACAGATTCGCGCGGAGTTTCACGTGCACCGCACTACTTGGGATACCCCTAGGCTGTCTTTGGTTTTCGCGCACCCGGCTATCACGGTCTTTGGCCGGCCCTTCCAGGCCGTTACGCTAACCTCCAACATGCCATATCAGGGTCCCTCAACCCCCCGGCAACAAGTTGCCGAGGTTTGGGCTCTTCCG
>JBIPLY010000384.1:0-4155 GCA_044369385.1 Acetobacteraceae bacterium | reverse complement strand
GAGGGTCCAGGGACCTCGGGTCCCTGGTGGGGTCCAGGGGCAAAGCCCCTGGCCTTCCTTCCCTTCCCCCCCAACCAAGCCCGACGCCCTAGCGTTGCAGCGGGCGGTATTTGATGCGGTGGGGCTCGGTGGCATCGGCGCCGAGTCGACGTCGTTTGTCCGCTTCGTAGTCTTGGAAGTTGCCCTCGAACCACTCGACATGGCTGTCGCCTTCGAAGGCCAGGATATGGGTGGCCAGCCGGTCGAGGAACCAGCGGTCATGGCTGATCACCACCACGCAGCCGGCGAACTCGGTCAACGCCTCTTCCAGCGCCCGCAGCGTGTCGACGTCGAGGTCGTTGGTCGGCTCGTCCAGCAGGATGACGTTCGATTCCGTCTTCAGCATCTTGGCCAGGTGCACCCGGTTGCGCTCGCCGCCTGAGAGGATGCCGACCTTCTTCTGCTGGTCCGACCCCTTGAAGTTGAACGCCCCGACATAGGCCCGCGACGGCACCGCCCGCTTGCCGATATACAGCACATCCGTGCCGCCGCTGATTTCCTCCCACACCGACTTGGTCGGGTCCAGGCTGTCGCGCGACTGGTCGACATAGCCGAGCTTCACCGTCTCGCCCACGCGCAGCGCGCCGCTGTCGGGCGTCTCCTGCCCGGTGATCATGCGGAACAGCGTGGTCTTGCCCGCCCCGTTCGGCCCGATCACGCCCACGATGCCGCCGGGCGGCAGCTTGAAGGTCAGGTCGTCGATCAGCAGCCGGTTGCCATAGGCCTTGCGCAGGTCCTCGGCCTCGATGACGATGCCGCCCAGGCGCGGGCCGGGCGGGATGACGATCTCCGCCACGCCCGAGACCATCTCCTGGCTCTTGGCGAGCATCTCCTCGTATTTCTGGATGCGCGCCTTGCTCTTGGTCTGGCGCGCGCGGGCCGAGGAGCCGATCCACTCCTGCTCGGCGGCCAGCGCCCTCTGGCGAGAGCTTTCCTCTTTCTCTTCCACCTGCAACCGCTTGCGCTTCTGGTCGAGCCAGGAGGAGTAGTTGCCCTCGAACGGATAGCCGCGGCCGCGCTCGATCTCCAGGATCCAGTTGGTCACGTTCTCCAGGAAGTAGCGGTCATGGGTGATGACCAGCACAGTGCCGGCGAAGTCGCGCAGGGTCTTTTCCAGCCAGGCGACCGATTCGGCGTCCAGATGGTTGGTGGGTTCGTCGAGCAGCAGCAGGTCGGGCTTTTCCAGCAGCAGCCGGCACAGCGCCACGCGCCGGCGCTCGCCGCCCGACAGGTTGGTGACCGGGCTGTCCGGCGGCGGGCAGCGCAGGGCGTCCAGCGCGATCTCGATGCGCCGCTCCAGCTCCCAGCCATCCTCGGCGTCGATCTTCTCCTGCAGGTCGCCCTGCTCGGCGAGAAGTTCATTCATCCGGTCGTCGTCCATCGGCTCGGCGAACAGGTTCGAAATCTCGTTGAACCGGTCCAGCGCGGCGCGCAACGGCCCGAAGGCAAGCTGCACGTTCCCCGACACGGTCAGGCTCTCGTCCAGCTTCGGCTCCTGCTCCAGATAGCCGATCCGCACCCCCTCGGCGGCCCAGGCCTCGCCGCCGTAATCCGTCTCGATCCCGGCCATGATCTTCAGCAGGGTCGATTTGCCGGCGCCGTTCACGCCCAGCACGCCGATCTTCACCCCGGGCAGGAAGGACAGCGTGATGCCCTTGAACACCTCGCGTCCGCCCGGGAAGGCCTTCGTCAGGTCTTTCATGACATAGACGTACTGGTAGGCGGCCATGGCAGGCTCCTCGGGCACGGACGGGGGAGGCGGTGTTCTACGGGCAGGCAGCCCCCGGCGCAATGCGGCCGCGGTACAGCCGAACCCGAAGCGTGGTGCGCCCGGCAGGACTTGAACCCGCGACCAAGCCGTTATGAGCGGCCCGCTCTAACCAACTGAGCTACGGGCGCACGCGCGGCGCAGTTTGGTCATTCGGGACGGCTATGCAAGGGCCACGACGCTGCGCGGGCAGATATCCCGCCGGCACAGGGGCGCTCACCCTGCCCTGCCGGTTGCCCGTATCTGTCATCTCTGTCATATCCCGACAGGTATTGCCGCCCAAACCGGTGGTTCGCCGAGATTGGGCCGGGCGTTTGCAACGCCCTAAGACAGAACAGGGGAATCGAGCGAGATGGACTTGACCACACTCATCATCATCGGCTGCGGGGTGATCGCCCTGCTCTATGGGCTGGTGGCATCGCGCCAGGTGCTGGCCGCCGATGCCGGCAATGCCCGCATGCAGGAAATCGGCAACGCCATTCAGGAAGGTGCCCGCGCCTACCTGAACCGCCAGTACATCACCATCGGCGGCGTGGGCGTGGTCATCCTCGTCCTGCTCGCGGCCACCCTGGGCATGACAGTGGCGATCGGCTTCGCCATCGGCGCGATCCTGTCGGGCGTGGCCGGCTATGTCGGCATGAACGTCTCGGTGCGCGCCAATGTCCGCACCGCCCAGGCCTCGCGCCAGGGCCTGGCCGCCGGCCTCGATGTCGCCTTCAAGGCCGGTGCCATCACCGGCATGCTGGTGGTCGGCCTCGGCCTGCTGGGCGTGGCCATCTACTACTTCGTGCTGCGGTCGGGCATGGCCCCCGGCGCCGACATGCGCCCGGTGCTTGAGGCGCTGGTGGCGCTGTCCTTCGGCGCCTCGCTGATCTCCATCTTCGCCCGTCTCGGCGGCGGCATCTTCACCAAGGGCGCCGACGTCGGCGCGGACCTGGTGGGCAAGGTCGAGGCCGGCATCCCCGAGGACGACCCCCGCAACCCCGCCACCATCGCCGACAACGTGGGCGACAACGTGGGCGACTGCGCCGGCATGGCCGCCGACCTGTTCGAGACCTATGCGGTCACGATCGTGGCGACCATGCTGCTCGGCGCGATCTTCTTCAAGGCCGGGCCGGACGCGGACGCCATGATGCTGCTGCCGCTGCTGATCAGCGGCGTCTGCATCATCGCCTCGGTGATCGGCACGTATTTCGTCAAGCTCGGCAGCACCAACAACATCATGGGCGCGCTGTACAAGGGCCTGGCCGTCACCGGGGCGATCTCGGCCGTCCTGATCGCCATGACCATTGCCATGACCCTGGGCTTTGGCGGTTCGCTGACGACGACGACCGGCCTCGTGGTGACCGGTACCAGCCTGTTCACCTGCGCCCTGGTCGGCCTGGCCGTCACCGGCCTGCTGGTCTGGATCACGGAATACTACACCTCGACCGAGTACCGCCCGGTGCGCAGCATCGCGCAGTCCTCGACCACCGGCCATGGCACCAACGTCATCCAGGGCCTCGCGATCTCGATGGAATCCACTGCCCTGCCGGTGGTGGTGATCTCGATCGGCATCATCGTGGCCTACACCACCGCCGGGCTGTTCGGCATCGCGGTGGCCGCGACCACCATGCTGGCGCTGGCCGGCATGGTCGTGGCGCTGGACGCCTACGGCCCCGTCACCGACAACGCCGGCGGCATTGCCGAGATGTCCGAGCTGCCGCCCGATGTCCGCAAGGTGACCGATGCGCTGGACGCCGTCGGCAACACCACCAAGGCGGTGACCAAGGGCTACGCGATCGGTTCGGCCGGCCTGGCCTCGCTGGTGCTGTTCGCGGCCTATACCGAGGACCTCAAGCACTATTTCCCGAAGGTACAGGTTGACTTCACCCTGCAGAATCCGTGGGTGGTGATCGGCCTGTTCATCGGCGGCCTGCTGCCGTACCTGTTCGGCGCCATGGGCATGATTGCCGTTGGCCGTGCCGCCGGCGCGGTGGTGGTCGAAGTTCGCCGCCAGTTCAAGGAGATGCCGGGCATCATGCTGGGCACGCAGAAGCCCGACTATGGCCGTGCGGTGGACATGCTGACCAAGGCGGCGATCCGGGAGATGATCCTGCCGTCGCTGCTGCCGGTGGCGGCCCCGATCGTGCTGTATTTCGTCGTGCTGTGGGTCGGCGGCCAGGGTGCCGCGTTCAGCGCCGTCGGCGCCATGCTGCTGGGCACCATCGTGACCGGCCTGTTCGTCGCCATCTCGATGACCTCGGGCGGCGGCGCCTGGGACAACGCCAAGAAATACATCGAGGAAGGCAACCATGGCGGCAAGGGCTCCGACGCGCACAAGGCGGCGGTCACCGGCGACACCGTGG
>JBIPLY010000383.1:0-4178 GCA_044369385.1 Acetobacteraceae bacterium | reverse complement strand
CGGCGGCGGTGCGGGGATACGTCGATCGCGGGTTTCGCGCGGTGAAGTTCGGCTGGGGCGTGTTCGGCCAGGACGAGGGGCGGGACCGCGAACTGGTGGCCGCCGCGCGGGCGGCGCTGGGGCCGGATCGCCACCTGCTGGTCGATCCCGGCTGGTATCCGGCGGGGTGGAAGGACGCCGCCCAGCCGTTCTCCAGCGCGCTGCGCACGCGGCGGGAAGCGGAGCGGCTGTGCCGGTGGCTGGCGGAATATGACGTCGGCTGGGTGGAGGATTTCATCCATCCGGAGCGCTTCGACGAATACGCCGCCGTGCGCCGCAGCAGCCCGGTGCCGATCGCCGCCGGCGAACAGGTCGCCACCATCTGGGACTTCCAGCGGTTCATCGGCGAGGGCTGCGTCGATGTGGTGCAGCCCGATCTGTCGCGCTGCGGGGGCGTGAGCGTGGCGGTGCGGGTGGCGGAGATGGCGGAGCAGGCCGGGATCGACCTGGTGCCGCATTCCTGGCTGACGCATCTGCTGACCGGCTATTCGCTGCAACTGATCGCCACCCTGCCCCGCGCCCGGTTCGTGGAGTTCAACGTCAGCCAGAGCGCGCTGACCCGCGGCATCGCCAAGGCGAGCTTCGATCTCCAGCCCGATGGCACCGTGCCGATCCCGGATACGCCGGGGATCGGGGTGGAAGTGGACGAGGCGTTCGTGGCACGGCAT
The DNA here is from genome assembly GCA_044369385.1 of Acetobacteraceae bacterium. Classification (GTDB taxonomy): domain Bacteria; phylum Pseudomonadota; class Alphaproteobacteria; order Acetobacterales; family Acetobacteraceae; genus CAMDGX01. The sequence goes on along the minus strand of JBIPLY010000383.1, from coordinate 3,471 downwards.
CGGGTGAATTGATGGAACGCATGATTGTTCGCCCCACGGGGCTGGATCTGGAGAGCCCCGGCCGGCGGGATTACTGGGTGGCGCTGGAGCATGACTCGATCTGGGGCGACCACCTGATCCCGCTGACGGTGATGGTGGGGCCGCAGGCCCGGCCCGGCGAGGGGCTGGTGGCGTTCGGGTCCAACCACGGCAACGAGTACGAAGGCCCGGTTGCGGTGAAGCACCTGATGCGCGACATCGCCGCGGAGGATGTGCTGGGGCGGGTGATCCTCATCCCCGTCCTGAACCCGGCGGCGTTCCGGGCCGGCACGCGCGATGCGTCGCTGGATGACGGGCGCAACCTGAACCGCTGCTTTGTCGACGGCGCCGGGGTGACGCCGGCGCTGGCTGGGATTTCGCACCGCATCGCGGCGTTCGTGCGTGGGTTCATCTGGCCGATGGTGCATGTGGTGATCGACCTGCATGCCGGCGGCAGCGTGGCGCGGTTCGCGCGCGGCACCAGCTACCACCTGGTGGACGATCCCGAACAGGGGCGGCTGATCGAGCGGACGGCGCGATGGTTCGGCACCCCGATCGTGATCGCCTACCAGAACGAGACCCCGGGGCTGTTGCCGTCGGAGGCCGAGCGGCTGGGCAAGATCGCCATCGGCGGCGAGTTCGGCTGGGGGGCCGCGGTGTCGGCCGAGGGGGTGCGCTATGCCCGCCACGGGGTGATGGCGGCGGCGGTGCATCTGGGCCAGGTGCGCGGGCGGATCGAGCGGATCGCGCATCACGCGGATGGCACGCAGACGCTGGCGGCGATGGTGGACCGGGAGTGCTTCACGGTTGCGCCGTTCGACGGGCATTTCGAGCCGGTGGTGGAGTGTGGCGCCAGGGTTGCCGCCGGCACGGTGGTGGGGTGGCTGCATGATTTCCAGCGCATCGACCTCGATCCCTGGGCGGTGCGGGCGGGGGTGGATGGGGTGGTGATCGCGCAGGCCTGGGGGGCGGTGGTGCGGCAGGGGCAGCATATCGCCATCGTGGGGCGGGTGCTGCCGTGGGTGGAGCAGTAAGGAAGCGTCTTCTTTTTGTGAACAAAAAGAAGCAAAAAAACTTCACCCGTGTGAAAGCCCTCTGAACGGATGAAAGTTTTTTGGTTCTTTTTTTCAAAAAAGAACTGCTTGCTTACTTGAGCGCCGCCGCAAACACCCCGCCAGCATAGTCGGGCCATTCGGCGTGCAGCATGTCGCGCAGCCGCGTCGCCAGCGCGAGCAATTCCGGCAGGGCATCGGCGCCACCGGGCAGCGCGAGCGAGAGGTTGCCATCGCGGCTGATGCAGCGGGCCGGGGCGGCGCAGGCTTTGAGGCGCTGGTGCAGCTTGCCGCCGGGCAGCACGAAGGGGAGATAGGCTTCCAGCATCAGTTCGCGGCCGGGGCGCAGGCGCAGGGTGACGGGTTCGGGGCGGTGCCAGGTCAAGGTGACGCCGGGCCGGCCACGGCGCTTGCGGGCCTGGCCGGGGGTCAGGCCGTGGCGGGCCACGGCGTCGCGTAGGGTCTCGATGGCGTCTTGCATGCTCGGGTCTCCGCGGTCAGCCTATGCGGCAGCTTGGTGTCGAGGGGAAGCGAAGATGCGCATCGCGATTGCGGAATTGAAGCAGGAGACCAACAGCTTCGTGCCATTCATGACCACGATGGACACGTTCCGTGACCAGTATGTCTGGCACGGCGCGGAGCTGCTGACCAAGTTCGGCACGCAGCGGACGGAGGTGCCGGCCTATCTGGACGTGCTGCGCGCGGCGGGGGCGGAGCCGGTGCCGCTGCTGGCGGCGTTTGCGCTGGCCAGCGGGCCACTGACGCGGGCGTGCTTCGACGAGTTGGTGGAGGGCATCGTGGACGGGCTGCGCTGCGCCGGGAAACTGGATGGGGTGCTGCTGGCGCTGCATGGGGCGATGGTGGTGGAGGATGAGCCGGACGCCGAGTCGGAAATCCTGGAGCGGGTGCGCGCGGTGCTGCCGGCGGGGCTGCCGATCGTCGTCACGCTGGACCTGCACGGGCACATCACGCAGCGGATGATCCAGCCGGATGTCGCCTATATCGGGTATCGCGAGTATCCGCATATCGACATGTACGAGACCGGGGAGCGCGGCGCGCTTCTGCTGCTGGACTGGATCGGCGGGCTTGTGCGGCCGGTGATGGCGGTGGCCAAGCGGCACATGGTGATGTCGCCGGATTCGGCGCGCACCCCGGCCCCCCCGCTGTCCGAGGTGGTGGCGGCGGCGCGGGCGATGGAGGCGGCCCCCTTGAAGTCGGGCGGAAGAGTGCTGCATGCCAGCCTGTTTCCGGTGCAGCCGTGGATGGACATTCCCGACCTGGGGTTCGCGGCCCTGGTCTGTGCGGATGGCGATGCCGGGGCGGCGGCCGCAGCGGCGGAAGAGCTGGCCGAGATGGTGTGGCAGCGGCGGGAACGCTTCGAGCCGGAGCTGACGCCGCTGGAGGAGGTGATCCGCATCGGGCTGTCCTCCGAGGGGCTGACGGTGGCCAGCGACGCCGGGGATACGCCCAGCGGCGGATCGCCGGCGGACAGCACCGCGGTGCTGCGGGCGCTGCTGGCGGCCGGCGCCGATCGGGCCGGGCGGCTGACCTACATCACCATGTGCGATGCGCCGGCGGCGGCGGAGGCGGCACGGGCGGGGGTGGGGGCGACGGTGGCGCTGACCGTCGGGCACAAGCGCTCGGGCGATGGGGCGCCGCTGGACATCACCGGGATCGTGCGGGTGATCAGCGACGGGAACTACGTGTTCTCCGGCGCGGGTGCCGAGGGCATGGTGGGGGCGATGGGGCTGACGGTGGTGCTGGCGATCGGGGATATCCGGCTGAACCTGCGTTCGATCCCGCATATGGAATGGGATCTCGGCGTGCATGAAAGCGTGGGGCTGGACCCGCGGCGGGCGGCGCTGATCTTCGTGAAGTCGCCGAGCCATTTCCGGGTGAACTACACCCCGATCGCCGCCCGGGTGCTGATCGCCGATACGCCCGGCCCGACCTGCGCCAATATGCGGCGCATCCCGTTCACCCGGGTGACGCGGCCGTTCTGGCCGTTGGATGTGCCGAATTCGTGAGCTCCTGGCGCAGGAGCCAGCGGGTCATTTCCGGGACGAATGTCTCCACCGCAAACCCGGCGCGGTCGAGCACGCGACGGGAGGCGGCGTTGTCCGGGTGGACGAAGGCGCGCACCCATGGCAGGCCGAGGCGGCGGGCTTCGGCAAGGCTGGCGGTGACGATCTCGCCGGCAAAACCCTGGCCCCAGGCGGCGGGGGCGAGGAAATAGGCGATCTCTGGGCCATAGCCGGGATCGAAGGGGTCGTCGTTGAGGCCGCCGAAGCCGATCACTTGGCCCCCGTTCGCCTGGTCCTGAAGGCGGATGGTCCAGCAGCCGAAGCCGAGGCGCCTGGCCTGATGCGCGTGGCCGGCGATGTGGCGGCGCATGGTTCGC
>JBIPLY010000549.1:0-2638 GCA_044369385.1 Acetobacteraceae bacterium | reverse complement strand
CCAGCAGCGCGAGGGGCAGTCGTGAGCCGGGAGAACATCCTCGGCGCCATCCGCCGCGGGCTGAAGCGCGGCGAATTGCCGGCCGACCAGAAGCTGGCGCTGAACGCCCGCCTGTCCGCCCATCCCCGCCACCTGATCCCCGCCCGCGCCCAGTTGCCGCGCCCGCAACAGGTGGCGCTGTTCCTGCGCAATGTCGAAAAGGAATTCGGCACCACCGCCCGCGTCACGTCGCTCGCCGACGTGCCCGCCGCCGTCGCGGATTACCTCGCCGCCAACAACCTGCCCTCGGACCTGGCCATCGCGCCGCATCCGGAGCTGCAATCGATCGACTGGGCCCAGCGCCCGCTGCTGTCGTTGCGCCCCGGCCGCGCCCAGGCCAGCGACCAGGTCTGCCTGACCCATGGCTATGCCGCCGTGGCGGAGACCGGCACGGTGATGCTGCCCGGCACGCCGCAGCGCCCGACCACGCTGAACCTGCTGGGCGACACCGCCATCATCGTGCTGCGCGCCAGCCGCGTGGTGGGCTGGATGGAAGCCGCCTGGGATCTGGTCCGCGCCGAGCACCACGACGAGAAGACCGGCGGCTTCATGCCCCGCAACATCATGTGGGTCACTGGCCCGTCGCGCTCGGCGGACATCGAATCCACCCTGGAACTCGGCGCCCACGGCCCCCGCCGCCTGCATGTGGTGCTGGTGGATGATGACCCCGCCGCCCTCTCGTGACCCGTCGCCCCCGTCCGCTCTCCGACCATGACCAGGCGGAATGGGCCGCCTACGCCCAGCGCGTGAACCCGCTGCCCGGCCGCGCGATGCCGCCGCCGCCCGCCGCCCCGCCCGACGCCCCACCGGCCGCAATTCTGCAACCCGCCCACCCGCCGCAGCCCCGCACCCCGCCCGCCCGCCCCAGCCCCACCCTGGGCGTCGGCGCCCAGCCGGGCGGGCTCGACAATTCCTCCTGGAACCGCTTCCGCTCCGGCAAGCTCGCCACCACCCGCACGCTGGACCTGCACGGCCGCACCGCCCAGCGCGCCTTCCACGCCCTGCACGCCTTCCTCCATGCCGCGCATGCCGATCGGATCCGCGTCGTCGAGATCATCACCGGGCGCGGCAGCGGTGAAACCGGCGGCGTGATCCGCCGCGAACTGCCGCTGTGGCTGAACCTCCCGGCGCTGCGCCCCCTCGTCCTGGCGGCAACCCACCCGCACGCGGCAAACCCCGGCAGCGTGCGCCTGCTGCTGCGCCGCCCCCGGTGAGCTGCCCGCGATAAGCCGGCCGCGGCGGCGGGGTTCAGCCGGCGTCTTCGTCCGGCGTGCGCAGCGTCAGCGCCAGCGCGTGCAACCCGCCCTTGAACTCCGCATCCAACAGCGCGTGCACGGCCCGGGAGCGCGCGATGCGGGTCTGCCCGCGAAAGGCGGCGGCGACCATCGCAACGGAATAATGCGTCTCCCCTTCCGGCCGGGCGCCGGCATGGCCGGCATGCAGCCGGCTGTCGTCGACAACCGCCAGCCGCACGGGCGCGAAATGCTGGCGCAGCAGGGCTTCGATGCGTTCGGCGCGGGATTCCATGCCGCAAGACATGGCGCCGATGCCACGATGGTGCAAGCGCCGGGCAGATTCGCGCCGGCGATCACGCCCCCGCTTCAGAATCCCCCTTCCCAAAGGCCCCGTTCTTGCCCACAAAACGGGAAATGACCCGCCGTTCCCCTCGATCACGGGCCTATGCGCCCGATCCAGGCGCGCCGGGCCGCCCCTGCGACATGCCGGGCTGTTCTGCGGCCGGCGAGTATCGCGCGCCGCGTTCGCCAGAGGCGTTGCGCGACTGGTGGTGGTTCTGCCTCGAACATGTGCGGGTCTACAACGCGTCGTGGAACTTCTACAAAGGCATGACCCCGGCGCAGATCGAGGCGCAATTGCGCTCCGACACCTCCTGGCAGCGCCCGTCCTGGCCCCTGGGCCGGCTCGGCGCGGCCTATGTGTCGGAGGAGGCACTGCGCGACCCGATGTCGATCCTGTCCGCGCTGCACGAAAAGCCGCGCCGCACCGCGGCCACCCAGGCGCCGGCCGAACTGCGGGAGCCGCTGGCAACCCTGGGCCTGGGCTGGCCGGTGACGATGGAACAACTGAAGGCGCGCTACCATGAACTGGCCAAGCGCCATCACCCTGACGCCAATGGCGGCGATCGCGGCGCGGAGGAGCGGCTCAAGACGATCAACCTTGCCTATGCGGCACTTCGCGGCAAACTGTCCGGTGAACCGCGGATGGCCGCGACTGGCTGACCCGCGGATGGCCGCGGCTGATTGAATACACTATGCTGCCCCGTTACCCCCTGGCTACCCAACCGTGCAACCCGGGGCTAAGCTGCCCGGAAACATTCAGGATTGCTGGCTTATGAACCAGGCTGCCGCCACCGACCGTCCCGCGCCGACCTCTGCGATCGCGCTGCCGGACACCACCGTGAACGCCCGCGAGGTGTTCGGCATCGACAGTGACCTTCAGGTCCCCGCCTTCTCCGTGCGCACCGAGCACGTGCCGGAGCTGGACCCGACCTATCGCTTCGACAAGGAAACCACGCTGGCGATCGTGGCCGGCTTCGCCTTCAACCGCCGCGTGATGATCCAGGGCTATCACGGCACCGGCA
>JBIPLY010000072.1:0-13085 GCA_044369385.1 Acetobacteraceae bacterium | reverse complement strand
TCCGGTCCAGGCTGCCGCCCCGGAACCGCCGCGCCCGCCGGCCAAGGTGACGGTGCTGGTCGCCGCCCGCCCGGTGCGCGCCGGCAGCCTGCTGAAGCCCGAGGAAATCACCGCGCACGAGCTGGACCAGGCCGAAGCCCCCGCCGACGCCTCCCCGGACACGCAGCCCAGCCGCCAGGCGCTGGTCGGCGCCATGATCCGCCGCCCGCTGGCCACCGGCGAGCCGCTGCTGCCCGCCGACCTGATGCGCCCCGGCGATCGCGGCTTCCTGGCCGCCGTGCTCGGCGGGGGCATGCGCGCGGTGACCATCGGGGTGGATGCGGTCAGCGGTGCGGCCGGCCTGATCTGGCCCGGCGACCGGGTGGATGTGATCATGACCCAGGCGCAGGACGACCCCACCATCCCGCTCGGCCGGCGCATCTCCGCCCAGATCGTGCAGCGCAACGCCCGCGTCATCGCCATCGACCAGCAGCTGGTCCAGGGCGCCGTTCCCGGCGGCGCCGACGGCAGCACCGCGCGCACCGTGACCATCGAGGTCGCCGGCGACCAGGCCCAGCGCGTGCAGCTGGCGGCGCGAATCGGCAAGCTTTCCCTTAGCGTGCGGGCTTCCGACAGTTCGGAGTCCGTAGAGGACGAACAGACAGCGATCTTCGCCAGCGATGTTTCCTCGGCCCTGGCCGGGGTGGCGCCGCGGGCCACGAGCGACGTCATGCGCGTCCACTCCGGCACGACGGAGAGCAAGGAGTACAGGTTCCGATGACCCGCCCGCACCGCTTCGCCCCGAAGCTCGGCACGATCGCCGCCGCCGCGCTGCTGGCGCTCACCGCCCCTGGACCAGCCGCGGCGCAGCCCACGCCCGTCGCGCCCCCCGCGCCCCCGCCGGCCGCCCCGCCGCCGGCCGTGCGCGCGCCGGTCGCCGCCGCCAATCCCGTCGCCGCCCGCGCCCCCGCCCCCGCCCCGCGCCCGGCCCTGCGCTACGAGGCCGGGACCGGGGGCGTGATCACCCTGCCCGCCGCCGCCGCCAACGTCTTCGTCGCCGACCCCCGCATCGCCGAGGTCCGCCCGGCCAGCGCCACCACCCTGTTCGTCTTCGGCGTCGGCCCCGGGCGCACCACCATCGCCGCGGTGGATGGCGCGGGCGCCTCGGTCGCCGAATACGACATCTTCGTCCGCCCCGCCGCCTATGCCTCCACCGAGGCCGAGGCCACCATCGCCCGCGTCATGCCCGGCACCCGCATCCGCGTCTCCCCGCACAGCCGCGGCCTGATGGTCAGCGGCCAGGTGGCCAGCGCCGAGGAGGCCGCCCGCGCCGTCTCGATCGCCCGCGGCTTCATCACCGATGGCCAGAACATCGAGGACCAGCTGGCCGTGGCCGCCCCGCTCCAGGTCACGCTGCGCGTGCGCATCGCGGAGATGAGCCGCAGCGTCACCCGCGCGCTTGGCGTGAACTGGCAGGCGCTGGGCTCGATCGGCCGCTTCTCGCTGAACTTCCTGTCCAGCAGCGGCCTGGCCGTGCTGGGCAGCAGCAACACGCTGCGCGCCGGCACGCCGGACGCCAACGCGCTGATCGATGCGCTGGCCGGAGACAACCTGGCCCGCGTGCTGGCCGAGCCGAACCTGACCGTGCTGTCCGGCCAGTCCGCCAGCTTCCTGGCCGGCGGCGAGTTCCCCATCCCGGTCGGCCAGCAGAACGGCGCCATCACCATCGAGTTCAAGAAATACGGCGTGAACCTCGCCTTCCAGCCCACCGTGCTCGCCGACGGCAAGATCAACCTGAAGGTCACGCCCGAGGTCAGCCAGCTCACCGACCAGGGCGCGGTGCGCGTCACCAGCGCCAGCGGCCTGGCCATCGTCATCCCGGCGCTGACCGTGCGCCGGGCCGAAACGATGGTCGAGCTGGGCAGCGGCCAGTCCTTCGCCATCGCCGGGCTGCTGCAGGACAACGTCACCCAGTCCGACAGCGGCATCCCCTTCATGGGCGAGGTGCCGGTGCTGGGCGCGCTGTTCCGCAGCGATGATTTCCGCCGCAACCAGACCGAGCTGGTGATCCTGGTCACCCCCTACCTGGTGCGCCCGGTCAGCGAGCCCACCCAGCTGCGCGTGGCCGGCGAGAACTATATCCCGCCCACCGACCGCGAGCGCCTGCTGCTGCTGCGCCAGACCGGCCAGGCGCCGGGCAGCCCGCTCGCCCCGGCCGCCACCCCCTCCCCCGTCGCCCTTCCCGCGCCCGGCCGCACGCCCGGCGCGCCCCTGGGCCGGCCCGGCTTCATCCTGCAGTGAGCAAAACAATGTCCTGCACCCGCCCCCTTGGCCGCTTCGCCCCGCTGCGCCGCGTGACATTGCCGCTGGCTGCCGCCCTGCTGCCCACCGCCCTGCTGCTGGCCGGCTGCGCCCAGACCGACCCCTTCACCCGCGAAGGCGTCTGGAAGCCCAGCGGCGCGAACGAGGCCAACATCGCCGCCCAGCTCGCCAATCCGGCCGATCTTGCCCGCGGCCGCGCCGGCGAGGGCGGCACCGTGCGCACCGGCAGCACCGCCGTCGAGCGGCTGTGGCAGGGGGCGCCGGCGCGCGCCCAGGCCCCGGCCCAGGCCGGCGCCGCCGGCCCGGCCGCCCGCCCCGGCGAGGCGCCGCGCTGATGGCTGACGTTGCCACCCGCCATGACGGGGTCGATCCGCGCCTGGTCGTCTCGCGCCACGACCGCGCCCAGCTGATGGCGTTCCTGACCGATGCCCACACCGAGACGGCGGTGCGCGACGGCCTGGCCGACCTGCTGCTGGAGACCGCCGACATGCGCCGCGGCGGCATCCGCGCCGGCATGGCCGCCCTGGCCAAGACCACCACCCCGCGCATCCTGATCGTGGATGTCTCCGGCGAGGACGAGCCGCTGGCAGCCCTGGGCAACCTGTCGGAGGTGGTGGAGCCGGATGTCTGCGTGCTGGTGGTCGGCGATATCCATGACATCACCTTCTATCGCGAAGTCACCCGCGGCCTGGGGGCGGCCGAATACCTGGCCAAGCCGCTGACCCGCGACATCGTCGCGCGCCATTTCGGCCCCTTCGTGCGCGGCAAGTCGCGCGCCGGCGTGGTCCTGGGCGGGCGCATGATCACCTTCATCGGGGCACAGGGCGGGGTCGGCACCTCGACGCTGGCCGCGAACTTCGCCTGGCACCTGGGCGCGGAGCGCAACCGCCACACCGTGCTGCTGGACGCCGACCTGCATCGCGGCACCGGCGCCTTCCTGCTGAACATCTCGCCCAGCCCCGGCCTGGCCTCCGCCCTTGAAGCGCCGGAGCGCATCGATGCCCTGCTGGCCGAGCGCGCCGCCCAGCCGGTGGTCGACCGGCTGCATGTCCTGGCCAGCGAAATCCCGCTGACCGAGAACCCCACCTATGCCGACGGCGCCGCCGCCGCGCTGCTGGCAGCACTGAGCCGGCGCTACAATTTCATCATCGCCGACGCCCCGTTCAACGGCCAGACCTTCAACCGCGACCTCGCCGCCCTGGCGCAGCAGCGCGTGGTGGTGATGCTGCCGACCCTGGTCTCGATCCGCGACACGCTGAAGCTGCTTGGCCTGAAGACCGGCGTACAGGGCGCCGACCGCCCGATCCTGGTGCTCAACCGCGTCGGCATGCCCGGCGGGCTGCAGCGCCGGCAGGTGGAGGAGACGCTGGGCCTCAAGGTCGACATCGCCATCCCCGACCTGCCGCGCGTGGTGGCCAATGCCGCCAACATGGGCGAACCGGCTGCGGCCGCGCGCAGCCCGCTGCGCAACGCGATCCTGGAGCTGACCACGCTGGCCGCCTCCAACGGCCTGCTCGACCAGGGCAAGCGCGACGGCGAGGCCGCCCACGCCCCCGCCCGGCGCGGCTGGCGCCTGTTCGGGTGGCGCAAGTGAGTTTTGCCTCCAGCGGATTCGGCCGCCGCCGCACCGGCGCCGAGCCGGAGGCGGCAGCCGCCGGCCCGGTGCCGATCAACCCGAACGGCAGCCTGGCGGTCGTCACTGCCTCGCAAAGCGCGCCGCCGGAGGCGATCGCCGATCTGCGCCTGCTGTGCCTCGCCCGCCTGGAGCCGAACGCCGTCGCCGCCCTGGCGCCCGAGCGCCTGGCGATGGAGGTGGAGCGGCTGATCAGCGAGATCGCCACCGGCAAGCGCATCCATCTCAACGCCATCGAACAGCACATGCTGGCGCAGGAGCTGGTCAACGACATGCTCGGCCTCGGCCCGCTCCAGCCGCTGCTGGACGACGAGCGCGTCGCCGACATCATGGTCAACGGCCCGTACAAGGTGTTCGTGGAGCGCGGCGGCAAGGTCGAGCTGTCCAATGTCCGCTTCCGCGACGAAAGCCACCTGGCCTCGATCTGCCAACGCATTGCGGCGGCGGTCGGCCGAAGGGTGGACGAAGCCAGCCCGATGGTCGACGCCCGGCTGAAGGACGGCAGCCGGGTCAACATCGTCTTCCCGCCGCTGGCGCTGGATGGCCCCAGCATGTCGATCCGCAAGTTCAGCAAGAAGCCGATCGACTTCGAACGCCTGATCGGCTTCGGGGCGCTGACCCGCCCGGTGGCCAAGATCCTGTCGGTGGCCTCCGCCTCGCGGCTCAACATCATCATCTCGGGCGGCACCGGCTCCGGCAAGACCACGATGATGAACGCGCTCTCCCGCCTGATCGAGGAGAAGGAGCGCGTCATCACCGTCGAGGACGCCGCCGAGCTGCAATTGCAGCAGCCGCACGTCGTGCGCCTGGAAACCCGGCCGATGAGCCTGGAGGGCAAGGGCGAGATCAACCAGCGCGACCTGGTCCGCAACGCGCTGCGCATGCGCCCGGATCGCATCATCATCGGCGAGGTCCGCGGCGGCGAGGCCTTCGACATGCTGCAGGCGATGAACACCGGCCATGACGGCTCGATGTCCACCATCCACGCCAACACCACCCGCGACGCGCTGATCCGGGTGGAGAACATGGTCCAGATGGGCAATATGGGCCTGCCGTCCAAAGCCATCCGCACCCAGATCGTCAGCGCCGTGAACCTCATCGTCCAGGTCGAGCGCCAGCGCGACGGCGGCCGCCGTGTCACCCAGGTCACCGAGATCTGCGGCATGGAAGGCGACGTGGTGCTGATGAACGACATCTTCCAGTTCGTCATGGACGGCGAGGACGGCAACGGGCGCATCGTCGGCCACTACAAGGTCAGCCGCGCGCGGCCGGCCTGCTACGGCCGGCTGACCTATTTCGGCTATGACCGGGAGTGGATGGCCGCCCTGGAAGAAGCCGCGGCGGCCGAACATGCAAGATAGCCAGCGCCTGTGGCTGCTCCTGATCGGGGCCCTGCTGCTGGTGGGCATGATCGGGGCCCTGCACAGCATCCTGGCCGAACAGACCCGCCGCCGCCGGGTGCGCGCACGGCTGGATGGCATCTCCGGCGCCGATGACGCGGCCGGCCGGGTGCCCGAGATGCGCATGCGCATCACCCGGACCGATGGGCCGAAGGAACGGGGCCGGCTGCGCCGGCTGATGAGCATGTTCGGCTTCGACCCCGCCCATACCGCGCATTACCCGCTGCCGTGGAGCATCGTGCTGGTGCTGTCGCTGCTGCTGGCCCGCGCGGTGGCCGGCATCCTGACCATCATCGTCGGCGACCTGGCCTTCTTCACGATCCCGGTGGTCTGGGTCTTCCTGTCGCGCGCCTTCTTCGGCTGGGTGGATGACCGCCGGCGCCAGCTGCTGCGCAACCAGATGCCGGATGCGCTGTCGATGATCGTCCGCTCGGTGCGCGTCGGCATTCCGGTCAGCGAGGCGATGCGCCATGTCGCCCGCCAGTCGCAGGAGCCCACCGCCGCCGAATTCGAGCGCATCGCGTCGGACCTCAGCATCGGCACGCGGTTCGATGTATCGCTCAAAACCATGGCGCAACGCACTGGTCTTCCTGAATATCAGTTTTTTGCCACCGCCCTGTCGCTCCAGGCCCAGACCGGCGGCGGGCTGACCGAGACGCTGGAGAACCTGGCCGACGTGATCCGCAAGCGCGTCGCCCTGCGCTCCAAGGCCTATGCCCTGGCGTCCGAGGCGCGGGCCAGCTCGATGGTGCTGGCCGCGTTGCCCTTCGTCTCCGGCCTGGGCCTGGCGGTGCTCAGCCCAGACTATGTCGGCGTGCTGGTTTTCGAGGAAAATGGCCGCAATCTTCTTGGTATTGCAGCACTTTCCCTGGCCACCGGGGTCCTTTCGATGCGCATCATCATCCGGACCAGCCTGAAATGAGCCATCCCCTGCTGTTCGGCCTGGCCTTCGCGCTGACGCTGATGATGGTGCTCACCGGCCTGGCGGTGATGCGCCACGCCCGGCGCGAGGAGAAGCTGCGCGACCGGCTGCGCATGGCCAACGGCACCTTTGTCGCGCGCGCGGCCGAGGCCGCCGCCGCCCCGAGCGCCGGCGCCATGCTGGCGCGCCTGGTCGGCGCCATCGGCGCGCGCATCGCCAGTTCGGGTGTGCTGTCGCGCAAGACGGTGGACGAGCTGGAGAAGACCCTGAACGTCGCCGGCATGGCCGGCCGCGGCGCGCTGGGGCTGTTCATCGGCTGCAAGATCCTGCTGATGACCGGCTTGCCGCTGCTTGGCTTCCTGGTGGCGCAGCAGGCGGAGATGGAGGCACCGCTCGCCAACCTGCTGCCGGCGGCGGCCGGGGTGCTGGGGCTGGTCGGGCCGGACATGGTGGTGCGCCGGCTGCGCGACACTTACGTGAAGAAGGTCGAGGCCAGCCTGCCGGATGCGCTGGACATGCTGCTGATCTGCACGCAGGCGGGGCTGCCGCTGGAACCCGCGCTGGGCCGCGTGTCACAGGAGATCCGCACCGCGCACCCGCAGATCGCCTGGGAGTTCGAGCAGACGGTGAACGAGCTTCAGGTCAACTCGGACGCGAAGGCGGCGCTGACCAACCTCGGCGAGCGCACCGGGCTGGAAAGCGTCAAGCGCCTGACCAACACCCTGGTGCAGACCATGCAGTACGGCACCCCGCTGGGCGAGGCGCTGCGCGCGCTGGGCGGGGAGATGCGCACGGAGACGCTGATCCGCTTCGAGGAGAAGGCCGCCCGCCTGCCGGTGCTGCTGACCATGCCGATGGTTGGCTTCATCCTGCCCTGCATCTTCATCATCGTGGCCGGCCCGGCGGCGCTGCGGCTGATGGAGGCGTTCAAGTGATCGCCCCGCGCGCCGCCCCGCATCGGGAGCCCGGCACGGCGACGTGAATTCGCCCGCTGTCACGTTTGATCCACCACCGCCGGCGCGCGCCCCTTTGGCCCCCGTGTTCCCCCTGGGCGACGCAGCGGCACCGGGCTGGCGCGCGGCGCGGCCGGGGATGCGATTTGCGATTCACGTTCACGGGTTTTGTTTTGAAACGTTGCAGTTAGGCGTGGCGGCTAGACTGCCGAATCAGCGCCGGGCAATGCTGCGCGGGCGCTTCACGACGACGACGCGGCCTCGACTTGCGATTGGAGGTACAGACTCGTGAGTCAATAGTACAACAACGTTAATCCCGCCAACGCCGCCGCGACGGAATGTACCTCGACCTTGAAAGAAAGCGTTCTTGTTAAGAACCGATCCGCGTGATTCTAAAAACACCGATCGTTTCCGCGACTCAAGGTTTTATGATTCTTCAAGCAACGCGATGATTCAGGCTTGATTCAACCATGACTCTGAGGCGGGTTTCTGGCAGCTTCACAATATCAAACACGCAATTACCGAAAAATTAACGGGAAAGGGCTTCTCTTTCACGTCAACCGATGTTACTTTTCAGCCGCCATACGGGATGCTCAGTATGCGGATACTCATTGCGGAAAAAAATCGGGGCTTTCGCGCCGGATTTGTCGAGTTGGTCACGGACTGCCATCCAACATGGCAGATCGTCGAGACCGCCGACGTGATCGAACTGCTCGCCCGCATGGGGGCGGCGCATTTCGACCTCGTCTTCCTCGACCTCCAGCTCCCCGGGCTTCACGCCTATGTGACACTCCCCGTGTTGCAGGGGGACTACCCGCATACCAAATTCATCGGCGTCGGCGATGCCGATGACCGCGCCACCATCGGCCGCTGCTGCCAGGACGGACTGGGCGGATACATCTCCCGCGCCGCGTCCGGCATCAACCTGCTGCGCACCTTGCGGGTGATCGCCACCCCCGACCTGTTCATCTCCACCGGCAGCGGCGAGATCCCGCGGCACCCGGAGCCGACCGACACCCTGCCCACCTTTCACGCCCCGCCGCGCCCCACCGTGCCGCGTCCCGCCCCGCGGCCCGGCGACACCCATGCCCTGACCGCCCGCCAATCCGACGTGCTGATCCTGCTGGCCGAGGGGCGCACCACGAAGGACATCGCCCGCCGGCTCGGCCTGGCCGTGCCCACCGTCAAGACCCATCTGGCCGCGGTCTATCGCCATCTCGGCGCCCGCAACCGTCTGCAGGCGGTGGTCAAGGCCAGTACCATGGCCACCACCCGCCCTGCCCCGCGCCCCGACCGGACCGGGATGCTGATGGGGCTGGACGACCTGCCGCGGACCTTCGCCGCCGGGTAACCTTGCGCCCTTTCGTTCGGCGCGAGACAATTGCGCCACGGAGGGAACGATGACGCGCCAGATGACCATGGTGGGCTTCCTGCAGGCCCAGAACTGCACCAACCTCGCCATGTCCTGGCGCCACCCGGACAGCCGGCTGGATTTCGCCAGCGCCGATTTCTACCAGGAGATCGGCCGGACGCTGGAACGGGGCAAGTTCCATCTCGGCTTCTTCGACGATCGCCTGGCGCTGCCCGACCGCTACGGCGGCGACCATGCCCATGCCATCGAGCACGGCATCCGGGTGGTCAAGCTCGATCCGATCGCCTGCCTGATGGCGATGGGCATGGCCACCACCCATCTCGGCCTCGGCGCCACCTGCTCCACCACCTATTACGAGCCGTTCCATGTGGCGCGGCAGTTCGCCACCGTGGATCACCTGACCGGCGGGCGGGCGGCGTGGAACGTGGTGACCTCGCTCAACGAGGGCGAGGCCTGGAACATGGGCCGCGACAGCGTGATGGAGCATGACAGCCGCTATGACCGGGCGGACGAGTTTCTGGAGGTGGTGACCGGGCACTGGAAAAGCTGGGAAGACAAGGCCTTGGTGCTCGACAAGGAGTCCGGCCGGTTCGGCGATCCCGCCAAAGTGCACCGGCTGGACCATGTCGGGCCGAATTTCCGCTCGCGCGGGCCGTTCACCGTGCCGCGCACGCCGCAGGGCCACCCGGTGATCATCCAGGCCGGGCAGTCCGGCCGCGGGCGGCGCTTTGCCGGGCGCTGGGCCGAGGTGATCTTCGCCGGCGGCGGGCCGCTTGCCACGCAGCAGGCCGGCTACAAGGCGGTCAAGGACGAGATCGCCGCGGCCGGGCGCGATCCCGACCAGGTCCATCTCTGCACCCTGGTCCACACCGTCTGCGCTGCCACCAAAGCCGAGGCCGAGGATCGGATGGCGTATATCGAGACGCTGCCGCTGGAGATCGACGCGCTCTCGCTGCTGTCCGAGGCGTTGAACTTCGATTTTTCCACCAAGGGCATGGACGAGCCGTTCACGGACGCCGAGATGGCCAGCATCGGCGGCATCCAGACCATGCGCGACCGGGTGGTGCAGGTCAGCGGCACGAAGAACCCGACGACGCGGGATTTCATCACCATCACCGGCCGCGGCCGGCCGCACGGGGCCGTGGTGGGCGGGCCGAAGGAGGTGGCGGACAAGCTGGAAGAGCTGTTCGTCGGGCGCGGCTGCGACGGCTTCGTGGTCGGCGCCACCCATGTGCCCGGGGCCTATGCCGATTTCGTCGACCATGTGGTGCCGGAATTGCAGCGCCGCGGGCTGTATCACCTTGACTACAAAGGCAAAACTCTGCGCGAGAACCTCGGCCTGCCGCTGCCCTGCTGAGCCCGTCTCAGCGCCGCCCCAGCAGGAACGCAGCGACCGCCAGGCCCTGGAACCCGATCGCGGCCAGCAATACTGCGATGCTGCCTCCCGCCGCGTCGCCGTCGCGCAACATCCCGAAGATGGCCGGCGCGAACGCATAGGTCGCCTGCCCGATCGCCACGATCAACGCGACCGCCCGTCCGGAGTCCGCGCGGGCGAACTCCACCTGCGCGATCAGCGGCGGCAACGAGGTGGCGTTGCCGATGCCGAAGCCGAACAGCAGGACCCCCAGCACCATCAGTGCCGGCGCCTGCAGGCCCGACAGGATCAGGATCGCCGCGCCGCCGATCTGCACCGCATAGCTCAGCGCCGCCACGCGCCGCCGGTCCGCCCCGGCCGGCATCAGCCAGCCGAAAGCGGTGCGCCCGGCGATCGCCGACGCCGTGGCCAACCCCATCACAACGCCCGCCACCCCGGCCCCGAGCGCCGGCGTGATCAGCGAGAACAGGTGCGACAGCAGGCCGATCTGGGCGAACAGCCCGAGCGCCATGCCCGCCGCCAGCGTGCGGAACTTCCAGCTGCGCCACAGCAAGCCGCCTGGCAGCCCCGCCACCGCCGCACCGGCCGCCCCGCCAGCACCGGGGCCAGGCGGAATGCCGTCGGGAAACTGGCCCATCGCCGCCGGTGAGCGGCTGAAGACCGCCGCCGCCAACCACCAGACCACCACCACCGCCACGCCGCCGACCATGGCGGCGGCGGCCGGGAACCCCATCGTGTCGATCAGCACCACCCATAGCGGGGAGAACACCATCCCACCGATGCTGCCACCGTTATAGGCCATCGACAGCGCCTTCGGGCGCCCCGCGACGAACCATGGCGACACGATCAGGTTGATGGCCGCCGCCGCCATCGTCGACCACCCGCAGCCGGTCAGCGCCGCGGCGGCAAACAAGTGCCAGGGCGCCTGGGCGCTGGCCCAGCCGACCAACCCCAGCGCCAGCGCCGCCACCCCGGCCCGGGTCACCGCCGCCGCGCCGAACCGCGCATGCAGCCCCGGCAGGTTGGCCGCGAGCAATGCTCCCAGCAGGTAGTGGGCCGTCACCGCCGCTGACACCAGCGCCACCGACCACCCGCGCGTCGCGTGCACGGTATGCAGGAACACCGGCGGCCCATAGAAGCCGAGCCCCCACCCCAGTACCGCCAGCACGAACGCCCCGGCCACCACCCGCCAGCCGAAGAACCCGGGCCCGCCGCCCGCCGGCGCGCTCACCGATCGACGTCCGCGAGATACCGGTCCTGCGCATCGCCATGCGCGGCGGCCAACCGCCATTTGCGCCACTCCGCCGCGATCAGGGCCACATCCGCCAGGCTACCGACGCAGAAGGCAGCGCCCGGCGCCCGGCCGAATTGCCCCG
Organism: Acetobacteraceae bacterium; assembly: GCA_044369385.1. Classification (GTDB taxonomy): domain Bacteria; phylum Pseudomonadota; class Alphaproteobacteria; order Acetobacterales; family Acetobacteraceae; genus CAMDGX01. The sequence goes on along the minus strand of JBIPLY010000072.1, from coordinate 1,753 downwards.
CCGCCGGGTCGATGCACAGCACCAGCCGCGCGAGGCGGTCGGCACGCCAGATATGGCCGGCCCAGCGCCATCCGCCGCCTGGCTGCGCGGCCAGCAGCGCAAACCCGGCGGCCGGATCGGTCTGCCCGACATCGACCGTGACCCCGCGCAGCAGCCTTCGCAACAGGTCGATGTCCAGCCATCCTGCGGCCGGGCCATCGCCCGACAGGTAGAGTTTCAGCCGCTCGTGCCGCAGCTGGAGCAGGCCCGCGAAGGCGATCGGCGCATGGATCATCATGGACCCGAGCTAGCATCCCCGGCTGCGGCGATGCTTCGTCCACCACCGAAGCATCGCCACGCGCGCCATGCTACGCTCCTGGCATGAAGGAAGGCCCCGACATCGCCGGCCTGGCATCGCTGATCGGCGAGCCCACCCGCGCCAGCATGCTCACGGCATTGATGTCCGGCATGGCGCTCACCGCCGGGGAACTGGCGCGTGAGGCCGCGGTCACGCCCCAGACCGCCAGCGCGCACCTGTCCGCCCTCCTCGATGCCGGGTTGCTGACCGTCGAGGTCCAGGGGCGCCACCGCTACATGCGTCTTGCCGGCCCCGAGATCGCAGCCGCGCTCGAAGGCTTCATGGGCCTTGCCGCCCGCATGGGTCGGCTTCGCACCCGCCCGGGTCCGCGCGACCAGGCGATGCGCCATGCCCGGGTTTGCTATGATCACCTCGCCGGCGCGATGGGCGTGCGGCTGTACGAAGCCTTCCTGGACCAGGGACTGATCGTCGCCACCGCCGAGGGGCTGGGCCTCTCGTCGCGGGGGGCTTCGCGCCTGGTTGCCGAGGCGATCGACGTCGCGACCTTGGCCCGCCGTGCCGCGCCGCTGTGCCGAAGCTGCCTGGACTGGAGCGAGCGGCGCCACCACCTGGCGGGCAGCGTCGGGGCGGCACTCCTGGCGCTGTTCGTGCGCCGGGGCTGGGCGCGCCGCGACCCCGCCAGCCGCGCCATGCTGTTCTCCCCCGCCGGGCTGGCGCAGTTCGAAGCGTTCCTGGCCGCCGAGCCCGAGGCCGCCGCCGGCGACTGACCGAGGGAGGACGCGATGTCGCGCGCGGGCGGGCTACCGCCAGTTCCCGGCGTTGCCGATCAGGATCAGGATCATCGCCGCCGCGGCCATCCCCGCCACCGGGAGCAGCAGCACCGTGCCGAGCCGGGCCCGCCCGCGCAGGCGCACGAGCCAGGCGGCCCAGGGGAGCGAGAACGCCAGGCTGAGCGCCCCGGCCCAGAGCAGGATGTTGGCCGTCGTCACCGTGCCGTTGGCCAGGCCGATGATGAAGACGCTGAAGCCCACCAGGCCGGCGACGAGGTTGATGGCGAAGAGAAGGCCGAACAGGATCATGGCCGGACCATATCCCCTGCCCCGCGCCGCATGCCAGCCCCCTTGAGCCCCGCTGCCCTATGGGCGCAGACTGGCGGGGTTTCGAGGGAGGAACGGCGATGGACGATCCCGGCCAGCCGGTCGGCTACATGGAGCGAACGCGGTTGTACTATCGCGCGCTGGGCTACAAGGCGGACTACCAGTGGGCGCATCACGACGCGGTGCCGTTTGTCCGGCTGGCCAAGCCGTTGGCGGCGTGCCGCATCGCGCTGCTGACCACGGCCAGTCCGATGGACGGGTCGAACAAGGATGCCAGGAACTGGCGCCATCCCTGGTCCGCACCGGTCGATCCGGCGCCGGCCGCGCTGGATACCGCGGACCTCGCCTGGGACCGGGA
>JBIPLY010000381.1:0-4190 GCA_044369385.1 Acetobacteraceae bacterium | reverse complement strand
CCACCGCATAGCCCAGGAAGCCCGCCGCCACCGCCAGCACCACGGCGCCGGCGATCAGCTCGGACAGGTTGCGCCCCGCCATGCCGGCCTCAGGACCCCGGCGTCCAGGCCTCGTAATCCCCGGTCGCCGGCGGCCGCTGCCCGCCCTTGTAGGGATGGCCGGGCGGGCGATAGGTCTCGGCCGAGCCGGTCAGGTTGGCCTGGTGCGGCTTCTGCCACGCCCGCCGGCCGGCATCCGGAAGCACCTGGTCGGTGGTGTAGTGCAGCCAGGTGTGCCACTCCGCCGGCACGGTGCTGGCCTCCGCCACGCCGCCGAACATCACCCAGCGCCGGGCGCGCGTGCCGGCCTTGGCACGCTTGTCCTCGTAATAGGCATTGCCGACGCTGTCGCGCCCGACAAGGCGGCCGTTGAACCAGGTGAACAGACGGGTGCCGATGGTCATGGCGCCGGTATAGTGGTTTGCCGGGGCGCGGTCCACAGGATCGGCATCGCCCCGGCTTATCCACAGGATTTTGTGGTTGACAGCCCCCATGGCCACAAGATGCGGCTTTCGCGGCCGACGAGTCGCGGCTAGTCTGCCGGCCATGGAACACCCCACGACGCTTTCCATCCGCGGCCCTTCCCGCTCCCTGCCGGTCTGGCGCGGCGTGCGCCTGCGCCGCGCCATGGCCGCTGCCGACCCGGACAGCGCCCCGCGCCAGATCGCCCTGCCCGCCGCCTGGGACGACCGCGCCGCCGCGGCGCTGGCCGCCCTGGCCCCTGGCGAGGGTGCGGCGAGTGCCGCCGCCCTGACCGAGGCCTGGGTCCGCCCGATCGCCGAACGCGCCCGCCGGGCGGGGATGCTGGACGACCGCAGCCAGGACACGCTGGGCACCGCGCTGCATGCCCTGTTGCTGACCCGGCGCGGCACGGTGGGCGAGGCGGTGTGGCAGGGGCTGTCGACCCCCTGCCCCGGATTCGCGCTCAACCTGCCGGCCTTCCATGACGCCGAGCACGGCTTCGATGCCGCGGGCTTCGCCGATGCCGCCGCCATTGCGGTGACCGCGCTGACGCTGGCGGTGCCGGCGGCCGGGCGGCTGGCGGTGTCGATGCACGACCTGTCCGGGCTGCTGGCGCGCCTCGGCATCGCCTATGACAGCCAGGCGGCGCGCGACATCGGCGCGGCCCTGGCCGCCCTGCTGCATGCCGCCGGCGCCAATGCCTCCGCCGACATGGCCGAGCGCTTCGGCACCCAGGCCCAGGCCGCCGCCATGCCGCCCTGCCCTGCGGCGACCGTCCTGCCTGGCCTGGCGGAGGCGGCCCGCACCGCCCAGGCCCGCGCCGCCGCCCGCCCGGCGCGGCGCCATGAAGCGGTCAGCGCCCTGGCCGCGCCGGACCTGGCCTGTGCCGTGCTGGGGATCGAGACCGGCGGGATTTCGCCGGGCTTCTCGCCGCTGGACGATGCCGGCCGGCTGACCGGCGCCGCGCGCGCCTGGCTGGCCGCACGCGGGGTCTCGGCCGAGGCGGCACTGGCCGGGCTGCTCGCCGGGCAATCGCCGTTTCCCGCCGCCGGCCCGCAGGCCCATGGCGCCATGCATGACGCCGTCGCCGCCCATCTGGACGCCGCTGTCGCCCGCCCGGCGCTGGCCGGATTGTCGGCGGTCGGCACGCGCCGGGAGCTGCCGGCACGGCGCACCGGCTACACCCAGAAGGCCAGCGTGGGCGGGCACAAGCTGTTCCTGCGCACCGGCGAATACCCCGATGGCAAGCTCGGCGAAATCTTCATCGGGCTGCACAAGGAAGGCCCGGCCTTCCGCGGGCTGATGGACAATTTCTGCGTCGCCGTCAGCCTCGGCCTGCAGCACGGCGTGAAGCTGGAGGACTTCGTGGAGGCCTTCACCTTCACCCGCTTCGGCCCCGCCGGGGTGGTGGAGGGCGATGCGGCAGTCGGGCGGGCGACCTCGCTGCTGGACTACGCCTTCCGCAACCTGGCGGTGAACTACCTCAACCGCACCGACATCGCCGAGGCCGAGATCGAGGAGGCCGACACGCTGGGCGCCGGTGCGCGCGACCGGGCGCCCTTGCTGCCGCTCGGCTGGCCGCGCGAGGAAGGTGCGCGCCCGCGCCGGCGCGCGCTGCGGGTGGTGGGGACGTAAGGCAAGGGCCTGCCGTTTGTGAACAGAAAGAAGCAAAGCCGCGCCGCCCGCGGCCCGGAGCGCGCATGAGCCAGGATGCGTCGGCCGCCGACCTCGCCATGCTCCAGGGCCGCTGGGTCCAGGTGGCCATGGCGGAGGACGGCGTCATCGACCCCCCGGATAGCCACGGCGCGCCAGGGGCGACAACCACCATCCGCGGCAACAGCTTCGCGGTGACCACAGTCGAAGGCCATGTCCTGCTCGAGGGACGTTTCGAACTCGACGCCGGCACCACCCCGAAATCCATCACCTGGATCGACGCCATCGGCCCGGATGCCGGCAAGCGCCTGCCCGCCAGCTACACGCTCGACCCCAACCGCTTCACCTTCATCGCCGCCGACGAGGGTGCCCCACGGCCAACCGCATTCCGCACGCATCCTGGCCTGACCATGCGATCCTTCACCCGAAGCCAATAGCCCGCCGCGCCGTCCGGATCGCCAGCCGGGGCGCAGACAACGGCGCAGCACCGCCCTATGATCACCGCCGCAACACGGAGCACCCGAACCATGGCCGGACGCATCGACGCCAAGCTTGCCGAACTCGGCATCACCCTGCCCACCCCGGCCGCGCCGGTGGCGAATTACGTGCCCTTCGTGCGCACCGGCGACCTCGTCATCATCTCCGGGCAGTTGCCGATGCAGGACGGCAAGCTGGCCGTGACCGGCAAGGTCGGCGAGGGCGCGACGCCGGAGCAGGCGGCCGCGGCGGCGCGGCTGTGCGTGATCAACCTGATCGCGCAGTTGCGGGTTGCCTGCGGCGGCGACCTGGACCGGGTGCAGCAGGTGGTCCGCCTGGGCGGCTTCATCGCGGCACCGGCCAGCTTCACCGCCCATGCGCCGATCATGAACGGCGCCAGCGATGTGGCCGTGGCGGTGTTCGGCGATGCCGGGCGCCATGCGCGCACCACGATCGGCGTGCCCTCCCTGCCGATGGACGCCACCGTCGAAGTGGAGGGGATGTTCCGGATCGCCTGATGGCGAAGCAGGAGCAGCTCACGCTCAGCCTGCATCCGGCGATCGGCGAGGTCCCGGCCGCCGACTGGGATGCCTGCGCCGGGGCGGACAATCCGTTCGTCAGCCACGCCTTCCTGGCGGCGGTCGAGGACAGCGGCTCGGCCAATGCGCGCACCGGCTGGCTGCCGCAGCATGCGGTGCTGCGCGATGCCGCGGGCGGGGTGGTCGCCTGTGCGCCGATGTATGCGAAATCGCACAGCTACGGCGAATACGTCTTCGACCATGGCTGGGCGCATGCGCTGGAGCGCGCCGGGGGGCGGTACTACCCGAAGCTCCAGGTGGCGGTGCCGTTCAGCCCGGTGCCGGGGCCGCGGCTGCTGCGCCATCCCGATGCCGGGGTGCCGATCGCGGCGCTGGCCGGCGCGCTGGAACAGGCCAATGCCGAGCTTGGCACCTCCGGCGTGCATGCGACGTTCTGCACGCAGGCGGAATACGACGCGCTGGGGGCGGCGGGCTGGCTGCGGCGGCTCGGCCTGCAGTTCCACTGGCACAATGCCGGCTATGCCAGTTTCGACGACTTCCTGGCGGCGCTGGCCTCGCGCAAGCGCAAGGTGATCCGGCGCGAGCGGCGCGATGCCAATGGCTGCGGACTGGAATTCGTCGCCCTGCGCGGGCCGGAAATCACGCGTCGGGATTGGGCGGCGTTCTTCGGGTTCTATTCGTCCACGGTCGACCGCAAATGGGGCAGCGCCTATCTCACGGAAGAATTCTTCCCGTTGCTGGGCGAGCGGCTCGGCGAAGCCGTGGTGCTGATGATGGCGCGCCAGGGCGGCAAATGGGTGGCCGGCGCGCTGAACCTGGCGGGGGCGGACACGCTGTACGGCCGCAACTGGGGCTGCGCCGGCGACTGGCCGTTCCTGCATTTCGAGCTGTGCTACTACCGCGCCATCGACTTCGCCATCGCGCACGGCTTGGCCCGGGTCGAGGCCGGCGCGCAGGGCGAGCACAAGATCCAGCGCGGCTATGTGCCCAGCGAGACCTATTCCGCGCACCACATCGCCC
>JBIPLY010000071.1:0-13118 GCA_044369385.1 Acetobacteraceae bacterium | reverse complement strand
GGCGTGGTTCATGTGCGTGCTGTGCCTGGCCTGGCCGGACGGGCACGCGGAATGCTTTACCGGGCGGGTGGATGGCAGCATCGCCTGGCCGCCGCGCGGGGCGAACGGGCATGGCTATGACCCGATGTTCGTGCCCGCGGGCGGGTCGCTGACCTATGGCGAGATGGACCAGGGGGAAAAACACGCCACCAGCCATCGGGCGCGGGCGTTTGCGCAGTTGGTCAGGGCGTGTTTCCCGCGCTGATGGAGACGCTCGCGCTTTACGTCCATTGGCCGTTCTGCCTGGCGAAGTGCCCTTACTGCGACTTCAACTCCCATGTCCGCGAGCGTATCGACCAGGCGCGGTTCGCCGCCGCGTTGCGCGCCGAGCTTGCCTGGGAGGCGGCGCGGCTGGGGCGGCGGCGGCTGAGTTCGGTGTTCTTCGGCGGCGGCACGCCGAGCCTGATGGAGCCGGCGACGGTGGCCGCCCTGATCGGCGACGCGACGCGGCTGTTCGACCCGGCGCCGGACCTTGAGATCACGCTGGAGGCCAATCCGACCAGCGTGGAGGCCGGGCGGCTGGCGGGGTTCCGTGATGCCGGGGTGAACCGGATCTCGATGGGCATCCAGAGCCTGCGCGCCGAACCGCTGCGGGCGCTGGGACGGGAGCATTCGGTGGGCCAGGCGATCGCCGCGCTGGAGACGGCGCGGCGCCTGTTCGGGCGGGTGTCGTTCGACCTGATCTATGCCCGGCCCGGCCAGACGCTGGCGGATTGGCGGGCGGAGCTGCGTGAGGCGTTGGCGCTGGCGAACGACCATCTGTCGCTGTACCAGCTCACCATCGAGCCGGGCACCGCCTATGCGGCGCTGCATCGGCGCGGCGCGCTGGTGTTGCCGGACGATGATCTGGCGGCGGCGCTGTACGAGGCGACCGCGGAGGAGGCGGGGCGGTTCGGGCTGCTGCCCTATGAGGTCTCCAACTATGCGCGGCCGGGCAGCGAGAGCCGGCACAACCTGGCCTATTGGCGCTATGCCGACTACGCCGGGATCGGGCCGGGGGCGCATGGGCGGGTGATGGTGGGCGGGCGGCTGCTGGCCACGCGGCGGCATCGGGCGCCGGAGCCCTGGGCGGAGCGGGTCGAGGCGCAGGGCCATGGCACCACCCATGAGGACGCCGTGGCACCGCCGGAGCGGGCGCGCGAGGCGCTGCTGATGGGGTTGCGGCTGGCCGAGGGGATCGACGAGGCCTGGTTTGCCGCGCGCACCGGGCTGGCGCTGGACGAGGCGATCGACGGCGCGGTGCTCGCGCAGGGGATCGCCGAGGCGTATCTGGAGCGGGCGGGCGGGCGGCTGCGGGCGCTGCCGGAGGGGCTGGTGCGGCTGGATGCGCTGCTGGGGGCGCTGGTGCGGTGATGCTGCGGCTGCCGGGTGGGCCGGACTGCGCGCGGGCGTCAAGGGTAGCTTGGTAGGAAGGAAAGAACCTTCTTTTTGTGAACAAAAAGAAGCAAAAAAACTTTATCCATTGGCATCCGGCTTCCCCGGGGGGGCGGGTGCCAGTCGGGAAAAGTTTTTTGGTTCTTTTTTTCAAAAAAGAACCGCTTCCTTGCCTTACGCCGCGCGCGGCGCCGCCGCGGCGATGCGGGCCATGAGGCGTTCGGCGTCCGCCAGGGTGGCGGCGTTCTGGCGGAAGGCGATGGCCACCCCCCAGGGCTCCAGCCGGGCGACGCGGCCGTCCAGGGGCAGGCTGCCGTCGGGCAGGGTCACGGTGACCTCGGCGCCGGGGCGCAGGCCGTCGCGCGCGATGCGCAGGGCGATGCCGCCCACGGCGATGTCTTCGGCGGTGGCTTCGCGCACGGTGTTGCCGACGCGCAGGCGCAGGGCGAGGTCATGGCCGGCCAGGCGTTCGTGCAGGCGGCGTTCGCCGTTGGCAGCACCCATGGCGTCGAGGAACTGGTCGACTTCGCCGGACAGGGTGCCGGCGACGGTGTTGACGGAGGTGGCGGCGTGTTCGACCACGCGGCTGGAGGTGCTCCCGCCTTCGGCTTCTTCGGCCAGGCGCAACATGGCGTGGTTGATCTGCTGGGCATGGCTGGCGACGCCGCTGACGCGCTCGGCGATCTCCTGGGTGGCGCTGCCCTGCTGTTCGACGGCCGCGGCGATCGAGCCGGCCACCTGCTCGACGCTGCGGATCGAGCCCAGCACCTCGGCGGCGGCCTGCGCGGCCTCGGCGATGGTGGCGCGGATGGCTTCGACCTGGCCGGCGATCTCGGCGGTGGCCTGGCCGGTCTGGGTGGCCAGCGCCTTGACCTCGCCGGCGACGACCGCGAAGCCGCGGCCGGCTTCCCCGGCGCGGGCGGCCTCGATGGTGGCGTTCAGGGCCAGCAGGTTGGTGCGCCCGGCGATGTCGGTGATCAGGCCGACCACGCTGCCGATGCGCGCGGCGGAGTCCAGCAGGACGGTCATGCGCTGTCCGGTGCGGTCGGCCTGTGCCACCGCGGCGCTGGTGGCGGCGGCGGCCTCGGCCATGCGCTGGCCGATCTCCAGCGCGCTGGCGCTGAGCTGTTCGGTGGCGGCGGTGACGGCGGCGAGGTCGGCGGTGGCGGCATCGGATTGCGCGGCGCTCTCGCTGGCCGCGGCGCGGCTGCTGTCGGAGAGATGGGCCATGCGGTTGGCGGAGCCTTGCATCGCGGTGGCGGAGTCCGCCAGGGTGGCGAGCACGCCGGAGATCGATTGGCCGAAATCGCGGGTGTGGCGGTCCATGGCGCGCTGCTGGCGATCCGCAGTGGCGCGGGCCTCGGCCAGGTCGGCATCGGCCCGGCGCGCGGCGAACAGGGCGTCGCGCAGGCGATGGGCGGCCGCCGCGATGACGCCGATCTCGCCGCGGCCACCATCCCGCCCGGCGGCCGGCAGTGCGGCCCGGTCCAGCTCGCCCCGGGCCATGGCGCCGAGGGCATCGGCCAGCACATGCATCGGGCGCGCGATGGTGGCGCGCACCATCCAGGCGGCGAAGCCGAGCACCAGCAGCACGGCGGCGGCGGTGCTGCCGAGCAGCCAGGCGGCGACGGCGCGGCCCTCGGCGGCGATCGCGGCGCGGCGGGCGGCCAGGGTGGCGTCCATCTCCTTGGCCAGGCGATCGAGGCTGTTGCTGAAGGCGGTGCGGGTGCTGCGGTTCTCGGCGTTGTTGCCGATGCGGTCCGCGGCCTCGCGGCCCTGTTCGACGCCGACGCGGGCGAGTTCGGTGCGCAGGCGCACGAAGGCGGCCAGCGGGGCGGCGGCCTGCGCCAGGGCTTCCTGGTGCTGCGGCGGGACGGCGCCGCGCAGGCGGGCGAAATTGGCCTCGATCTCCGCCAGGGCCGCCATCTGGTTGCGGGCGAAGCCCTCGGCCTGCTTGCGGTCGGCGGCGAGGTACAGGCCGCGGCTTTCCATCACCACCTGATAGATGCCGGCGCGCAGGCGTTCGACCAGGGGGCGGCTTTCGTCCATGCGTTCGAAGGCGACCAGGTCGGCCTCGTGGCGCTGGGTGAACCAGAACGTGGTGCCGGCGCCGGCCAGGGCGACGGCGGCGAGCAGCGCCAGGAGGGCGAGGACGCGCCCGCCGATGGTGTCGAGAATGCGTGACATGCGGAAGTCCGCCTGGAGGTGATGAAGCGCCGCCTTTAGCGCGGGCGGATGAAGGCCGCCTTAATTCGCGTCGTCGGCGGCGCCCGCCAGGGCCAGGGCGCGGGCATAGACCTGCTTGCGCGGCAGGCCGGTGGCGGCCGTCACCGCGGCGACGGCCTGTTTCAGGCGGTGCTGCGCCAGGGCGGCGCGCAGCAGCGTATCCAGGTCGGCTTCGGGGGCGTCGTCGTGCCCGGGCGGGCCGAGCAGGATGCAGAGCTCGCCGCGGGCGGCATGGGTGGCGTAATGCGCGGCCAGATCCGCCACCGGGGCGCGGCGGATTTCCTCGAAGCGCTTGGTCAGCTCGCGGGCCACGGCGGCTGGGCGGGGGCCGAAGGTCTGGGCGAGGTCGGCGAGCGTTTCGGCCAGGCGGTGCGGGGCCTCGTACCAGATCAGGGTGGCGGACAGGCCGGCGCGTTCGGCGGCGCGCAGGGTGGCAAACGCGGCCAGGCGCGCGGCCTGTCGCGGCGGCGGGAAGCCGAGGAACAGGAACGGGTGCGGCGGCAGGCCGGACAGGGTCAGCGCCAGCAGGGCGGCGTTGGCGCCCGGGATGGCACCGACCGGCAGCCCGGCATCGATGGCCGCGCGCACCAAACGGTAACCAGGGTCGCTGACCAGGGGGGTGCCGGCGTCGCTGACCAGGGCGACGCGCTGGCCGCTTCGCAGGCGGTCGAGCACCTGCGGGATGCGGCCGTCCTCGTTGTGCTCGTGCAGGGGCATGGTGCGCGCGTCGATGGCGTAGGCGGCCAGCAGGCGAGCGGTGGTACGGGTGTCCTCGCACAGCACCAGGTCGGCTTCGCGCAGGGCGGCGATGGCGCGGGCGGAAATGTCGCCGAGGTTGCCGATCGGCGTTGAAACCAGCACAAGACCGTCTGGAACCCGGCTGGCGGGGGCGGGCGGGACTTCGTCGGCGGCAATGGAGGGATCGGGCATGTTTCGTCGTGCATTCGTGGTCGCGGCCGGCACGCTAGCACTGTCGGCCTGCGGTGTATCGCCCCCGCCCCCGCCGCCGGTGGCGCGCGCGCCGGGGGTGCGGCCGGGGCCGGCGGGGCGGGCGGCTTCGGCGGTGGCGCCGGCGGGGCGGGGGGTGGCGCTGCTGGCGCCGCTTTCGGGCGGCAATGCGGAGCGCGGGCGGGTGCTGGCGCAGGCGGCGCAGCTGGCGCTGGGGGCGCCGGGCTCGCCGGGGCTGTCGGTGCATGACACCGGGGGGACGCCGCAGGGGGCGGCGCAGGCGGCGCAGGCGGCGCTGGCGGGCGGGGCGGGGATCATCCTGGGGCCGCTGACCGGGCCGGAGACCGCGGCGGTGGCGCCGATCGCGCAGGGGGCGGGGGTGGCGGTGCTGGCCTTCACCTCGGACCCGGCGCAGGCGCGGCCTGGGGTCTGGACGCTGGGGATCACGCCGGGGCAGCAGGTGCGCCGGCTGGTGGCGGCGGCGGCGGCGCAGGGCAAGACGCGCTTCGCCGCGGTGCTGCCGGACAGCGAATTCGGCCGGGCGTTGGGGGCGGCGCTGTCGGACAGCGCGGCGCTGGCGTCGCTGGCGGCGCCGGACATCCGGTTCCATGACGGGTCGGTGGGCAGCATCAACGCGACGATGCGCGCGATCGCGGATTACGGCGGGCGGCGCGGGCCGGTCGATGCGCAGATCCGGGCCGCGCGGGCGGCGCGCACGGCGGAGGGGCGGCGCCGGGCGGAGGAGATCGGGCGCAGCACCATTCCGCCGCCGCCGATGGATGCGCTGCTGCTGGCCGATACCGGCGAGCGGCTGGGCACGATTGCCAGCCTGCTGGCCTATTACGACCTGGATGCGCCGGCGGTGCGGGTGCTGGGGCCGACGCTGTGGGCGGCGGACTCGGTGCGGGCCGATGCCGATCTGCGCGGGGCGTGGTTTGCCGCCCCCGATCCGGCGGCCCGGGCCGGGTTCGACGCGCAGTATCAGGCGCAGTTCGGGGCGCCGGCGCCGGGGCTGGCGGATTTCGCCTTTGACGCCGCGGCGATCGCCCGCGTGCTGGCCGGGGAGGGCGGGTTCTCGGCGGCGTCGCTGACGCGGGCGGAGGGGTTTGCCGGGGTCAACGGGGTGCTGGCCTTGCAGCCCGATGGCCGCGTGCGGCGGGCGCTGGCGCTGTTCGAGATCCGGCGCGGCGGCAGCGAGATGGTGGAGCCGGCGCCCGACGCCGTGGGCACGCCGGGGACGTGATGGACGTCGCACCCTGGCTGCTGCTGGCGGCGGTGGCCCTGGCGGTCCTGGGGCTGGGGTTGCTGGCGCGGCGCGACCTGGGGCGGCTGCATGCGGCCCTGGACCGGGTGGAGGCGGGCCGGCCGGAGAAGGGGTCGGAGAAGGGGCCGGAGGAGGGGCCGGAGGAGGGAGGCGAGCCGGTGCTGCCGCCGCTGGCCCGGCTGGCGCAGCGCATCGGGCGCATCGCGCGGGCGCGCACGCGGCGGGCGCAGGAGATGGCCGCGGCACTGCGCGTCAGCGAGGCGATCATCGAGCGGCTGCCCGATCCGCTGATCGCGCTGGATGGCGAGCGCGCCGCCGGGCGGGCCAATGCGGCGGCGCGCGCGGCGTTCGGCGAGGATATCGCCGCCGTGCTGCGCCACCCTGAGCTGCGCGCGGCGATCGACGGGGCGTGGCTGGCCGGGGAGCCGCGCGCGGCCGACCTGACCCTGGCGGTGCCGGTGGCGCGGGATGTGCGGGCCACGGTGCTGCCGTTCGCCGCCGGGCTGCCGGACGGGACGCGGGCGCTGGTGGTGCTGTCGGACCGGACGCGGGAGCGGGCGCTGGAGCGGATGCGGGCGGATTTCGTTGCCAATGCCAGCCATGAGCTGCGCACGCCGCTGGCCAGCCTGATGGGGTTCGTGGAGACGCTGCGCGGGCCGGCGGCGGACGATCCGCCGGCGCAGGCGCGGTTCCTGGGCATCATGGCCGAGCAGGCGGCGCGCATGGAGCGGCTGATCGACGACCTGCTGAGCCTGTCGCGCATCGAGCTGAACGAGCACATGCCGCCGGAAGAGCGCGTGGACCTCGGCGCGGTGGTGGCGCGGGTGCTGGCGGGGTTCGAGCCTCGGCTGGCGGCGCGCGGGCAGCGTCTGGTGGCGCAGATCGAGGCGGGGCTGGGGCCGGTGGTGGCCGATGGCGACCAGATGGCGCAGGTGCTGGCCAACCTGGTGGACAACGCGCTGAAATACGGGCGCGAGGGCGGCACCGCGACGGTGGGGCTGCGGGCGGGCGAGGGCGGGCTGGTGCTGTCGGTGGGCGATGACGGGCCGGGGATCGCGCGGGCGCATCTGCCGCGGCTGACCGAGCGCTTCTATCGCGTCGACAAGGGGCGCAGCCGCACGGCCGGGGGCACCGGGCTCGGGCTGGCCATCGTCAAGCATATCGTCAACCGCCATCGCGGGCGGCTGGCGATCGAGAGCGAGGAAGGGCGGGGGACCACGGCTTCGGTCTGGCTGCCGCTGGCGCCCCCATTGAGCGGAGAACGATCATGACCGAGCCCCAGGCGGTGTTGCGCGATGCGTATCGGCCGCCGGCGTTCCTGGTCGATACGGTCGATCTGCGCTTCGAGCTGGATGCCACGGCGACGCGGGTGCGCTCGCGCCTGGTGCTGCGGCGCAATCCGGCGGGGGAGGGCGGGGGGCTGCATCTGGACGGCGAGGCGCTGGCGCTGGTGTCGCTGCGGCTGAACGGGGAGGTGCTGGGGGCGAACCGGTATCGGCGGCTGGACGGCGGCGGGCTGGCGATCGACGAGATGCCGGACGAGGCGGTGCTGGAGGTGGAGACGCGCATCGATCCGGCGGGGAATAGCGAGCTTTCGGGGCTGTACACCTCGGGCGGGGCGTTCTTCACCCAGTGCGAGGCGGAGGGGTTCCGGCGGATGACCTTCTTCCCCGACCGGCCGGATGTGATGGCGCGCTACACCACGACGATCGTGGCCGACCGGGCTTCGGTGCCGGTGCTGCTGGGCAACGGCAATCCGACGGCCGCCGGGGTGGAGGGGGCGCGGCACTGGGCGACCTGGACCGATCCGCATCCGAAGCCGGCCTATCTGTTCGCGCTGGTGGCCGGCGACCTGGTTCCGGTGCGCGATCGGTTTGTCACGCGGTCGGGGCGGCCGGTGGAATTGGCGATCTGGGTGCGACGCGGGCACGAGGATGCCTGCGGGCACGCGATGGATTCGCTGAAGCGGTCGATGATCTGGGACGAGGAGGTCTATGGGCTGGAGTATGACCTCGACGTGTTCAACATCGCCGCCGTCAGCGACTTCAACATGGGAGCGATGGAGAACAAGGGGCTCAACGTCTTCAACACCAAATACGTGCTGGCGCGGCCGGAAACGGCGACGGATGCCGACTACCAGGGCATCGAGGCGGTGATCGCGCACGAGTATTTTCACAACTGGACCGGCAACCGGGTGACCTGCCGCGACTGGTTCCAGTTGTCGTTGAAAGAGGGGCTGACGGTCTTTCGCGACCAGCAGTTCTCCGCCGACATGGGCAGTGCGGCGGTGAAGCGGCTGGGCGATGTGCGGGGGTTGCGCGCGGCGCAGTTCCGCGAGGATGCCGGGCCGCTTTCGCATCCGGTGCGGCCGGACAGCTACATCGCGATCGACAATTTCTACACCGCGACGATCTACAACAAGGGCGCGGAGGTGGTGCGGATGATCCACCGGATGATCGGGGTGGATTTGTTCCGGGCCGGCATGGACCTCTACATCGCGCGGCACGACAACCAGGCGGTGACGATCGAGGATTTTGTCGGCGCGATGCAGGATGCCTCGGGCGTCGATCTGTCGGGGTTCCTGGGGTGGTACGGGCAGGCCGGCACGCCCGAACTGTCCTTCAGCGAGGCCTATGACCAGGCCGCCCGGCGTTACACCCTGACGCTGCGCCAGCACACCGCGGCCACCCCGGGCCAGCCGACGAAGCGTGCCTTGCCGATCCCGGTCGCCACCGGCCTGCTCGGGCCCGACGGCGCGCAGCTTGCCGAGCGCATGCTGCTGCTGACCGAGGGCGAGCAGGATTTCGTCTTTGAGGATGTTCCAGCACCCCCGGTGCCATCGCTGCTGCGCGGCTTTTCGGCGCCGGTGAAATTCTCGGGCCTGGACCCCGCCCGGCAGCGCTTTCTCGCCGCCCACGACACGGATTCCTTCGTGCGCTGGGATTCGCTGCAATCCTACGCCACCGACCTGATGCTGGCGCGGATCGCCAGCGGGGAAGGCGGCATGGATTCGGGGCTGCTGGAGGCGTTCAGCGCCACGCTCGACACCGCCGATGCCGACCCGGCCTTCGCTGCCGCTTGCCTGGCGCTTCCAGCCGAGGCCACGGTGGCCGACCGGATGGCGGTGGTGGATGTCGATGCCATCCACACCACCCGCCAGGCGCTGCGGCGCGCGCTCGGCCAGGCGCTGGCCCCGCGTCTGCGCGCCACCTATGACCGGCTGGCCGATGGCGGTCCCTATCGCGTCGACGGCGCCGCGATCGGCCGCCGGGCGCTGCGCAATGCTTGTCTGGCCTACCTCGCGGCGGCCGGAACGGACGGTGAAGCCCTGGCCAAGGCGCAGTTCGACCGCGCCGGCAACATGACGGATTCGCTGGCGGCGTTGGACATCCTGGCCGCCAGCGACAGCCCCGGCGGCCATGCGGCCCTGGCCAGCTTCCACGCGCGCTGGCGCACGGAGGACCTCGTGCTGGACAAGTGGTTCACGCTGCAGGCGCTTTCGCCGCGCGCCGATACGCTGGACCAGGTGCGGGACCTGGCGCGGCATCCGGATTTCGACCTGCGCAACCCGAACCGGGCGCGGGCGTTGTTCGCGGCCTTCCCCGCCAACCAGGTGCGGTTCCATGATGCCGGGGGCGGCGGCTACCGGTTCCTGGCCGAGGCGATCATGGCGCTCGATCCGGCCAACAGCCAGACCGCGGCGCGGCTGGTGGCGCCGCTGGGGCAGTGGCGGCGCCAGGATGCCGGGCGGCAGGGGCATATGCGTGCGGCCCTTCGGGCGATCCTGGACCTGCCGGGGCTGAGCCGGGGGACGTTCGAACAGGCGTCAAGGGCGCTGGGCGAGACGGGCTGAACCGCGCTATGCTCGTCCGATAACGGGGGGCAATGGGCATGGACGTGCGGTCGAACGACATGGCGGGGATGACGCTGCATCCGGCTTCGGGGGCGGTGGGGGCGGAGGTGCGCGGGCTGGACCTGTCGCGGCCGTTGCCGCCGGCCAGCGTGGCGGCGCTGCGCGCGGCGCTGGGCGAGCATGGGGTGCTGTTCTTCCGCGACCAGCATCTGAGCGAGGCGCAGCATGTCGGCTTTGCCGAGCTGTTCGGCCCAATCAACGTCAACCGCTTCTTCAAGACCGCCGAGGGCTGGCCGCAGATCGCCGAGGTGCGCAAGGAGCCGGAGCAGAAGAAGAACATCGGCGGCGGCTGGCACACCGACCACAGCTATGACGAGATCCCGGCGCTGGGCAGCGTGCTCTATGCGCGCGAGGTGCCGGAGTACGGCGGCGACACTGTCTTCAGCAGCATGTACGCCGCCTATGACGCGCTGTCCGACGGGATGAAGGCGACGCTGTCGGGGATGCGGGCGGTGCATTCCAGCCGGCATGTGTTCGGGCCCAATGCGGGGCGCGGCGAGGACATGAAAGACCGGTTGGTGAACCCGGAACTGGCCACGCAAGATGCGGTGCATCCGGTGGTCATCACCCATCCGATCAGCGGTCGGCGGGCGCTGTACGTCAATCGCGGCTTCACGCTGCGCTTCGACGGGTGGACGGCCGAGGAGTCGAAGCCGCTGCTGGAGTATCTCTACCAGCACGGCACGCGGCCGGAATTCACCTGTCGGTTCCAGTGGGCCGTGGGGTCGCTGGCGTTCTGGGACAACCGGGCGACCTGGCACCTGGCGATCAACGACTATCATGGACAGCGGCGGTTGATGCACCGGATTACGCTGGAGGGTGTGGGGCTTCAGTGAGGAAGCAAGCGGTTCTTTTTTGAAAAAAAGAACCAAAAAACTTTCTCTCTGATGACACCCGTCTCTTCCGGGGGGGGCGGGTGCCAATCGATCAAGTTTTTTTGCTTCTTTTTGTTCACAAAAAGAAGCCTCTTCCTTATCCGAAATTTATTTGCAGCACCGTGTGCTTCCCTGGTGCAAGCAGCATTTGGTCTACTTGCCGGCGGCAGGCTCCATCGGCGCGCGGTCAAGCAAGTCCTTGGCGAGGTCCTTGAGCCAGTCCAGGTCGGCGATGTCCAGCTTGGTATCAAAGCGGCCGTGAGCCGCTTCGTTGCGGCGTTGTGCCAGGGTGAGGAGCCGGTCTGCTTCGTCCGGCAGCACCACGCCATCCGATGCAAGCCGCTCGACCAAGGCCGAGGCACTTCGCGGTCGCGCGAATACCGCTGGCATGTGGTGCCGCGCGGCGGCCTCAAACGCCGACCACGTCGACAGAAGCGCAGGCACAGCGCCGGCCACCTCATACACCGCGCGCGCGCGATCAAGCAACGTGGCAATCGAGTCATGGTCCTGAGCAGGCATGGGTGCATCCTGCGACGCAGGGGGAGCATAGACGACGAGCAGTTCCCAATCCGGGATATTGCCAATTTTTTGCTCAAGCGCGTACAAACGGTCGTCGGTGGCGTTGCTCTTGGATGCGATCACTTCGACGAGAAGATGCGGCTTGCGCCCTAAAGCGACGGCGTCAGGGCGGATATGGAGCGCCTTCACTTCGTTCGGCAGCAGGTTGGAGCCGGGGTTGACGAAAACCTCGTAGCCTTCCGACGTCAGGTCGGCGACCACGGTGTCGAGCACGATTCGGTGACGCTGGCTGGCGGACATCAGGGCAACCTCTCCAACGGATCGTCGGAAACCCGAATATAGGTGATCGGACCGGGTCCATGAAGGGCGATCTGGAGCGCCGGCGAGGGGGCATGGAAGGGGACCCGCTCTCCGGGCCGGATGCGCTGAACCCAGATGCGCTCGACGTACTGGTCGTCGGCATAGATATGCTGTGACATGGCATCCAGGATCGGCTTGATGATGTCGCCTTGCATCGTGCTGGCCGGGAAATGCAGGATGGTCACGGCGAAACGGTCGCCTTCCGACTGGAAATGGCCCTCCGGCAGCGCGTCAAGGCTGGCATCCCGCACCCGCCGCTTCCACGCCTCTATCGCTCGGGGATTTTTTGTCTGAAGCGAAACCGGGGTGCCGCGGACGACGAACTCGACCGGGAATCTGATCTCGACGCTCATTCCCGCCAGACGCGTTACCCCACCTCCATCGGCAACGCCGCATCCTTTACCCATTCGCTGAGCGACGCATCGTACAGCTTCACGTCGGTATGCCCGAGCATGGTTAGGATCAGTGCGTCGGCGCTGGCCGCGATGCCGCCGCCGCAATAGGCGATCACCTTCCGATCCATGGCGCCGACGGCGGCGAACTTGGCGCGCAGGGCTTCGGCGGGCAGGAAGGCGTTGGTGGCGGGGTCGAGCAGGGCCATGGCGGCGACGTTGACGCTGCCGGCGATGCGGCCGGGGCGGCCGTATTGCACGCCGCCGCTGCCGGTGTGCTGTTCCGGGCGCAGGGCGTTGATGGTGCAGACCGCGCCGTTGCCGATCGCGGCCAGGACCTCGGCCTTGTCGGCCATCAGCGGGCGCGGCGCGCGGGCGGTGAAGGTCGCGGGGGCGCGGGGGGTGGCGGGGCCGGTGGCGGTGGGGCGGCCCTCGGCGCTCCATTTCTGGAAGCCGCCATCGAGCACGGCGGCGTTGTCATGGCCGAAGATGCGCAGCAGCCACCAGACGCGCGAGGCCCACCAGACATTGGCGGTGGAATAGATCACGATGCGGGTGGTGTCGGACACGCCGAGCCGGGCCATGGCGGCGGCGAAGTGCGCCGCGCTGGGCTGCATGAAGCGGAACTGATGGTCGGGGTCAGAGAGCTCGCCCTGCAGGTCGACGAACTGGGCGCCGGGGATGTGGCCCTTTTCGAAGTCGGCGCGGCCGGGCAGGACGCTGTAGCCTGCCCCGGGTTCGGGGATCAGGTGGGTGGTGGCGTCCAGTACCACCACGGCGGGATCGTCCAGGTGGTCGGCGAGCCAGGCGGTGCTGACGATGTGCTGGGGATGGGCGAAGCCGGCCATGTGGTGAGCCCTTTTGAATGAGGGTGCCGGGGGCTCGGCCCCCTGCCCTTGCTTGCCTAGCCGGCGCCGCCCAGCGCCCAGGCCAGCACGCCCTTCTGCGCGTGCAGCCGGTTCTCGGCTTCGTCGAAGACCACGCTTTGCGGGCCGTCGATCACCTCTTCGGTGACTTCCTCGCCGCGATGCGCGGGCAGGCAGTGCATGAAGATGGCGTCCGGGGCGGCCTGTGCCATCAGCGCGCTGGTGACGCGGTATGGGGCGAGCAGGTTGTGGCGGGCGGATTGCGGGTCGTCGCCCATGCTGACCCAGGTGTCGGTGACCACGGCGCGGGCGCCGCGGACGGCTTCGGCGGGGTCATCGAAC
>JBIPLY010000380.1:0-4204 GCA_044369385.1 Acetobacteraceae bacterium | reverse complement strand
CCGCCGAGACCGCCGGCATGATCGATGCCGCCGCGATCGCGCGGATGAAGCCCGGCGCCATCCTGGTCAACACCGCCCGCGGCGGCCTGGTGGACGAGGCCGCCCTGCTCGCCGCCCTGCGCGCCGGCCAGCTCGGCGCCGCCGGCCTGGACGTCTTCGCCACCGAGCCGACACCGGCCGACAACCCCTTGCTGGCGCTCGACAATGTGGTGGTGGCGCCGCATGTCGCCTGGGTCACCAGCGGCACCTTCGCCCGCTCCTTCGACACTGCCGCCGCGAATGTGCGGC
The DNA here is from genome assembly GCA_044369385.1 of Acetobacteraceae bacterium. Classification (GTDB taxonomy): domain Bacteria; phylum Pseudomonadota; class Alphaproteobacteria; order Acetobacterales; family Acetobacteraceae; genus CAMDGX01. The sequence goes on along the minus strand of JBIPLY010000380.1, from coordinate 3,916 downwards.
GGCTGGCGGCGGGCGAGGCGCCGTTGCACCGTGTCGCATGAACCACGAAGCCCGTCTTGCGCGCGGCCCTCCAAGCGCAAACGGATGAAGTTTTTTTGCTTCTTTTTGTTCACAGAAAGAAGAATTCTTCCTGCCCCTAGGAGCATCCCCGCATGCGCATCCTCGCCGAAGGCCTGAAATTTCCCGAAGGCCCCGTCTGGCTCGCCGACGGCTCCGTCGCCCTGGTCGAGATCGCCAGCGGCACGCTCACCCGCATCGGCCGTGACGGCAGCAAGACCACCATCGCCACCCCCGGCGGCGGCCCGAACGGCTTGGCGGTCGGCCCGGATGGCGCCTTCTATGTCTGCAACAACGGCGGCTTCGTCTGGAGCGACGAGGGCGGCGTGCTGCGGCCGGGCCTGCAACCCGACGACTACGAAACCGGCCGCATCGAGCGCATCGACCCCGCCACCGGCGCCGTCACCCGGCTTTACGATTCCTGCGGCGGCCACAAGCTGCGCGGCCCCAACGACATCGTTTTCGATGCCCATGGCGGCTTCTACTTCACCGACCTCGGCAAGTCCCGCGCCCGCGACCGCGACTGGGGCGGGCTCTACTACGCCAGGCCCGACGGTTCCTCCATCACCGAGATCGGCTACCGGCTGAACACCCCGAACGGCCTCGGCCTCTCGCCGGACGGCAAGACCGTCTACGTCGCCGAGACCGCGACGGCCCGCCTCTGGGCCTTCGACCTCGACGCCCCTGGCGTGGCCAGGCGCCATCCGGGCCAACCGCATGGCGGCCGCTTCGTCTGCGGCCTCGGCGGCCTGCAGATGTTCGACAGCCTGAAGGTCGACGCCGCCGGCAACATCTGCATCGCCACCCTGGTCACCGGCGCCGTCACCGTCATCGCCCCGGACGGCCGCGTGCTGCGCGTGGTCCGCTTCGCCGACCCGATGACCACCAACATCTGCTTCGGCGGCCCCGGCCTGACCAAGGCCTATGTCACCCTCTCCGGCATCGGCCACCTCGTCGAGCTCGACTGGACCGGCCCGGACTGGAACATCCCTGGCCTCGCGCTCGCCTTCGCGCGATAGTTGCAAGCTCCGTCGCTATCAGGTTCAGGTTGCACCGTGAGTCGTTCTGGGAAATGCTCATCGAGCCCTGCTATACGCGATCGGCCAAGGCGGCAGGCGGAACGGGGAGCAAGCCATGGCAAGCATCTACCTGCGAGGAGCATTCCTACCGCGTGAGGGTGGCCCTGGCACGTTTGCGACCTACTCCTTCACCATCGAACGCAGCGGAGCCGGGCTGGCTGCCGCCGAATACAGCTGGAGCGTGGCCGGTGCGTCGGGCCCCGGCTTGCTCGCCGCCGACGCCAATGATTTTGCAGGCGGCCTGCTGCCCTTCGGGACCGTCAGCTTTGCCGCCGGCCAGATCGAGGCGCCATTCAAAGTCCTAGTGGCAGGCGATTCGCTGGTCGAGTTCAACGAGATGTTCAGGGTAACCCTTGGCGATCTGCCCGTGGGCGATGTCGGCGCCCGCACCAGCACAGCCGAGCACATCTTCTCCGACGACACCTCCCTGTCGATCGGCGCCATCGACGCCACCAGGACGGAGGGCAGCAGCGGCACCACTGACTTCACCTTCATGGTCTATCGCAACGGTGCCTCGATGGACATGCAAGGTGTGGATTGGGCGGTGACCGGGCTCGCCCTGCCTGGGATGATGGCCGCCGGTGCCGCGGATTTCGCCGGCGCCGCCCTGCCCTCCGGCACCGTCACCTTCGCGCCGAACGAGTTCCGCCGGGCCATCACCGTCAAGGTCGCCGCCGACGGCGCCATCGAGCATCACGAAGGCTTCGCCGTCACCCTGTCCAACCCCACCGGCGGCGCCGCGATCGGCCGCGCCACCGCCACCGGCAGCATCCTGAACGATGACGGCGCGCGCTATTCCATCGCCGCCGATACCCCCATGCAGCGCGAGGGCGACGGCGCGGCCACCGATTTCACCTTCACCGTCACCCGCACCGGCACCGCCGCCGCGGCCCATACGCTGGACTGGTCGACCGCCGACGGCGGCATTCCCGGCACCGTCGGCGCCCAGGCCGCCGACTTCGCCGGCGGCGTGCTGCCCTCGGGTACCGTCACCTTCGCCCCCGGCGAGTTGCGCCAAACCATCACCGTCAGCGTCGCCGGCGACGAACTGCGCGAGCTGAACGAAAGTTTCATCGTGACCCTGGCCAACCCCTCCGCGGGCGCCGCGCTGGGCCGGGCTGGCGCAAGTGCTGCCATCCTGAACGACGACGCGGAGATCGCGGCCTCAGGCGGCGGGCTGACCGAGGGCACCGAGGGCAACGACGTCTTCCTGATCGGCTCCGGCTCGCAGCAGGTGCTGGGCCTCGGCGGGGTCGACCGCTTCATCCTCGCCGCCGACCTGCTGGCCGACGCGCAAGCCGACATCGCCGTGATCGGCGATTTCGATGCGGCCGGCGGCGAACTGATCGATCTGTCGCGGATCGACGCGATCGCCGGCACCGGGGCGAACGACGCCTTCAGCTTCATCGGCACCGCCGCCTTCTCCGGCACCGCGGGCGAGTTGTCGGTGGCCGATATCGGCGACGGGCTGCAAATGGTCGCCGGCGACGTCAACGGCGACGCGGTGGGCGATTTCGCCGTGCTGCTGCTGCTGCCGCCCACCGCCGAATCGAGCTGGTTCCTGCTGTAGCGGCGGCGGCCGGTCACCCGGCCGCGCCCGCCAGGCACGCCTGGATCGCCGCGCGCAGCCCGGCGAGATCGGCCACCTCCGCATCCGGCATCTCCAGCCAGCTGCGCGGGCGCTGCGCCGCGTGGCGCCCGACCGCCAGGCGGATCGTGGCCATGCCCAGCGCGCGCGCCGGGGCGATGTCGTTGTCGATGCGGTCGCCCACCATCACGCATTGCTCGGGCGCGCGGCCCAGCGCGTCGGCGATGTGCAGGAAAAACCGCGGATCGGGCTTGCGCAGCCCCATCACCCCAGACAGCCCATGCACCGCGAACAGATGCAGCAACCCGGCCTCCGCCAGCGCCGCCAGCATCGCCGCCGGCTGGTTGGCGGCCAGCGCCAGCCGCACCCCCTGCGCATGCAGCGCGCCCAGCAGCGCCCCGATGCCCGGCCGGATCTGCGGCGCGGGGCGTGGGCCGGTGGCGATCCGGCTCCAGGCCAGCGGGGCGCGCGCGGCATCGCCCGCCAGCAGCCGCCACACCACCGCCTGATAGGCATTCGGCGCGTGGCTTGCGATGGCCGCGTCCCAGGCGGCGGCGTATTCCGCATCGCCGACCGGGCGGGCCCGCGCCTGGCCGACATGGTGGCGCAGCCGGCGGTCCATCTCCGCCTCCCACGCCACCTCGGTGTCGATCGGCCCGCCGACATCGAACAGGACGGCCCGGCGCAGCATCAGCAGAACGGCCGCCCGGGCGGACAGCTGCGCGCCGGCGGGGCGGCGGGGCGCGGCGCGGCGGCGGGCGGCGGGGCGGCGAACACGGGGGCGGGCGCGCGCGGGGCGAAGATGTGCGGCGCGGAGGGGGCGGGATTGGCCACCGCCGGCGCCCGCGGCGGCATGCCCGGGGGCGCCATGGCAGGCGGAGGCGGGGGCGGAGCATAGCGCGGGGGCGCGATCGCCGGCGCGGCGAAGGGCGGCGGCGCGGACCGGGGGGCGAACACGTGTGGCGCAGCAATTGGCGGCGCTGCAACTGGCGGCGCTGCGAACGGCGGCGGCGGCGGGCGGTGGCCGACATAGGGCGGATAGCTCGGCACATGCGGCGGCTGGGGATAAGGCTGCCCCAGCCCCGGCGGCAGCCGCCCGTGGCGGTAGGCCGGCGGCGGCACATGGCGCCGGTGCGGCGGCGGCAGCCAGCCCCAGCGCGGCCCGATCATCACCCAGACGCCCTGCCGCCAC
>JBIPLY010000070.1:0-13144 GCA_044369385.1 Acetobacteraceae bacterium | reverse complement strand
CCGGTTGCGCCGATGACGTGGGTGGTGCCGATGGCATGGGTGCGGGGCGGGATCACCGCGCGACAATCCGCCGGCGGGGCAGGGCGCGCAATACTGTGGTATCCCAATACCACATATCCAACCCCTTGACGAAGCACCCGCTTCCCGGCATAAGCCGCCGCCTGTTCAAGGGGACTCCCATGCTCAAGACCACCCTCTCGCTCAAGCCCGCGGAGGTCAAGAAGGATTGGCTGCTGATCGACGCGGAGGGCCTGGTGCTCGGCCGCCTCGCGGTCATCATCGCCAACCGTCTGCGCGGCAAGCACAAGCCTACCTTCACCCCGCATGTCGATTGCGGCGACAACATCGTCGTCGTCAACGCCGACAAGGTGAAGCTGACCGGCAACAAGGCCGAGCAGTCGATCTTCTACTACCACACCGGCTATGCCGGCGGCATCAAGGGCCGCAGCCAGGGCCAACGCCTGGCCAGCGCGCATCCGGAACGGGTGCTCGAAAAGGCCGTGGAGCGCATGATCACGCGCGGCCCGCTGCAGCGCAAGCAGATGAAGCACCTGCACATCTACGCCGGACCCGACCATCCGCATGCCGGCCAGGCGCCGAAGCCCCTGGACGTCGCTGCCCTGAACTCCAAGAACAAGAAGGGTTGAGCGCATGTCCGACCAGACCCGCACGCTCGCTGACCTGAAGGAACTGGCGGTCGCCCAGACCGTCGCCGCCTCCGACGCGCCGAAGCGTGAGCCGAAGCGCGACGCGCTGGGCCGCAGCTACGCCACCGGCCGCCGCAAGAATGCCATCGCCCGCGTCTGGCTGAAGCCCGGCAAGGGCGAGATCCAGGTGAACGGCAAGAAGGTGGGCCAGTATTTCGCCCGCCCGGTGCTGCGCATGCTGATCACCCAGCCCTTCCTGGTCGCCGACCGCTACAACCAGTTCGACGTGTTCTGCACGGTGAATGGCGGCGGTCTCTCCGGCCAGGCCGGCGCGCTGCGCCACGGCATCAGCCGGGCGCTGACGCTGTATGAGCCGGAGCTGCGCAGCATCCTGAAGATCGCCGGCTTCCTGACCCGCGACAGCCGCTCGGTCGAGCGCAAGAAGTATGGCCGCGCCAAGGCCCGCCGCAGCTTCCAGTTCAGCAAGCGCTGAGGCCGGACGCTTTTTCATCGGATCGCAATCTTTCGCGACGGTACCGGACAAGGTCGGGGCCAAAGCCCCGGCCTTTTTCGTTTGTCACGCGCGAGGGACCCCCATGCGAACGATTCGGATGCTCTGTGCCGGGCTGATGCTGTTGGTTGGAATCGGCACGGCCGCCGCCAACACCGGCGAAACCCCCCCCAGCCTCGACGGCGCCCGCACCATCTCCGCGGCCGACGCCAAGGCGCTGTTGGAGCGCGGTGCCGTCGTGCTGGATGTGCGCCGCAAGGCGGCCTTCCTCGAAGGGCGCGTGCCCCGCGCCAAGGGGCTGGCCCGCAACGCCGAAACGAAGGCCTTCGACCCCGCCGCCTTCGGCCCGAACAAGGAAGCCACGCTGCTGATCTACGGCCATGGCTCCGACGGCTGGTCGGCGGTCGAGGCGGTGCGCACCGCGGTTGGCGCCGGCTACCGCAACGTGCATTGGATGCGCGGCGGCTGGGTGGAGTGGTCGGCCGCCGGCCTGCCGAGCGAGCAATAGGCCCGGCCATGCGGTTGATCGCCCGCCTGCGCGGCCCCTGGCTGCCGGCCCGGCTTGACCGGATCGCCATCCGCATCCCGGCGCTGATGGCCGTGGTCGCGGCGATGCTGCTGGCCGTCTCCACCGTCGCCCATCTCGGCAGCCGCAACAGCGTGGCCTTCCTCGACGAGCTGGCCACCCGCGACCTGGCCCGCCGCGCGGCGATCACCCGCCTGTCCGGTAACGTCGAGCAGCTCAACACGCGGCTGCTCGGCGTCATGGCGAAGGTCTTTTCCAGCCCCGGTTCCGCCGATCGAACCCGTACCCTGGTCGCCAGCGTGCAGGCCGATTGGTCGGCGCTGGCCGGGCTGCTGCCGCTGTCTGACCGCCCGCCGGCCTGGCAGGAAGCCGAGACGGCCGTGGCCGCCCTGGCGCGGCTGGGGCCGAAGCTGGAAGCCACGCTGCGGGGCTCGCGCCCGCTGGAAGACGATTTCGACGCCTGGCTCGAAGTCGCCGCCGCCCTGCGCAAGCTGTCGCAACAGGCCACCCAGGCGCTGGATGCCCATATCCACCAGCAACTGGAGGCCGACTTGCGCACCGCGGAGCAGACCACGCTGCTGCTGGTCTGCCTGGCCGGCGCCGCCCTGCTGATCCTGGCCGGCGTCTGCTGGAGCCTGGTCGCCGGCGTCTCCCGACCGATCGGCCGCCTGACCGCGGTGATGGCCCGCCTGGCCGAGGGCGACGCCACCGCCGAGCCGGAGGGCCGCGCGCGGCGCGACGAGATCGGCAGCATGGCCCGCACCGTCGATGTCTTCCGCGACAACATGCTGCGCGTGCGCGCGCTGACCGAGGCCGAGCAGCAGGCCGCCGCCCGCCGCGAACGCCAGGCCCGCGCGATGCAGGGCTACACCGCCGACTTCAGCGGCGCGGTCGCCGGCGTGATGGGCTCGCTGGCGCATTCCAGCACCGAGATGCGCACCGCCGCGGCCTCCGTGCGCGCGTCGGCCGACCAGACCGTGGTGCGCATGAACCAGGTCAGCACCGCCACCGCCGACTCCGCCCAGGGCCTGTCGGCCGTCGCCGCTTCCGCCGAGCAGATGGTCGCCTCGATCGACGCCATCCGCCAGCAGGTCACCCAGGCCGCCACCGTCTCCGCCGACGCGGTGCAGGCCAGCGGCCAGACCACCACCCTGGTCGACAGCCTCGGCGGCGCCGCCCAGCAGATCGGCGCGGTGGTGCAGCTCATCGAGCAGATCGCCAGCCAGACCAACCTGCTGGCGCTGAACGCCACCATCGAGGCCGCCCGCGCGGGCGATGCCGGCAAGGGCTTCGCGGTCGTCGCCAGCGAGGTCAAGAACCTGGCCGCCCAGACCGCGCGCGCCACCACCGAGATCGCCGAGCGCGTGCGCATGATCCAGGACACCACCGGCGCTGCCGTCGCCGCGGTCGCCACGGTCGGGCGCGTCGTCGGCAGCGTCGACCGCATCGCCGACACCATCGCCCAGGCGATCGACGAACAGGCGGTCGCGATCCAGGACATCGTGCGCAACATCCAGCTCGCCAGCGCCGGCACCGGCGAATCCGCCGCCGCGGTCGAGGATGTCGCCGCCCGCTCGACCCAGGTGGCGCAGGACGCCAGCCTGGTCCACACCGTCGCCGGCGAGGTCGCCCGCCGCGCCCAGGACCTGCGCGCGGAGGTCGACAGCTTCCTGCAGGCCATGGCCAACTCCGCCGACCAGCGCGGGTTTGAGCGCCACGCCTGCCGCATCCCTGCCCGCGTCGTGCTGGCCGACGGCACCGCGCGCGATGTCGAGGTCGTCGACCTGTCGCGCAACGGCGCCCGCCTGGCCTGCGCCGTGCCGGTCGCGCCGGGGGACACGGTGATGCTGAGCCTGGACGGCGACGCGCCGATCGCGGCCCGGGTCGCGCGCCACGACAATGACGCCACCGCCGTCACCTTCGCCGTCGCGGCCAGCGTCGACGCCCGCATCGCCGCCCTGGCGCCACAGGAGGCCGCCGCCTGATCCGCGCGCGGCCGGCGATTTGACGCGGCCACGGCGCCGCGGCCACCATCCCGGGGCTTGCGGCCAGCCCGCACGAACGATCAACCTACCCCGGGGGACACCAGAATGCGACCGAACAAGATCAAGCAGATGTGGCGCGATGGGAAATGCCCCAGCCTGGGCTGGATCGCCATCAACAACTGGTTCACCGCCGAGGTGATGGCCCGCCTGGGCTTCGATGCGCTCTGCATCGATCTCCAGCACGGCACCAGCGAGATGTCCGATGTCGGCCCGCTGCTGGCCGCGATATCGCAGACCGACACCACCCCTTTCGTCCGGGTGAAGTGGAACGACCCCGCCGCGATGATGCGGGCACTGGACCTCGGCGCCTACGGCATCATCATCCCGCTGGTGAACAATGCCGAGGAAGCCGCGCAGGCGGTGGCCGCCTGCCGCTATCCCCCGGTCGGCTTCCGCTCCTCCGGCCCGGTCCGCGCGGCGCAGTACGGCGGCGCGGACTACGTGGCCAAGGCGAACGACGAAATCCTGGTCTTCGCCATGATCGAGACCAAGGAAGGCCTGGCCAATCTCGACGCGATCTGCGCCACCCCGGGGCTGGACGCCGTCTATATCGGCCCGGCCGACCTGTCCTTCGCCCTCGGGCTGGAGCCGCGTGGCGACAATCCGCACCCGCTGCACATGGCCACCTGCGACAGGATCCGCGAGACCGCGCACAAGCACGGCATCAAGTGCGTCATGCATTGCGGCGGGGCGGAATTCGCCGCCGGCGCGGTGAAGCGCGGCTTTGACATGGTGATGGTCACCGGCGACCTGTCCTGCATGATCGCCGGCGTGAAGCAGGAGCTGGCGACGCTGGCGGAGAAGTCGAAGTAAGAATCTTCTTTTTTTAAAAAAAAGAAGCAAAAAAACTTTATCCGTTCGCCGGGATGAGCGAACGGATAAAAAGTTTTTTGGTTCTTTTTTTCAAAAAAGAACTGCTTTCTTGCTTAAGTGAGGTACACCCCACCATTCACATGAATGGTCTGCCCGGTAATATACCCCCCCTCCGGCCCCGCCAGCAGCCGCACGGTCGCCGCAATCTCATCGACCGTCCCCCGCCGCCCCAGCGGCGTGCCCTCCAGCGTCAGCGTCCCCGGCAGCGGCCCGGCCGAGGCGCCGCGCACCGTGTCGATCGCCCCCGGTGCCACGCAGTTCGCCCGGATGCCGCGCCCGCCGAACTCCACGGCCAGCGAGCGCATCAGCCCTTCCAGCCCCGCCTTGCTCGCCGAGACATGCGCCCGGTTGGGTGTGCCGACATGGTTGGACATCCCCGACATGGCGATGATCGCCCCGCCGCCGCGCGCCAGCATGTGCGGGATCGCCGCCTGCGACAGGAAGAACGCCCCGTCCAGCGCGACCGACATGATCTCCCGCCATTCCGCCAGCGAGATCTCCAGATAGGGCGTCTGCCGCCGCAGCCCGGCATTGCTCACCAGGATGTCGAGCCCGCCCAGTGCCTGCACCGCCGCCCCCACCACGCCGCGCCCCTGCTCGTGGACGGAGACATCGCCCATCACCGCCACCGCCGTGCCGCCGGCCGCCCGGATCGTGCCGACCACCTCGTCGACCGCCGCCGCATCGCCGCGCCCGTTCACCGCCACGGCCGCCCCATCGCGCGCCAGCGTCAGCGCGATCGCCCGGCCGATGTTCTTGCCCGCCCCGCTGACCAGCGCGACCTTGCCCGACAACACGCCCATCCCCGCCTCCCTTATTTCGCGACCCGCGTTTGGGTCCAGCCGATATACAGCCCCGAGGCCATGATGATCGCCGCCCCCAGCCAGGTTGCCGCATCCGGCAGGGCGGTGAAGAACACGTAGCCCACCACCACGGAGGCAAAGAGCTGGAAATACTGGAACGGGGAGACCAGGTTGGCCGGGGCCAGCGTCAGCGCCTGGGCCACGAAGTAATGCCCCGCCGCCCCCAGCACCCCCAGCCCGATGAACATGCCCAGGTCGAGCCAGTTCGCCGGCGTCCGCCACACGAACGGCATCACCGCGATCATCAGGATGGCGCCGAACACCGGCGCATAGATCGCCGAGGTTTCGGGCGAGTCGATCCCCGCCACCTTGCGCGTCAGGATCTGGTACACCCCGTAGCAGACCGCGCTGGCCACCACGAACAGCGACGCCCAGTGGAACAGGTCCGTGCCCGGCCGGATCACGATCAGCACCCCGGCAAACCCGATCGCCAGCGCCACCAGCCGCCGCGCATTGGTCCGCTCCCCCAGCATCGGCCAGGCCAGCAGCGCCACCACCAGCGGCCCGGTCATGCTGATCGCCGCGGCATCGGCGATCGGGATGTACACCACGGCGAAGAAGAAGCAGATGTTCGACACGTACAGCATCAGCGCCCGGCCGAACTGCACCATCGGCCGGCGCGTGCGCAGCACCGACAGCCCCTGGCGCGGCAGGAAGGCGGCCAGGATGAACACGAAATGCCCGAACGCCCGCGCCCATGACACCTGCAGCGTCGAATACTCCGCCCCCAGCATCTTGGCGAAGCCGTTCATCACCGGGAACACGATGCCCGACAGGCACATGAACACGATGCCCAGCAACAGCCGCTGATCGAACAAGCCCCGCTTCGCCCCGCCCGTCTCCGCCACAAGTTCCGCCTTGTCCTGATCGTCCGGGCCACAATGCCGGATTTTGTGCAGGTGCGAACCCCCGCCACGCGCAATTCTGCATACAAGGCCGGCGGCTGTTTCGCTTGCCTTTTGCCCGCCCGCCGGCAAAGCATGGCGCCGGAAGGAGAACTACGCATGGCTCACACCGCCACCATCTTCATCGACGGCGAATCCGGCACCACGGGGCTTGGCATCCGCCAGCGCCTGGAAGCATTCCCGGGGGTTGCCCTGCGCAGCCTGACCGGCGAGCGACGCCGCGATCCCGCCGCGCGACAGGAGATGATGCGCGAAGTCGACCTGGTGGTTCTCTGCCTGCCCGACGACGCGGCCAAAGAGAGCACCAGGCTGGCCGACGCCCTTGGCGCCAGCGCCCCGAAGCTGCTCGACGCCAGCACCGCGCACCGCGTGGCGCCGGACTGGGCCTATGGCTTCCCGGAAATGACCCCGGACCAGGCCGCCCGCATCGCCAGTGCCCGAAAGGTCTCGAACCCCGGCTGCTACCCCACCGGCGCCATCGCCCTGCTCCGCCCGCTGGTCGATGCCGGCGTGCTGCCCGCCGACCACCCGATCGCCATCAACGCCGTCAGCGGCTATTCCGGCGGCGGCAAGGCGATGATCGAGGCGCACGACACCACCGGCGGCCCCAGCTTCGAGCTCTACGGCATGGGCTTCGAGCACAAGCACGTCCCGGAAACCCAGCTCTACAGCGGCCTCGCCCGCCGCCCGATCTTCATCCCCTCGGTCGGCCATTACCGCCAGGGCATGCTGGTCAGCATCCCGCTGCACCTCGACACCCTGCCAGGCCGCCCCACCGGCGCCGACCTCGCCGCCATCCTGTCCGCCCGCTACGCCGGCTCCCCCTTGGTGCGCGTCATGCCCACCAAGCCGAATGACCGGCTGGAGGCCGAGGACCTCAACGACACCGACCAGCTCGAACTGCGCGTCTACGCCAACGACACCCACCAACAGGCCCTGCTGGTCGCGCGCCTGGACAACCTCGGCAAGGGCGCCTCGGGGGCCGCGGTGCAGAACATCGCCCTGATGCTCGGCATCCCCCACCCCGGCAACGTCGCCCGCGAACTCGCCGCCGTCTGACGCAATGTCCGGTCCGCTCTACCCCTTCGAGGGCGCCACCCCCCAGGTGGCGCCCGACGCCTTCATCGCCCCCACCGCCGCGGTGATCGGCAACGTCACCATCGGCGCGCAGTCCGGCGTGTGGTTCCACTGCGTGCTGCGCGGCGACACCAACTTCATCCGCGTCGGCGCCCGCTCGAACATCCAGGACGGCACCATCGTCCACGTCAACGCCGGCACCATGCCCACCATCATCGGCGACGACGTCACCATCGGCCACGCCTGCATCATCCACGCCTGCACCCTGCACGACCGCGCCTTCGTCGGCATGGGCGCCACCGTGCTGGACGGTGCCGTGATCGAGGAAGGCGGCATGCTCGCCGCCGGCTCCCTGCTCACCCCGGGCAAGCGCATCGGCGCCGGCGAAATCTGGTCCGGCTCGCCGGCGCGGCTTTGGCGGGTGCTGTCCGCCGAGGATCAGGCCAAATACGGGCGCACCGCGGCGCATTATGTCGAGTTGGGTGCGCGTCACAAAGCAAAGTAAGAAAGCAGTTCTTTTTTGAAAAAAAAGAACCAAAAAATTTTTATCCACTCGCCTCCCCAGGAGGGGCGGGTGCAAAACGGATAAAGTTTTTTTGCTTCTTTTTGTTCACAAAAAGAAGACTCTTGCCTTCAGTTCAACGTCATCCCCGCATCCACGATGAAGTTCTGCCCGGTAATCCCGCCGGCCTCGTCGCTGGCCAGGAACAGCGCCATCCGCGCCACATGGCTGCCGTCCAGCGCCAGCTTCAGCGCCTGGTTCTCCATGATCTGCCGGTCCATCTCCGGCGAGCGCCAAAGTGCGGCCTGCCGCTCGGTATTGATCGCGCCGGGCACGATGCAGTTCACCCGCACCCCGTCCACCCCCAGCTCCCGCGCCAGCGTCCGCGTCATCCCGTTGATCGCCGCCTTCGCCGCCGTATAGCCCACCATCCCGCCCCGGGCCCGCATCCACGAGATCGAGCCCATCATGATGACGGCCCCGGCCCCGCGCGCCCGCATCGCCGCCATCACCGCCTGGGTGGCAAAGAATTGGTGGTCCAGGTTCACCGCCAGCGTCCGCCGCCAGTATTCCGGCTCCACGGACTCCAGCGTATGCCGGTCATCCCGCGCCGCATTGTTGACCAGCACGTCCACCGCGCCCGCCGCCGCCACCGCCGCGCGCAAGGCCGGGATATCGGTGATGTCGCAGTGAATGAACCGCACCCCCGCCACCTCGTCGCACAGCCGCCCGGCCGCCGCGTCATCGATGTCCATGAACGTCACCCGCGCCCCCTGGCCGGCGAACTCGCGCACCATATGCGCCCCGATCCCGCTCGCCCCTCCGCTGATCAACACCGCCCGCCCCTCCAGACTGGCATAGCGCGCCGTCGATCGGCTCATCCCAAAGCCTCCACCATGAAACGCATTGCCCCGGCGATCTCCTCCCCGGGCTTGAGCACCGCCATGCCGTGCTCGGTCACTCCGTCGATCCGGTTGACCCCGTCGGTCATGTTGCTCACCGGCTCGAAGGCGAAGAAGTCCCGCCCCGCCGGCGTGTAGACGATGACATGCCCGAACACCGGATCGGCCGAGATCGCCAGCCCCAGCCCATGCTCCGGCCATTCGATCCCCGCCGCGCTCCAGTCGGCAAAGCAGTGGTCCAACTCCACCTGCCCCACCCCCATCCCGTCGCGATGGTCCCACTGCGCCGGCACATCCACCAAGCGCGTCGGAATCCGCCCCCCGTCCTGCAACCACACCTGCCGCGCCGCGAACCGCAGCCGTGCCCCGGGCGTGCGCGGAAAGAACGGATGCGCCCCCATCGCCACCGGCGCGAACTGTTCCCCGCTGTTGCGCACGGTCATCTCCAGCCGCAACCCATCCGGCAGCAACGCAAACCGCTGCTCGGCGACAAACGCGAACGGCCACAACACCCCGCCAGGATACGAGAGCCGCAGCACCGCCCGATCCGCCCCGGCCTCCACCACCTCCCACGGCAGCTGCCACCCCGCGCCGTGGATATACTGCTCGCCCAGCAACGCCGGCAGCCCATACGACAGCCCGGCAAAGGAGAAGCGGTTCCCCGCCACCCGGTTGGACAGCGGCACCAGCGGATAGCTCGCCAACCCGCGCGCCTCCCCCGCCGCCAGCGCCGCCGCCGAGGTCGGCCGCAACAGCGGCACCGGCCGCCCCGCCGCATCCGCCACCACCCAATCCACCACGGCCCCGCCAACCGCCGGCGCCAGCCGCAACCGCGCCCGCCCGGCCGTCAGCGTGACCAGCCCGTCCACCGGCTCAGCCCGGCACGAGCTTGATCACCAGGCTCGCCGCCGCATCCACCGCCGCGCGCGAATACAGCAGCGGCACATAGCCCTCACCGGCCCAGGTCTCCGCCAACGCCCCGTAATGCGGGCTGCGCGGATCGCCCGACTGCCCCGGCGCGTTGACCGCGACGCAGGCATCCCAGTTCCCCACATCCAGCACCATGCGAAACGACGCCCCGGAGGTGACGCGGAAATCGGACGGCCGATACCCCGCATTCATCACCACGGAGCCCGACCCCGCCTTCGGCAACGGCCCCACCTCGGGGAACCCCGGCCGCACGGTGGACAGCGGATGCACGAACTTGCCGTGATGCAGGCTGCCCCACGCCCAGTTCGCCAGGTTGTCCCCCATCCGCGCCCGCGCATCGCCAAAGGCCGCGGTCAGCGTGCGCCGCAGCAGCGCATCGCGGTCGCGCAGCCGCGGGTCCATCCCCTCGATCATCCACAGCAGATACTCGTGATCCCCCGGCGCCATCAGCGGCCGCACCTTGGCGTCAACCACCAGCAGGTCCAGGATCGCCGGCTTCAGGTGTTTGGTCCACCACAGCTCGAACAGCGCACCCGCCGCCGAATCCCGTGTCAGCTTCGCATCCCAGCCGCGCAACAGCGCCAGCGCCCCGGCCAGGTCACCCTCGCCGCTCAGATGCGCCACCACCGCCTGCATCCGCCGCCCGGGGATCGACAGGCTGTCGGTCTGCAACGCCATCGATTGCGCCAGCGAATGCGCCTCCTGCTCGCCCAGCACCTCGTGGATGCGATCGGTGCGCGAATGCTCGGACCACTCGAACCCCACCCGCCGCGCATCGATCGGATAGCCGGCCGGAAGGTTCATCTCGTTGGCGGTGGCGAAGAACCCCTTCGCCGGATTGATCTCCCGCGGCAGGTCGGTCGGCGCCACGAACCCGTCCCACTCGTAGCGCCCATCGCCGGGCACCGGCAGCAACCCGTCGAAATTCCGCCGATGCGGCACCAGGCCGGAGGACAGCCAGGCGATCGTGCCCGCGGTATCGGCATAGACATGGTTGATCGTCGGCGCCTTCCAATGCGCCACGGCCGCCGCATATTCGTCCACATTCTGCGCCTGCATGCAGGCCAGCGAGGTGTAGTACGCCGCCGTCCCCGGCTCGCTCCACACGGAACGGATGGCATAGGCCCGGTTGGCCTTGCGGTCCTGGCGCAGCACCGGCCCATGCCGGGTGAATTTCAGCACCACACTCTGGTCCGGCACGCTGCGCACCCGCACCGTCTCGCGGATCGTGGTCATCCGCTCCCAGCCGTCGCCGAAGCGATACAGATCGGGATCGGTCGGGCTCGTCTCGTAAACGTAAAGGTCGGCCTGGTCCATCGGGAAGATGGTCAGCGCGAACCCCGCCGTGCCGTTATGCCCGAACGACACGCCCGGGATCGCCGGCTCCCCGGTGCCGATCGCATTCAGGCCGGGCCCGTCGAGATGCACGATATAGCGCAGCGACGGCAGCGAGTGCGCCCGATGCGGATCGCTGCCCAGGATCGGCCGCCCGGTCTCGGTGCGCGACGGCGCCACCACCCAGTTGTTCGACCCGTCCAGATAGACGTTGCCCTGCTCGTTGACCTTGGTCCATTTCCAGGCATCGGCCAGCGTCGCCGTCAGCCGCGCCGGCGGCATGTCCAGCGCGGCCGTCCCCAGCTTGAAATCATCCAGCACATCGGCCGGGATCGAGGCCAGGTCCAACCCCTCGGCCACAATCGGCGTCCAGGCCGGCTCCAGCGCCATGCGCGCCTGGTCGGTTTCCATCCCGGCACTGGCCGCCACCTGCGCGCGCGCCACCTCGCTCAGCACGTTGCGCACCAGCGCATGGCTGCGGATGCGCACCACATCCTCGGCGGCCCATTTTTCCGGCCGCGTTCCCATCGCTGCGAATTCCGGCGGGCGCAGCGCATGGTCGGCGTCGGACAACTCAATGAACGCATTGATCCCGGCGGCAAACGCCTCGGTGATCGATTTCGCCTCGGGCGTGCCGTAGCTGCCCCATTCCGCATCCATGTCGCCGCGGTAGAGAAACAGCCGCGCTGCCCGGTCCTGCGCCAGGAACCCCGGCCCGAAATCCGCCGCCAGCCGCCCCAGCCCGCGCTTGCGCCAGGTGTCGAGCTGCCACAGCCGGTCCCGCGCCGCGTTGAACCCCTGCACGAAGAAGATGTCTCGACGTGTATTCGCCCGCACATGCGGGATGCCCCAGCGATCCACCACGATTTCGGCCGGCGCCTCCAGCCCCGCCACCACGTGTTCGATCTGTTCGGCAGCCACCGGTTCGGAGGCTGGCACCGGCGCCTCGGCTGCCATCTCGGGCACCGCCTCGGCGGCAGCCGGCTTCGCGGTCCGGCGCGGCTTCGCGGCGGCTTTGGGTGCCGCAGCGGCGGCTTGTGTTTCAGCAGCGGCGGCTTTGGAACGGCTGGGCAATTTTCGCTCTCCGGTTTCAGATGGCATCGATCGGCCAGATCGGCCGGCGCACGCGCTTGTAGCCCGCGGGGTTCGACAGGATCGCCGAGCCCAGCCCGCCGCCATCCACGGTGATGATCTCCCGCGCGATGGGCGTGAAGCAGGCGCGGAAATGATGCTTGGACTTCACGGCAATCGTGTCCTTGCTGACGGGATCGACCCCCAGCGAGGTCAACTGCGCCAGATCCACCGCCTGCCCGTTATTGGTGATGATGCAGATATCGATGCCGCCGACGCGGAACAGCGCCGACAGCCCCTTGTCCCGCCAAACCCCGCCGCCCATCGGCCCGAAGGCGCGGAATTTCCCCCCCGACAGCGTCGCCACTTCGCCGGTCAGCGTCAGCGGCCCGCCGCCGAATTTTGCGTCGTGCTTGCCGCCCAGCGTGATCGTGCCGGAATTCCCCGCCCCGATCGCGGCACATTCCAGCGCCGCTTCGGGATCGTAGATCGCATAGAAGCACGCATTCTGCAGATCGGCGGCAATCATCGCGCGCAGGATATCGGTGGTGTCGCCGTAATGCCCGCTGCCCGGATTGTCCGTGCCGTCCGACATCACCAGCGGCGCCTTGTGCTGGCCCTCGCCCGCCTTCGCATGCGCCACGGCATCCGCAATCGACCAGTCGACGATCCCCACATAGGCCCGGGTCTCCCAGGCATGATCCATGAACGCCTCGGCAATCGCCCGCCCCGCCGCGGGATTGCCATCCGTCGTCACCGTCACCGAAGGCCCAACGTCGAAAATATCCGCCGCGGTGAAGCCCGAGCACACGCTGACCACCAGCGCCGCGCCCGCTGCCTCTGCCGCGATGCCGCGGTCGATCAGCACGCGCATCGGCCCCTCCTGTGTCCGCCCGCCATCGAGCCCCCGCAGCATCGGCCGCTTGGCGATCACGGTCACCGGATTGATCTCGCCCA
>JBIPLY010000379.1:0-4209 GCA_044369385.1 Acetobacteraceae bacterium | reverse complement strand
ACCAGGCCGGCGCTGGCCAGCGCCTTCAGCACCTTGGCCACCGTCGGCTCCGGCACGCCGGTGCCGGCGGACAGGCCGGGGGAGGTCTGCATGCAGTCGGGGGCTGCGCGCTCGCCGTCATCCAGGCGCAGCAGCACGACCACGGCGTAATCGGTGAGTTTCGACAGGCGGAGCATTGCGGCCTTTCCGGACTGACTGGGTCCTGATTGACCGGAAATGGCCCAGGGGGCGGGAGACGTCAAGGCCGGGTGGCGGATTTCCTGTGCGGGGGACGGTTGCGCCGTGTGGGGGGCGTCAGGCGGTGGGGCGGATCATTTCGAACAGGCTGGTCACCTCGGCATAGTCGCCGCGATAGCCGCAGCGGGCGATCGGGCGGGCGGCGGCGGTGTCGAAATGGCCGTTGGTCAGGTAGCGGTCATCGATGTGGACGCCGACGACCTCGCCCAGGACCATCCAGGAGTCGAGCAATTTTCCTTCGATATCCGTGAGTTGGATGATCTGGGTGACCTTGCATTCGAGCGCGGCCAGCGCCTCGGCCACGCGGGGCGGGCGGACTTTGCTGCTGGGGGCCATGGCCAGGCCGGCCAGGAGGAACTCGTTGACGCCGTGGGCGACCGGGGCGGCGGTGGCGTTCATCGCCTGGGCCAGTTCGGCGCCGACCAGGGAGCAGGTGAACTCCCGCGTCGCCTCGGCGTTGTTCAGGCTGTCCTTGCGGCCTTCGGAGTTGAAATAGACCATCGGCGGGAAGGAGGAGACGGCGTTGAAGAAGCTGTACGGGGCCAGGTTCGGGCGGCCCTGCGCATCGACGGTGGCGACCCAGCCGATCGGGCGCGGGGCGACGATGGCCTTGAACGGGTCATGCGGCAGGCCGTGGCCCTTGCGGGGTTCGTAGAAGTAGTCGCTCATCGTGTGGCCCTCGCTGGATGCGGGGCGACCATACCGGCGGGCGGGCGCGGGTTCAAACCCCCCGGGCGTTCAGGCGCCGGTGCAGAGGCTGAGCGGCCAGATCTGCTGGCTGATGCGGTGGATATGCATCTCGGCATAGACGTGGCGGCCGTGGAAGACGCCGACCACCACGATCACCGCGGCGGCAACCCCCACCCAGCCGCGGCGCAGGGCGGGGCGCGGGCCGGCAAGGATCGCCAGTGCCAGCGCGCCAGCGGTGCCGAGCAGGCCGCCGGCAACGACATCGGCCAGGGTGTGGACGTCAAGCGCGAGGCGGGTGTAGCCGATGGCCACGGCGACCAGCGCGGCGCTGGCCACCGCCGCCAGCCGCCCGCCGATGACCAGGGCCAGGATGCCGCCATAGACCACGGCGGCCGAGGCGGTGTGGCCGCTGGGGCTGTACAGCCCGATCGGGGGCAGCAGGCCCTGACAGGCCATGGTCGACAGCTTGGCCAGCAGCACCGCGCCGAGCGTGCCGGGCACCGCCACGAACCAGGCCGCAGCGCCCCGCCACCAGCCGGCGGCGAGCAGCACCAGGCCGGTGGCGAGCACCAGCGGCAGGATCACGGCCTGGTCGGCGAGGTCGGTGATGGGGTGCGGGTCGATCATGGTCTCGGCCGAGGGAATGGCGGTCGGGAATGGCGGTCGGGAAAGGCAGTGTGGCGGAAAATTCTCAACGCGGTCTTAGCATGCCCTGGCTCGCCGCGGCCATTGCGCAACGCCCGCGGTTTCTGTCATCTGCCGATCAAGTGATCGCAAGGTGAACCGCCCATGACCACGCGCAGGATCGGCGAGACCACGGTGACCCGGGTCTATGAGCAGATGGGGGCTGGCTTCCCGGCGCAGCACCTGCTGCCGGACTGGGACCCGGCGGTGCTGGGCGAGCATGGCGGCTGGCTGGCGCCGAATTATTTCGAGGCGGCATCCGGAAAATTCATCTCCTCGATCCATTCCTGGGTGATCCGCACGAAGCACCACACCATCCTGGTCGACACGTGCTGCGGCAACGGCAAGGACCGGCCGGGGGCGGAGCGGTTCCATATGCTGGACACGCCGTACCTGGCGCGGCTGGAAGCCGCCGGGGTGCGGCCGGAGGAGGTGGATTTCGTGCTCTGCACCCATCTGCATGTCGATCACGTGGGCTGGAACACGCAGTTGCTGGACGGGCGGTGGGTGCCGACGTTTCCGAATGCGAAGTATGTTTTTTCGAGCGTCGAGCGCAATCACTGGGACCCTGCGCGCAACCCGGCGCTGGCGGCGGGACAGGCGGCGATCTTTCGCGACTCGGTGCTGCCGGTGATCGAATCGGGCCAGGCGATGGAGGTTTCGATGACCGACCAGCTCGGCGACGGGCTGCTGATCGAGCCGGCGCCGGGCCATGCGCCGGGGCATGTGATCCTGCGGCTGCTGTCCGGCGGGGAGCAGGCGGTGTTCCTGGGCGATGTGATGCACCACCCGATCCAGGTCTATCGGCCGGAATGGTCGAGCCGGTTCTGCTCCGATCCGCGCGCGGCCGAGGCGTCGCGCCGGCGGGTGCTGGAGCTGTGCTGCGCGACCGGGGCGCGCGTGTTCCCGGCGCATTTCGGCGTGCCGCATGTCGGCTGGGTGCGGCGCGCGGGCGCGGGGTATCGGTTCGAATTCGATCACGGAGAGAATGGCTGATGTCCACGATTGTCGACCTGCCGCACAGCATCCCGCTGGAGGGTGCCAGCAACCTGCGTGACCTCGGCGGCTGGCCGACGCGGGCGGGCGGGCGGGTGCGGCGCGGGCAGGTGTTCCGCTCGGCCGCGCTGCACGGGCTGACGCCGGCCGATATCGTGGCGCTGCGCGGGATGGGGGTGCGCCATGTGGTCGATTTCCGCGGCGACGGTGAGCGGGCGCGCTGGCCGACGCGGCTGACCGAGGGGGTGACGATCCACGAACTGACCATCCAGCCGACGATCGGCGCCGCGCTCAGCGACCTGGTGGCGGACCCGAATTCCACCAGCGCGGACGTGGTGCGGGTGATGCGCGCGGCCTATGGCGCCTATGTCACCGATTGGCATCACCGCTATCGCGCCATGTTCGACCTGTTGCTCCATGAGGAGCCGGCGCCGCTGCTGTTCCATTGCACCGCCGGGAAGGACCGCACCGGGGTGGCGGCGATGCTGCTGCTGGCGGCCCTCGGGGTGGCGGACGAGGTGATCCACGACGACTACCTGGCGACCAACCGGCTGTGGCGGCGCGATGCCGAGGTCTCGGCCGGGCTGACGCCGGTGGTGGCGGATACGCTGCTGTCGGTGCAGCCGGCGTTCCTGGAGGCGGCGTATGAGGCCATCCATGCGGGGTGGGGCAGCATCGATGCCTATCTGCACGACCGGCTGGGGCTGGACGACGCCAGGCTGGCGGTGTTGCGGGCGCGGCTGGTGGAATAACTACACCACGCCGGCCCGCTGCCATACCGCCAGGCGGTCGCGCAGGATCATCGCCAGCGTATCGGCCAGGGCGGCGCGCTCGGCCTCGGTGCCGGCGGGCAGCAGCTCGGCGGCGAAGGCCAAGGGGTCCGGCACCCCGCCTGCTTCGCCGATCCGGGCGACCAGCAGCAACTCGCCGGCGCGCATCGGCAGGCCGGCGCCGAGGCGGCCGCTGGCGGCCACGATCGCGGCGTTCAGCGCATCCAGACGCACATGGCGCCGGGCCAGGGCGGTGTTGAAGCGCTGCGCCCGGGCCGAGGGCGGCGCATCGGGGCGGGTGGCAACCAGCGCCTGGAGCGTGCCGGCCAGCACCATCGCCACTTCGCCGGGATTGCCCGGCCCGGCGCCGCGCGCGGCGATCAGGCTGGCGATGTCGCGCGGGCCGTGCGCCAGCGCCTCGACCAGCGGGCGGAAGGCGGGTTCGGGCAGTTGCGCCTCGCCGGCCGGGAGCTTCAGCGTATAGACGAAGGCCTCCGGCGCGGTGGCCAGCGCCATCGGCACCGCGCCCAGGGCGGCATCGCGGGCGCGGGCGGACAGCCTGGTGGCGCCGCGGACATAGACATCGTGGCGCAGGGTGCGGTTGATGCAGGTGTCGGTCACCAGCTCGCGCATCAGCGGATCGTCGAAGCGGTCCTGGATGGCGCGCTGGGCGGGCGTCAGCATCATCTCCGGGAAGTTTTCCATCAGCCGGACGGAGGCGGCGTATTCCAGCCGGGCCGGGGCCAGGGCGGCGGCGACATCGGCGTGGAAGCAGGGGCGCCAGGACTCGTTCATGTATTCGTGGGTCAGGTAGGCGGGCGGCAGCGTCTCC
>JBIPLY010000378.1:0-4213 GCA_044369385.1 Acetobacteraceae bacterium | reverse complement strand
GAAGTTGGTGATCGCCACCAGGTGGACCGGCGGCAGGCTGCGCATCAGCGGCCGGGCGGCGACCGAGGAATAGCAATAGGCGAGGTTGCCGAGCACCACGCCGGTGGCGCCGAGGATCTCCAGCGTGTCGAGATCGCCGACCGCGGCCTTCGGGCCATACAGCACCAGCACGCCGACAACGCCCACGGCCAGCGCGCCAAGATGGCGGCGGCTGAAGCGCTCCTGGCCGAGCATGGCGGCGAAACCGACCATCGCGATGGGGGTGAGCGCCGAATTCAGCACCGCGGCCAGGCCGCTGCTGATGTGGCGGAGACCGTACAGCATGATCACGGCGTTGAGCGGGATCATCATCACCGAGACCCAGATGATGCGGCCCCACAGGCGCGCGGGAACCCGGACGGGGTCGCCGCGCAGGGCGAGGAAGGCCAGCAGCACGGTGCCGGCGACGCTCCAGCGCAGGCCCGAATAGATGCCGGGCGGCACCTCGGCGGTGCCAGCCTTCATGGCGAGCCAGTTGGTGCCCCAGACGAGGCACAGGAAGAGGAACAGGCCGCGCTGGATGGCGGCGGGGGAGAGCGCCATGGGACTCTTCGCGGCGAGGGAGCGCATTGATACCGCACTGTCCGGAAGGCGCGGCCTGTTGTGTCGGCATGGCCGGGTGGCGCGGGGGCCGGGTGGCGCGGGCGGGTCAGCCGGCCAGGGTGCGCAGGTCGTCCCAGGCATAGGCGGTTTCGTGGCCGGGCCAGTCGCGCCGTGCCGGCAAGGGGCGCTGGTGGACGATGCGGCCGCCGAGCGCGGTATAGAAGGCGATCGCCGCGGTGTTGCCGTCCAGCACCCACAGGCTGGCCGAGCCCAGGCCGCGCGCCAGCAGCGTCCGCGCGGCGCCGGCCATGAGCGCCCGACCGAGGCCTTGGCGCTGGGCGACCCGCAACAGGTAGAGCGCGCCGATCTCGGCCGCGAAGGGCAGGATGCCGGGTTCGCGCTGCAGTGCTGCGGCGATGAAACCGTGGATGGCGCCGGCGGGGTGGCGCGCCAGGAGCACAATTTCGTCGGTGGCCAGGATGCGGGTCCACAGGGCGGCGCGCTCGGCAGGGTCGAGGGCTGCCAGCACCGCATCGGGCACCAGCCCGGGATAGGCCTCGCGCCAGGCCTGGACATGGACGCGGCCGAGTTCGGCGGCATCATCCGGCGTTGCGGGAGCGATGATCATGCGCCCCGCACGGCGGCGGCGAAGGCGGCGAGGCGGGCGGGGTCCTTGATGCCGGGGGCGGATTCCACACCGGAGGCGACGTCGACCGCCGGGGCGGCGGTGGCGCGGATGGCCGCGGCGACATTGCCGGGGTCGAGGCCGCCGGCCAGCATCCATGGCGCCGGCGCCTGCCAGCCGGCCAGCACCGACCAGTCGAAGCGCGTGGCGTTGCCGCCGGGGCGGGTCGAGCCGGAGGGCGGCTTGGATTCGATCACGAAGCCGTCCAGCCCTTCGTCGGTGGCTGGCAGGTCGGCGGCGCTGGTCACCCCCACGGCGCGCCAGACCGGCAGGCCGAAGCGGGCGCGGATGGCCGCGGCGCGCGGGGCGTCGGCGTAGATCTGCAGGATGTCCAGCTTCACTGCGGCGAGCACTTCGGCAATGGCGGTGTCGTCGGGCTTGACGAACAGGCCGACGCGCCATGGGGGCGCGGGGCGGAGCAGGGCGGCGGCCCGGGCCGGCGTGAGGAAGCGGGGCGAGGCGGGGAAGAAGTTCAGCCCGACCCAGTCGGCGCCGGCGGCGATGGCCGCATCCATGCCGTCGTCGGTGGTGATGCCGCAGATCTTGATCGCGACGGTCATGGCGGGCTGGCCGGGATGGGCGGCAGGATGACCGGCGGCTGGCCCGGGCGGGCGCGGGCGGCGTCGAGTTCGGCACGCAGCGCGGTGATGGTGCGCTCGGCGCGGCGCGCGCGCATCCGGGCGCCGAGGCCGGCGAACCAGGTGGCCAGCGCGCCCAGCAGAAAGGCCAGGCCCATCGCGCCGAGCATCAGCAGCGAGAGCGGGGCGACGAAGACCATGTCGGTGGGCCACAGGTCCAGGCGCACCGGCTCGGCGTTGGACAAGGCGAAAACCACGACCAGCAGCAGCAGCGGGGCGAGCAGCAGGAGCCGCCAGGCCAGCCGGCGCATGGCGGCCGGCTCAGCTCTTGCCGCGGTTGACGCGGTCGCGCAGTTCCTTGCCGGCCTTGAAGAAGGGCACGACCTTTTCGTCGACCGGAACCGCTTCGCCAGTGCGCGGGTTGCGGCCGGTGCGGGCGTCGCGCTTCTTGATGGTGAAGGCGCCGAAGCCGCGCAGCTCCACCCGCTCGCCGCGCGACAGGGCGGCAGTGATCTCGGTGAAGATGGTGGCGACGATGGTCTCGACGTCGCGGCTGAGCAGGTGCGGATTGGCGGCGGCCAGCTCGGCGATCAGTTCCGACTTGGTCATCCGTGCATCCTTGGCTGGTGTTCGGGGGCTGGAGCTGGGCCTGCGGGTGGGCTGGCCGGGTCGTTCATTCTTCCATCCCAGGCTGCCAGATGGCCCAGGCACCGTCAAGCCTTTGAGAGAGAACAGTTTTAATCAGCGCCCCGAGCAGGCCCGACAAGCTCCCGTCCAGCCCCGCGCCATCGGCCATCCGATCGGCCCAGCCGCGCTTTCCGACATCGCGCAGTTTCAGCGTGGCCGGCAGGGAATAGGTCGCGGCCAGCCAGGCCCGCGCCTCCGCCTCGCCGCCGATGGCGTCGACCAGGCCGAGGGCGAGCGCCTGCCGCCCGGTATAGGCGCGCCCGTCGGCCAGCTCGCGCACGCGGGCGGTCGGCATGTTGCGCCCGCTGGCGACCATGGCGACGAACTGGTCGTGCAGGTCATCGAGGATCCCGCGCATCACCGTGCGCCCGGCCGGCGACATCGGGCGCGCCAGGCTCGGCTCATCCTTCAGCGGGCCGGAGGCGAGCGAGTTGTCGCCCACGCCCAGCTTCTCCAGCAGCCCCGAGAACTCGGGCATCATCAGCTTCACCCCGATCGAGCCGGTCAGGGTGGCCTCGCGGGCGAAGATGCGTGCGGCCGGGACGGCGATCATGTAGCCGGCCGAGGCGGCCGTCGCGCCCATCACGGCCACCACCGGCTTGCGCGCGGCCACTTGGGCAATGGCGCGGTGCAGCGCCTCGCCACCCGAGACGGTGCCGCCCGGGCTGTCGATGGCGATCACCAGGGCGCGGGCGGCGGGGTCGCGGCCCATCGCCTCGATGGCGGCCAGGACACGTCGATCCTCGGCGATGGGGCCGGTGACAGTCAGGCGGGCGATGTGCTCGCCGGAGCCGGGCAGTTCGCCGTCAAGTTTCATGCCCAGCAGCAGCGTGCCGACCACGGCCAGCAGCGCCACCACCCGCCAAAGCAACAGGCGGCGCTTGAGGCGCCGCCTGTCCAGGAGCAGATCGGATTCCAGGCTCATCGCCCGGCAGTTCCTGGCAGATTACTCTGCATTGAACTGCTGGTTGCGGCGACGGATCGCCGCCCCCAGGATGTCGCCCAGCGAGGCGCCGCTGTCGGACGTGCCGAACTCGGCGATCGCCTGCTTGTCCTCCTCGATCTCCTTGCCCTTGATGGTGAGCTGGAGCTTGCGGGCGGCGCGGTCGATGCCGGTGATGCGGGCATCCACCTTCTCGCCGATGGCGAAGCGGTCCGGGCGCTGGTCGCCCTTGTCGCGCGCCAGCTCGGCACGGCGGATGAAGCCGGTGAGGACCTCGTCCACCTTGACCTCGATGCCGTTGGACTGCACCGCGGTCACCACGCAGGTGACGATGTCGCCCTTCTTGATGGTGTCGAGCACGCCGGCGGCGGGATCTTCGGCCATCTGCTTGATGCCGAGCGAGATGCGCTCCTTCTCGACATCGACGTCCAGCACCTTGGCCTTCAGGATCTGGCCGCGCTCGAACTTGGCCATCGCCAGCTCGCCGGGCTCGTCCCACGACAGGTCGGACATGTGGACCATGCCGTCGATGTCCGCGGTCAGGCCGATGAACAGGCCGAATTCCGTCATGTTGCGGATTTCGCCCTCGACCACGGTGCCGACCGGATGCTCGTCGACGAACTGCTCCCAGGGGTTGCGCTGGACTTGCTTCAGGCCGAGCGAGATGCGGCGCTTGGAGCTGTCGACATCCAGCACCATGACGTCCACTTCCTGCGAGGTGGCGACGATCTTGCCGGG
>JBIPLY010000377.1:0-4215 GCA_044369385.1 Acetobacteraceae bacterium | reverse complement strand
CCTTGCCCGGCCCGGCCCAGGGGGCGGAAACCACCCCCGGCGCCCCGCCCAGCGCCGACACACAGAAGCCGGAATCGTCGGACATCGCCGGCAGCCCGCTCGCCGTCGCCGCCGCCAGCGCCTTGATCCGTGCGTTCTCCTCGAAGCTCGTCTCGCCCTCCGCCGGCTCCGGCAACCCCAAGGCACCCGCCGAAACGACCTCGACCCCCAGCGGCGCCAACAGTTCGCCGATCTCGCGCAGCTTGCCCGGATTGTGGCTGGCCAGCACCAGCCGCGCCCCCGGCGGCAGCGTGCGCGCCATCAGCCCGCCTCCACCGCCGCGCGCTGCATCGCGAACAGCCGCTCCGTGCCCACCCGGGCCAGGCGCATCAGCTCGGAGAACTGCGCGTCGCTGAACGGCGCCTTCTCGGCGGTGCCCTGGATCTCCACGATCCCGCCGCCATCGGTCAGCACGAAATTGGCATCCGCCTCGGCATCGCTGTCCTCGGCGTAGTCCAGGTCCAGCACCGCGCTGCCCTGGTACAGCCCGCAGGACACGGCGGCCACCTGCCCGATCAGCGGCACCGTCTTGATCACGTTCATCCGCACCAGGTGCTTCAGCGCCAGGTTCAGCGCCACCCAGGCCCCGGTGATGCTGGCGCAGCGCGTGCCGCCATCGGCGTTCAGCACGTCGCAATCCAGCGTGATCGTCATCTCGCCCAATGCCTTGCGGTCCACCACGGCGCGCAGCGAGCGCCCGATCAGCCGCTGGATCTCCTGCGTGCGGCCAGACTGCTTGCCCCGCGCCGCCTCGCGATCCCCGCGCGTATGCGTCGCGCGCGGCAGCATGCCGTATTCGGCGGTCACCCAGCCCAGCCCCTGGTTGCGCATGAACGGCGGCACCCGCGCTTCCACGCTGGCGGCACACAGCACCTCGGTGCCGCCCATCCTGATCAGCACCGAGCCTTCGGCATGGTGAGAGAAGCCGGGCGTGATGGTGACATCGCGCAGGGCATCGAGGGCACGGCCAGAAGGGCGCATCGGGGCGGTTCCATGGATGGTTGCACCCGGGCTATGACGGGGCCGGGCGCGGCACGCAAGAGTGCGCGCGGGACGGAGGGACTTCGCATGGTCAGGCTGGGCATCATCGGCGCGGGCATCATGGGCGAGCGGATGCTGCGCGCCGCCCTGGAACACGCGGCCGACAGCGTGACGGTCGCGGGCATCTGGGACCCCTCGCCGGCCGCCTTGGCCCGCATCGGCAGCCTCGCCGCGCACGCCCCCTCCGCCGCCGCCCTGATCGACGGCGCGGACTGCGTCTATGTCGCCAGCCCGCCCGCCAGCCACCTGGACCACGCCAGCGCGGCGCTCGCCGCCGGCAAGGCCGCCTTCTGCGAAAAGCCGCTGGCCGTCGATGTTGCCGCCGCCCGGGCCTTCGTGGCGGCAAACCCCGGCGCGCGCGCCGCGGTGAACTTCCCGATGGCCTCCTCGCTGGGCGTCGCCACGCTGCGCGACTGGCTGCCCGCGATCGGCACGCCGCACCGCCTGGAGATCGAGACCAGCTTCGCCGCCTGGCCCCGCTCCTGGCAGCGCGATGCCGCCGGGTGGCTGGACCGCCCGGCCCAGGGCGGCTTCACCCGCGAGGTGGTTTCCCACTTCCTGTTCCTCACCCGCCGCCTCTGCGGGCCGATGCTGCTGGAACAGGGCCAGGCCAGCTTCCACACCCCGGACGCCAGCGAGCGCGCCATCGCCGCCCGCCTCACCGCCGGCGGCCTGCCGGCAAGCCTGCTGGGCGGCGTCGGCACCACGCTGAAGGACGACCACAACAGCTGGACCCTGTGGGGCCGCGCCGGCGCGATCCGGCTGCGCGACTGGTCGGTGGCCGAACGGCTGATCGACGGCGCCTGGGTGGCCGACGATGCCGCCATGCCGAACGAGCGCATGCGCCCGCTGGTGCTGCGCCGCCAGCTCGAAGGCGTCGTGCGCATGGTCCGCGGCGAGCCCCACCACCTCGCCACCCTGGCCGAGGCGCTGGAGGTGCAGACGGTGGTCGAGGCGATCCTGGCCGGCTAGGAGCCTGTCCGAGAATCGTTTAGGGCGGTTTCATTGCACGGTGTGTTTCGGGAGCACGTTAGGGAGGGCGTCTTCTCACGCCGTTGGTCGGTGCAACTTGAGGAGGTTGTGGGCGGTGCACACCATTGCCCATTCGCCTCTGACCTTCGTGAGACCGCGCAGGAGGAACTGTCGGAACCCTCTGGCTTGCTTGATGTGTCCGAAGACGGGCTCGACGACCTGCCATGGCGGTGAGGTTGGCTTCGGTGGCGAACCCTGTGTCGCCCGACACCTCGCGCAGCTTGTGGCCGAGGTTCGCACCTGCCTGGTCCACCAGCGGGATCAGGGCGGCGAAGTCGGCCGGGTTGGTGGCCAGGCGGTGGGCGACGATGACCTGGTGCGCGGCATCGACCGCGATCTGTCCGTATTAGCCGGCGATGAACCCGCCCTGGCTCGGCAGGATGCGGCTGTCGCCGTCGGTGAAGTTGCGTTGTGCCTTGTCTGGCGGGGTGTCGGCCGGCCGGGTTTTGCGATTGCCACGCTCCTGCATGCCCGAGGACGGGCCGGGGCCGTCAGGGTCGGTGCCACCGGGTCCGGCCTTGGCCTCGGCCTCGAGCAGCACTTTGGCGGCTCGGATGCGCTCGAGCCGGCGCTGCTTGTCAGCGATCCAAGCGGGCGTCTCGTCGCCACGGGCCTCGCCGTGCGCGGCATCCTCCGCCGCGTCAGCCGCCGCGGCCCGCTCCAGCCAGGCCTGCACCTTGGCCGCCAGCTTCGGCTCCTGGCGCACCATGTGCCGGTAGCTCATCGCCTTGTGCTTGCTCGCATTGGCGCGCAGCTTGGTGCCGTCCACCGCCACATGCCCCAGCTTGACCAGCCCGGCCGCCTGGCAGAGCCGCAGCACCTGCACGAAGAGGTCCGACAGCGCAGCCAAGTGCCGGCGGCGGAAGTCGCTGATGGTGCGGAAGTCCGGCCGGTTCAACCCGGTCACCGCCATCACGTCCACCCGCTCCTCACACGCCCGCGCCAGTTGCGGCTGGAGTAGATGCCGCGGCTGTAGCCATAGAGAAGCAGCGCCGTCAGCATCCCCGGGTGATAGGGCGGCTGACCTTGGGCTGCGCTGTAGACACCGGTGATCGTCGACAGGTCCAACCCCTCGCGCACCGTATCCCGAATGAAATGCGCCAGATGACCCGCAGGCACGAACTGATGCAACGACGGCGGCAGCAGCCAGCACTGATCAACGTCCCACTCGCGGAAGGTCTTGCTCATGAAAACACTCAATCAAAGACACGATCGCGTCGGCTAGAAAATTCTCGGACAGGCTCCTAGCCCTTTGTTTGATCGCGTGATTCACGTCTCCGGCGATTCCGCCTCCGACGATCACGCTCTAACCCCCGGCCAGCGCCAGATACCGCGCCGCCAGCGCGATCTCGGCGGCGATGCGCTCGCGCCGCTCCTGGGACTCCCATTCCACGCCCCACAGCTCGGCCTGGTAGAGCTCGTCGAGCTGGGCGGCCTGCGCCACCCCCGCGGCGTCCAGCGCACCCTCGGCCAGCGCCAGCCCCAGCACCAGGCTGCCGGTGGCCGGCACCACCAGGCCCAGCGCCGTCAGCGCCGGCACCGACAAGGCGGCGACCACCCCGCCCAGGGTGGCGAGGGCCTCGGCCGGCTGGGCACGGTGCATCACGCCCTGCGTCACCTCCAGCCTCGCGCCGTACCGCGCCGCCGCCCAGTCCAGCCAGGGCTGCCACGCTGCCGCCTGGCGCCGCACCAGGTCGTCGGGATCGGTGGCGCGGTAGCACAGCAGGTCGGTCTCGCCGTAGCGCGCCAGTTCCTCGGCGACGGCCCGCGCCCGCGGCGCCACCCGCTCCTGCGCGGTGCCGGCCAGGCGGGTCAGCGGGGTATCGGCAAAACTCATCTCGCCGCCCTTCGCCCCGCCGGCGTCCTGCCATTCCACGGCGATCGCGGCGGCCAGCGCCGGGCCGGCGAGCAGCAGCGGCGCCCCACCCGGCAGGCGCATCGGCTTGCCGTCCAGCAGCACCTGCCAGCGATCGCCGACCGGCTCGGTGGTGGCGTGGTCCCAGAAGCGTTTCATCGTCGACCCTATCGTCGCGGCGCCGGCCGCTGCGGTGTCACCAGGTTGGGGCGGGCATCGCGCCCGGCCGGCGCCGCGCCCTCGCGCCC
>JBIPLY010000376.1:0-4220 GCA_044369385.1 Acetobacteraceae bacterium | reverse complement strand
GTGCCCCAGACCCCACCCGGGGTCCGAGACCCCTGGACCCTCATGACTGTCGCCTTCGGCGGGGTGGGGCCGTCCGTACGGTCCGATTGGCCGCGATGGCCCCACCCCGTCGAAGGCGAAAAACGAAAGGGGTCTGGGGCCGCCGGCCCCAGCGGGTCCAGGGCAGCGCCCTGGCCTTGCTTGCTTCCTCGCTCCAAACGCCCGCGGCTTCTACACCGTTGGCATGGCTTGGGACAGTCGCCCGCCGAGGCGCAGTGGTTCGACGGCCAGGGCCAGGCCGGTGGTGTCGGATGTGGTGACCATCAGGCCGCAGAGTGTGGCTTCGCCCTCGGCCGGGGCCAGGCGTTCGCCGGGCATTTTGCGCCAGAAGCGGATCGCCGCCCCTTCCTTCTGCATGCCGATCACGCTGTCGTAATCGCCGCACATGCCGGCATCGGACTGGAAGGCGGTGCCGCCGGGCAGGATCTGGTGGTCGGCGGAGGGGCAATGGGTGTGGGTGCCGACCACCAGCGAGACCTGGCCGTCGAAGCTGTGCGCGAAGGCCATTTTTTCGCTTGTGGCCTCGGCGTGGAAATCGATGACGATCGCCGCCACCGAAGATCCCAGCTTGTAACGCGCCAGTTCCTGCGCCGTCAGCCGGAACGGGCAGTCCAGCGCATCCATGAACAGCCGCCCCATGGCATTCAGCACCACCGCCTTGCGCCCGTCGGCCAGTTCCACCGTCGTCACCCCGGCCCCCGGCGTCCCCGGCGGAAAATTGAGCGGCCGGATCAGTTGCGGGGTCTCGGCGATGTAGCCCAGGATCTCCTTGCGATCCCACGCATGGTTGCCCAGCGTGATCACATCCGCCCCGGCGGCGAAGAAGGCCCGCGCCATATCGGGCGCCAGGCCGAATCCGTGGCTGGCATTCTCGCCATTCACAATCACCAGCTCGGCCCGCAGATCGCGCTTCAATGCGGGGAGCTTCGCCACCAGCGCATCGCGCCCGCTGCGCCCGACCACATCGCCCAGGAACAGGATTCGCATCTGCCTCGCGTCCAGCTTCAGCCCCGTCGCCACCGCGCCAGGACTCACGCCGTGTAAGTGGCGGCCGCGCCTGCGTCAACGAAGTCGTCCACAAGGTGCGGTCGTGCTATGGGCATGCGATACCAGGGAAAGGAGCCTGCCATGCCCAACGATGCCCCCATTGCCACGATCCAGACCATCCGCTTCGACGCTGCCTCCCAGCCGGAGCCGGGCAAGCGCATGACCAGCCGCACCTGGTACCAGCGCGACGGCTTCCGCGCCGGCTTCTGGGCCGCCCAGCCGGGCCGCGCCGACATCCACTACACCAAGGACGAGCTGTGCACCCTGCTGGAAGGCGAGGTCCGCCTCACCGACGAGAACGGCCACACCGAGACCTACCGCGCCGGCGATACCTTCCTGATCCCCAAGGGCTTCAGGGGCGTGTGGGAAACGGTGACCCCGGTGCGGAAGTTCTTCGCCATCCAGGAGGGCTGACAGCCGGGGCAGCCCGGCTGCGTCATCTGCCCGCGCGGATCACTGCCCGTTCGGTGGCAACCGCCTGCGGGGTCGCGTCGTGCGGCCCGGCGGGCAGCTCCGCCAGCTCCTGCGCCGTCAGGCGGAACGGGCTGTCCAGCGCGTCCATGAACAGCCGGCCCATGGCGTTGACCGCCACGGCGCGGCGGCCATCGGCCAGTTCAACGGTGGTCACCCCAGCGCCGGGGGGCGGCGCCGGCGGTGCCCGGGGGAAAATTCAGCGGGCGGATCAGCCGCGGCGTGTCGCCGCTCTAGCTCTTTGTTCAAGAACGCAAATCTTCCGACAGGATGATTCCATCCGGTCGGATATTGCTCTAGCCGAGGATTTCCTTGCGGTCCCAGGCATGGTTGCCCAGCGTGATGACATCGGCGCCGGCGGCGAAGAAGGCGCGCGTCATCTCTGGCGCCAGGCCGAAGCCGTGGGAGGCGTTCTCGCCATTGACGATGACCAGGTCGGCGCGCAACTGCGCCCGCAGACCGGGCAGCTTCGCCACCAGCGTATCGCGCCCGGTGCGGCCGACCACGTCGCCGAGAAAGAGAATCCTCACCGCGGGGGCTTCGCCGCCGGGCGTTTCGCCAGGCACTGCATGACGTCTTCCATCAGTTCTGCCCGATCACTTTCTGCGGCCGGATCTCGTTCAGCAGCTTTTCCAGTGCCGCCGGCGGCATCTCCGCCTCGCTGTTCGTGAACAGCCGCACCCGGCCGAAGCTGGTGGGCAGGTCCAGCACCGCGACGCGCGCCTGCTGCGCCAACAGGGCGGCCACCTGGTCCACATGGCCGAACCGGCTGTTCTCCGGCGCCTGCTCCAGGACGATCCACCCGAACGGCATCTGCGTCAGCCACTCCGCCAGCGCCTCCGCGGTCTGGAACCGGGCCTGGTAGTTGAGGCCCATGAAATTGCCCGATGCCAACGCCTTGGCACCGCGCACGATGTAGAAGCTCCGGTTCGGATCGCGCGCGGCAAAGGCGGCGATCAGCGCCCCTTCCGCGGCGGGGGCGCCGACCATCAGCACAATGCGGTTGGCCGGCTGGGCGCGCATGATCCGCTCCGCAACCTGGTCCATCTGGTAGGACGAGGCATATGGAATGCGCGCCACGCTGGCCATGCCGCCGACCAGCAGGACCGCGGCGACCATCGCCACCTTGCCGGACCACCCTGCCGCCGGCCGGATGGACTTGGCCACCCAGGCCACCAGGAAGCAGGCCCCATCGGCCGCCAGCACGATCATCGGCGGCAGCAGCGGCACCAGGTAGCGCGGCTGGATGTCGGCCGGGACCAGGCAGGAGAACGAAAAGATCGCCAGCACCGCCGCCAGCATGATCGCCCCGCGCGGGTCCGGCGTGGCGCCGCCGCGCAGCACGTCATGCACCGCGCGCGCCGCCCCTGCGGCAAACAGCAGCAGGATCGGCCACCCGACATGCTCGGTCATGAAGCCGGCGAAGCCGCGCAAGGCCGCAGCGGTGTAGGCCGGGCCCCACGAATAGACGAAGCCGTCGCTGGAGATCTTGTAGGTCAGGAGCATCCACGGGCCGGTCAGCGCCAGGACCACGCCGGCCGCAACCCAGCTGCGCCAGTTCAACAGCAAGCCCGGCCGCCGGACGAGGATCGCGTGCCACACCGGCAGCAGCGCCAGTGCGTAGCCGTTGCCCTTCGTCATGACCGTCGCACTCGCCAGCAGCCCGAATGCCAGCGACCAGCGCCAGTCCACCGTCTGCGCATAGCGTTCCCATGCCAGAACCGACAGCAGCATCCCCAGCGCCAGCAGCGAATCCAGCATCACCGCATTGGCCAGGAACAGGTTCGTCGGTTGCAGCAGCACCGCGAGCGCCGCAGCACCTCCGATCACCCGCCCGTGGCGGCGCGCGACCACGATGGCGACCGTGGCGGCCAGTGCCGCCAGCATCACCGCCTGGACCACCAGCACCACCATCAGCGCCCGGCCCGCCGCCAGCATGATGACCGCCATCAGGGCGTGGAACACCGGCGGCCAGTGGCCGATGGCGACGCGGGGGAAGTGGGCGTAGTAGTCCAGGGCGAAGGCCATCGGGTTTCGCCCCAGCGCCTGGATGACATAATCGTGGATCATCAGCGACGTCACGAAATGCGCCGCCTGGTCCCCGGTGGTGGCCAGGTCGGCGCGGTAGGCCCCGCCATTGACCTGCGACGCCACGACCAGGGCGAACGACAGCAGGAACGTGGCCACCGCAAACACCAGCCGCCCGTTCCGCCAGGTGTCCGCTCGCTCCACGTCAGGCTCCATCCGACATCCTCCGTGATGAAGGCCGCGCCCGCCCCGCGTTCGCCTTCCGCGCCCAATCCTATGGCATGTTCCCGCCGCCGCGCCCAGCGAACCGGCGGGCGCGCTCAGGTGACCCGCACCACCTCGCGCTCGGTGGCGATCGCATCCAGCCGGGCGTCATGCGCGCCGGCCGGCACTTCCGCCATCTCCTGCGCCGCCCAGCCGACACCGATGGCCACGGCACCCGCCAACCCGGCCAGGGTGCGGTCGTAATACCCGCCGCCATAGCCAAGCCGCCGCCCGACGCGATCGAAGGCCAGCAGCGGCACCAGCAGCCAGTCCGGCCGGCCCGCATCGCCGGTCGGGCGCAGCGTGCCGAAGCGCTCGGTCACCATCGCCATGCCGGGATGCCAATGTCGGAAGATCAGTGGGTTGCCGCG
>JBIPLY010000069.1:0-13184 GCA_044369385.1 Acetobacteraceae bacterium | reverse complement strand
CGCACTGGCGGCGGGCTGAGCGGGCGGTGGATTGACAGGCGGGCCGCGGCGGGCGCTGATCCGGGCCGGTTCGCTCCGGGAGTTCCGTTGTCCGCCCCCCACCGCCCCCTCGCCGGCATTGCCCTGATGCTGGGTTTCGCCACCATGGCGAGCCTGCTGGATGCCGTCACCAAGGGCCTGACCGCCAGCTATCCGGTGCCGGTGCTGCTGTGGCTGCGCTTCGTGGGGCAGACCGGCGCGCTGCTGCTGCTGTTGCCGTGGCTGGGCTGGCGCGGGCTGGTTGCCACCACCGCGCCGCGCATCCAGCTGGCGCGCGGGCTGGCGCTGACGCTGTCGGCGGGCAGCTTCGTGTTCGCGCTGAGCTATCTGCCGTTCGCCACCGCCAAGGTGCTGTCGTTCACCTCGCCATTGCTGGTCACGCTGCTGTCGCTGCCGTTGCTGGGCGAGCGCGTGGGATGGCGGCGGGCGATCGCGGTGGGGGTGGGGTTCCTGGGCGTGGTGGCGGTGATCCGGCCTGGATTCGCGGCCACGGAGCTGGAATGGGCGATGATGCTGCCGCTGCTCTCCGCGGCGGCCTATGCCTGCTACCAGTTGCTGACCCGGCGCATCGCGCAGCACGACGCCCCGGTCGCGAGCCTGTTCCATGTCTCCGCCGTCGGGCTGGTGGCCGCCAGCCTGCTGGTTCCGTTCTACTGGGTGCCGGTGCCGCCATGGCTGGTGGCGCTGCTGCTGGTGCACGGGGCGCTGGTCGGCGCCGGCCACTTCCTTCAGATCCGCGCCCTGGCGCTGGCGCCGGCCTCGCTGCTGGCGCCGTTCGGCTATGCCTCGCTGCTGTGGGCGGTGCTGATCGGGGCGGTTGTGTTCGGCGAAACGATCGGTGCGTTCACCGTCCTGGGCGCGCTGGTGATCGCCGGCAGCGGGCTGTATCTGTTCCGGGCCGCCGCCGCACGCTGAACGGGCACGCCTTGTGGGGTGGGTTCAGGCCCCGGCCAGTTCCAGCGTGTCGGCGAAGTGGCAGGCGGATTGGTGACCGGGGGCGATCTCGCGCAGGGGCGGGGCCTCGGCGGCGCAGATGGGCTGGGCGTGGCGGCAGCGGGGGTGGAAATAGCAGCCGCTGGGCGGGTTGGCGGGGCTGGGCACCTCGCCGCGCAGGATGCCGTCGCCGAGCTTGATGCGCGGGTCGGCGACCGGCACGGCGCGCATCAGGGCGGCGGTGTAGGGGTGGCGCGGCCGGGCGAACAGCCGGTCGGTGGGGGCCAGTTCCACGATGCGGCCGACATACATCACCGCCACCCGATCGCAGATGTGGCGCACCACGCTGAGGTCGTGGGCGACGAACAGGAATGTCAGGCCGAGCCGGTCCTGAAGCTCCAGCAGCAGGTTCAGCACCTGGGCCTGCACCGAGACATCGAGTGCCGAGACCGGCTCGTCGGCGACCACCAGGCGCGGGTTGGTGGCCAGCGCGCGGGCGATGCCGATGCGCTGGCGCTGGCCGCCGGAGAAGGCATGCGGGAAGCGGTGCATGAATTCCGGGCGCAGTCCGACCAGGCGCAGCAGCTCCGCCACGCGGTCCGCCCGTTCGGTGCGGTTCTTCATGCCGTTGACCAGCAGCGGCTCGCCGACGTTGTCCAGCAGGTTCATGCGCGGATTGAGCGAGCCGAACGGGTCCTGGAACACCATCTGGATCTCGGCGCGCAGCCCGGCCATGACGCCCGGGGGGGCGGCGGCGAGGTCCACGCTGCGGCCGTCGCGGGTGCGGTAGAGGATCTCGCCGGCGGTGGGATCGATGGCGCGCAGGATGCAGCGCGAGGCGGTGGTCTTGCCGCAGCCGCTCTCGCCGACCAGGCCGAGGGTTTCGCCGTCTGCCAGGGTGAAGTCCACGCCGTCGACGGCGCGCACCTGGCCGACGGTGCGGTTCAGGAAGCCGCGGGTGATCGGGAAGTGCTTCTTCAGGCCGCGCACCTCAAGCAGGGGGGGGGCGCTCATCGGCCCGGCTCCGCTTCGGCGGCGTCGCTGTGCAGGAAGCAGGCGGCTTGCTGGCCTTCGCCAAGCTCCATCAGACGCGGGGTTTCCTGGGCGCAGCGGGCGGTGGCATCGGGGCAGCGGGGGTGGAACGGGCAGCCGCTGGGGCGGTTGAACGGGTGCGGCAGGCTGCCGGCGATCACCGGCAGGGCGGTGCGGGTTTCGCCGTGCAGGCCGGGAATGGAGCGCAGCAGGGCGCGGGTGTAGGGGTGCCGGGGCGCGTGGAAGATCGCATCGACGGGGCCCTGTTCCATCACCCGGCCGAGATACATCACCACCACCCGGCTGGTCATCTGCGCGATCACGCCGAGGTCGTGGGTGATGAAGATGATGGCGGTGTTGTACTTGGCGCGCAGGTCCTGCAGCAGGGCCAGCACCTGGGCCTGGGTGGTCACGTCGATCGCCGTGGTCGGTTCGTCGGCGATCAGCAGGCGGGGGCGGCAGGACAGCGCCATGGCGATCATCGCGCGCTGGCGCAGGCCGCCGGAGAGCTGCCAGGAATAGGCATCCACCCGCTGTTCCGGCATCGAGATGCCGACGTCGCGAAACAGCTCCACGGTGCGGCTGCGGGCCTCGGCCTTCGAGGTGGCGGGATCGTGCAGGCGGATCGCCTCGATGATCTGGCTGCCGACGCTGTGCACCGGGCTGAAGGCGGCCATCGGCTCCTGCGGGATCAGCGCGATCTCGGCCCCGCGGATGGCGCGCATCTCCGCGCCGCGCGGGGCCAGGGCGGCGAGGTCCACCGGCTGCTCGCCGTCCGGCGTGCGGCGGCGGAACACCATGCTGCCGCCGGCCATCCGCCCGGGCCGGTCGACCAGGCGCAGCACCGCGCGCATGGTGACGCTCTTGCCGCAGCCGCTCTCGCCGACGATGCCCAGCACCTCGCCGGGAGCGACGTCGAAGTTCATGCCGTCGACGGCGCGGACCCGGCCCTCGTCGAGGTCGAAGGTCACGCGCAGGTCGCGCACGCTCAGCAGGGGATCAGCCGGGGGGAGCGGGTCAGTTGGCATAGGGGTCGGCCGCGTCGCGCAGGCCGTCGCCCACGAGGTTGAAGGCCAGCACCGCGACGATCACCACCAGGCCCGGGATCAGCAGCCACGGCGCCAGCGCCAGGGACTGGATGTTCTGCGCCTCCTGCAGCAGCACGCCCCAGGAGATCGCCGGCGGGCGGATGCCCAGGCCGAGGAAAGACAGCGAGGTTTCGTTGATGATCATCACCGGAATCGCCAGCGAGGCGGTGGCGATGATGTGGCTGGCGAAGGTCGGCACCATGTGGCGCATGATGATGCGCAGCCGCGAACACCCGGCCAGGCGCGCGGCGAGGACGAAATCCTCCTCGCGCAGGGACAGGAACCGCCCGCGCACCTCGCGCCCCAGCGTGGTCCAGCCGACCAGGGAGAGGATCACGGTGATGGCGAAGAAGACCTGGATCGGTGTCCAGTCGCGCGGCAGGGCGGCCGAGAGGGCGAGCCAGACCGGGATCGTCGGCACCGATTGCAAAAGCTCGATCAGCCGCTGGATCACGCTGTCCGTCCGCCCGCCGACATAGCCGGAAATGCCGCCCAGCAGCACGCCGAGAAAGGTGGACAGCGCCACGGCCACCAGCCCGACGGTCATCGAGGTCTGGGTGCCGTGCATGATGCGCGACCACTGATCCCGCCCCAGCCGGTCCGAGCCCAGCAGGAAGATGCGCTGGCTGGGATCGGCGGGGACCACCAGGTGCAGGTTCGTCTCGAACAGGCCGAGCACGCGCCAGCTGTGGCCGGGGGCGAAGAAGCGCACCGCCACCTTGCGGTTCGGATCGACCGTCCACACCATGCGCAGCGTCACCGGATCGCGCTTGCCCACGATGCCCGGGACCCACGGCGACAGGCGGCCGTCGTCGAACAGGCGGATGGTCTGCACCGGGATGAAGGCCTGGCGCGCGTCGGTGCGCTCGGGGTCCTGGGTGGAGAAGAAATCGGGCACCAGCACGACCAGATACATCAGGACCAGCACGCCCGCCGAGATCAGCGCCAGCCGATGCCGGCGGAAGCGCCACCAGACCAGCTTCCAGTTCGAGGCGACGGCAATCCGATCCTCGGCGGCCGCGCCATCGGGCACCGGCATCCGGGAGGCGCCATCCGGCGCCGGCATGGGGGAGGCGGCGGACATCGCGGCTCAGCCTTCCATGCGGATGCGCGGGTCGATCAGCGCCAGGAGCATGTCTGACAGCAAGGTGCCGACGATGGTCAGGAACGAGTAGATCAGCAGGATGCTGCCGGCCAGATACATGTCCTGGTTGACCAGGGCGCGCAGCAGCAGCGGGCCGATGTTCGGCAGGTTCATGACGGTGGCCACGATCAGGCTGCCGGAGAAGAGCTGCGGCAGGTACCAGCCGATGGTGGAGACCAGCGGGTTCAGCGCCAGGCGCACGGGATAGCGCAGCACCAGCCGCCATTCCGACATGCCCTTGGCCCGCGCCGTGGTGACATAGGGCTTGTTCAGCTCATCGAGCAGGTTTGCGCGCATGATGCGCGTCAGCCGCGCGGTGCCGGCGATGGCCAGCACCAGCGCCGGCAGCCAGATATGCGCCAGCAGGTCGGCCACCCGCGCCATGCTCCATGGCGCATCGACGAAATCGGGCGAGAACAGGCCGGTGACGCTGATGTCGAGCCAGGCGAAGGCCACCCACATCAGCACCAGCGCCAGCATGAAGTTCGGCGTCGCCACGCCGATGTAGTTCACCACGGTCAGAAAGTGATCGAACAACGAGCGCTGGTGCGTGGCGCACCAGATGCCGGCCGGCACCGCGATCGCCCAGGTGAGCACGAAGGCGAACAGGGCAAGCGCCACGGTCAGCCCCAGCACATCGCCGATCAGCTCGATGTTCGGGCGCTGGTATTCCAGCGACAGGCCGAGATTGCCGGTCAGCAGGCTTTTCAGCCAGAGCCCGTACTGCACCAGAAAGGGCTGGTCGAGCCCGTAGGTCGCGCGCAGCGCCTGGAGATGCTCGGCGTTGATCGAGGTGCCGGACGAGGCCAGGGTGGCGGCATAGGCGGTGAGGAAATCGCCGGGCGGGGCCTGCATGATCAGGAAGATCACGAAGGAGTACACCACCAGCAGAAACGGCAGCAGGGCGACCCGCCGGGCGATGTAGCGCATCATGGCGCGGCGGTCCGCCCCGTCCCCGCGGCACGGGGACGGGGACTGGAGGCGTCAGGCTTCGTCATTTCGCGAAGAAGAACTGCTCGGTGCGTGCATTGCCCGGGCTGCGCAGCGGCCAGTCATTGCCCAGCGTGGTGGGCACGTTGCGGAAGCGGGGGTTCAGCAGCACGACGCCCTGGACCATCGGGGTCAGGCCGACCGTGCCGATCTCGTAGACCTGTTCGGCCCAGATCCGGTACAGCTCCTGCGACAGCTTCACCTGCTCATCCGGCCCCACAGTGCGGGCGGTGTTGACGATCTCCACGATGCGCTTCATCTCCGCCGGCGGCTCCACCCCATCCTTGCCGCCGCTCTGGTACCAGGTGCGCCAGAGCGGGCCGATGGTCAGGATCGGGGCATTGCGCGGGTCGACCTTGGCGTTGCCGGTATAGGGGAAGGCCGAGGTGTCCTGGTTCCAGACCTCGGCCATCAGCTCGTTGTTCTCGTTCATCTTGAAGTGCAGCGCGCGCTCACGGATCTGCACGATGGTCTTCACGCCCACCGCCTCCCAATCCTTGGCCACCAGCAGCGCCACGTCGGGCCAGGCGCCGAACGCGGGGACCACCGAGATCTCCATGGTGGCCGGCTTGCCGTTGGGCAGCAGGCGGATGCCGGCGCTGTCCTTGCGCGTCAGCCCCAGCCCGTCCAGCAGCTTGTTGGCCGCGGCGCGGTCGAACTCGGTGTGGCGCTTGGCCCATTCGGCGCCGGGGAAATAGGGATGCCATGGTGCGGGCACGCCCTGTCGGGCTTCGCCCAGGCCGAGGAAGACGGACTCCTGGATCTGCTCGCGGTTGATCGCCACGCTGAGCGCCACGCGGAACTCCTTCGTGGCCATCAGCTTGCCCATCTCGGGGTCGGCCTTGTAGGTGCTGTTCAGCGCGATCACCGCATCGGCCCCGCCGAAGGTCGGCCAGGCCACGACACGGTATCGCCCGGTCTTCTCCTGTTCCTTGAACACCGGGTAGTTGGTCATCTGGATATGCCGCTCCTGCATATCGAACTGCCCGGCGATCGCGGCCAGGTTCAGCGCCTGGCTGTCGGCGAAATAGGTGAAGCGGACCTCGTCGATGTAGGGCAGCTGGTTGCCGGCCGGGTCGACGCCGACGAAATACGGGTTGCGCCGCAGGGTGAACACCGGCTCGCTCACCCGGCTCGCGGTGGCCCAGGCGGCCATGGTCGGGCGCTCGACATTTTCCGGGGGCGCGTTGCGGGTGGCGAAGAGTTCAGTCCAGGTCTTGAACCCGGCCGCCTGCACCTGCCGGTCGATCTCCTCCTTGGGCGTGTGCGCCGGGTGGAACCGCTTCAGGTAGTGCGCGGGCAGGAACATCGCATAGCCGCGATCCGCGCCGTCGGCGTTGGCGACGGCGGTCAGGAACAGGGTGGCCGGGGCGGCGAAGGTGAAGCGCACCGAGGTCTCGTCCACCTTTTCGACCTTGGCGGGCGAGCCATCCGCATTGCGCATCCAGCCCGGCAGGGTGGGGGTGAGATCCTTGTTCAGCAGCACGTCGTTGTACCAGAACAGGATGTCGTCGGCGGTGAACGGCGCGCCATCGGACCAGCGGGAGCCCTTGCGCAGGCGGATGGTCCAGGTGCGGAAATCGGCCGAGGGGTCGGCGCCGGCAGCGATCTTCGGCTCGATCTTGGCGCCATCGGGCGAGAAGCGGAACAGCCCGTCATACACCACGCGGACGAAGTTGTTGGCATCGGCCGGCCCGAGGAAGGCGCGGCGCCAAGTGCCGCCATACTCGCCCGTGCGCTCCACCACCGGCACCACCAGGGGCTGCTCCGGCAGGCGCTGATCCACGGCGGGCAGGCGGCCGGCGCGGACCTGTTCGGCGAGCTGCGGCGCCTCCTTGTAGCGGCTTTGCGCGTCGGCAGGCTGGGCGCCCAGCGTCAGCACGCCGGCAACGAGCCCGACGACCGCCAAGCGACGCTCGATGCTCAGTTTCATGGCAGCAGCCCCCCATATCAACGTTTCGACAATGCTGGGCTGGACACCTGCATGAAGTCAAGCGCGCCCCGGTGCGGGCGGCTGGCGGGCTTCCCCTCGGTGCGGCTTGGCCCCATCGTGCCGCCAGTGCAACGCCCACGATCCCCAGTGGAGACATCTCGATGCAAGGCGCCTCCCTCCTGCTGCGCAACGCCCGCCCGCTGGGCCGCGCCTTGGCCGACGTGCTGGTCATCGACGGCATGATCGCCGCGATCGGCCCCACCCTTGCCGCGCCCCCGGGCGTGCCGGTGGAGGATGCCGGCGGTGCGCTGGTGCTGCCGGGCCTGGTGGAGGCGCATACGCACCTGGACAAATCGCTGTGGGGCATGGGGTGGCGCCCGAACGATGCCGGCCCCGGGCTGCTGGACAAGATCGACAACGAACGCCGGCTCAAGCGCGAGCTGGACATCGACCCGGCCCGCCAATCCGCGCGCCAGGCCGCCGTCTCCGTGGCCAACGGCTCCACCCATATCCGCAGCCATGTGGATATCGACACCGATCACGGGCTGTGGGGGATCGAGGGGGTGATGGCCACGCGCGACGCCTGGCGCGAGGTGATCGACATCGAGCTGGTCGCCTTCCCGCAATCCGGCCTGATGCGCCGGCCGGGCACGCTGGCGCTGATGGAGGCCGCGCTGTCCGCCGGGGTGGAGATCGTCGGCGGCATCGATCCCTGCGGCATCGACCGCGACCCGAAAGGCCAGCTCGATGCGGTGTTCGCGCTGTGCCAGAAGCACGGCCGCCCGCTCGACATCCACCTGCATGAGCCCGGCGAGATGGGTGCCTTCTCGATGGAGCTGATCTTCGAGCGCACCCGCGCGCTGGGCATGCAGGGCCAGGTGGTGATCAGCCATGCCTTCTGCCTCGGCAGCCCCGATCCCTCCCTGGTCAATCCGCTGGTCGATGCCATCGCGGCACTCGATATCGGCATCATGACCACCGGCTCCGCCAGCCGGCCGGTCCCTGCGGTCAAGCCGCTGCTGGAACGCGGCATCCGGGTCTGCTCCGGCTCGGACGGCATCCGCGACACCTGGGGACCCTATGGCACCGCCGACATGCTGGAGCGCGCCATGCTGGTGGGCTTACGCAACAACTTCCGCCGCGACGAGGATGTGGAGCTGGCGTTTCATGTCTGCACCCAGGGCGGCGCCGACATCATGCGCATCGCCGATTACGGGCTGGCCGTCGGCCGCGCCGGCGACCTTGTGGTGGTCGACGGCGAGGCCATCACCCATGCCGTCGTCGCCCATCCGCCGCGCCGGCTGGTGGTCAAGCGCGGCCGCGTCGTGGCGCGCGATGGCGCCTGCCTGAAGGCCGCGCCATGAAGGCCGCCGCCCGGCCGCGCGGCGCGGTGCTGATGACCGCGCGCTTCGTCGTCGGCCATCGGAGCGGCCGCCATGTGCTGATCGAGAACGGCGAGGTGGTGTTCGACGATGGCGTCATCGTCTTTGTCGGCCGTGGCTATGGCGGGCCGGTGGTGCGGCGCATCGATTGCGGGCACGCCCTCATCGGTCCGGGCTTTGTCGACCTCGACGCGCTGGCCGACCTGGACACCACGATCCTCAGCTACGACAACCAGCCGGCCTGGCGGAAGGGGCGGGTGTGGCCGCGCGACTACATCGAGGCCGGACCGGTGGAGATGTATTCGCGCGAGCAGCTGCGCTTCCAGAAGCGCCACGCCTTCGCCGGCTTGATCCGCAACGGCATCACCACGGCGCTGCCGATTGCGTCCCTGTTCTACCGCGCCTGGGGCGAGACGGTGGAGGAGTTCACCGACGCCGCCGAGGAGGCGGCAGACCTCGGACTGCGGGTCTATCTCGGCCCCGCGTACCGCACCGGCAACCAGGTGGTCGACGCCGACGGCACCATCGGCACCTATTACCAGGAGGCGCGGGGCCTGGCGGAACTGGCCGATGCGATCCGCTTCTGCGAGCGCATGGAGGGGGCGGCCGGCGGGCTGATCCGCACCATGCTGTCGCCGGACCGCATCGAGACCTGCACGCCCGAATTGATGCGCCGCACCGCCGCGGCCGGGCGCGCGCTGGGCGTGCCGGTGCGCCAGCATTCCTGTCAGTCGAAGATCGAGTACGAGCTGGTGCTGAAGCAGCACGGCATGAGCCCGCCGGAGTGGATGGCCAGCCTGGGATATCTCAACGAACGCACGCTGCTGCCGCACGGAACCTATGTGTCGGGCAGCCGCCATATCGATCGGCCCGGCCGCGACCTGGAGATCATCCGCGAATCCGGGGCCACCATCGTGCACTGCCCGCTGGTGTCCGGGCGGGGCGGCGGCGCGATCGACCATTTCGGCCGCTACAAGGCGATGGGGCTGCGGATCGGGCTCGGCACCGATACCGCGCCCGCGGACCTGGTGGCGAACATGCAGGTGGGCATGATCCTGGCGCGGGTGATGGCGGGATCGCCGCTGGCCGTGCGCAGCGAGGACTATTACGACGCGGCCACGCTCGGCGGTGCGGATGCGCTCGGCCGGCCCGATCTCGGCCGGTTGCAGGCGGGCGCGCGCGCCGACATCACGGTGTTCGACCTCGATCGCCCCCATACCGGCCAGGTGATCGACCCGATCCAGACCATGCTGCTCACCGGCCACGGGCGCGACTTCGCCACCGTGGTCATCGACGGCCGCGTCGTGATGGAGAACCGCATCATCCCCGGCTGCGACGAAGCCGCCGACAATGCCCGTGCCCAGGCGCAGTTCGAGCAGGTCATGGCGCAGTATCCGCGCCGCACGCACGGCCACCCGCCCGCCGGCGCGATCTTCACCAGCAGCTATCCCGTCGACTGGGCGGATGCCGGGCCGCGGCTGTGGGGCCAGCCGGGGTGAGCACCAGGCTGCCCGTTCTGTCGCGCCCGTTCTATCGCGCCGGTCCTATCGCGCCGGTCCTATCGCGGCAGCAGGCTGCGGCCCATCAGCGCCTCGTCCACCGCGCGGGCGCATTGGCGGCCTTCGCGGATGGCCCAGACGACCAGGGACTGGCCGCGGCGCATGTCGCCGGCGGTGAAGAGCTTGGGCTGGGTGGTCTTGTAGTCGCGGTCGTTGGCCAGGACGTTGCCGCGCGGGTCGAGCTCGGCGGCCGATTGCTCGACCAGACCCTGGGTGCGCGGGCCGGTGAAGCCCATCGCCAGCAGGACCAGGTCGGCCGGCAGGCGCAGGGTGCTGCCGGGGATTTCCTGCATGATGGTGCGCCCGCCGGGGCCGCGGACCCATTCGACGCGGACGCATTCCAGCGCCTCCACCCGGCCATGAATGCCGGTGGCCTTCTTGGTCAGCACGGCGA
This sequence comes from Acetobacteraceae bacterium, assembly GCA_044369385.1. Classification (GTDB taxonomy): domain Bacteria; phylum Pseudomonadota; class Alphaproteobacteria; order Acetobacterales; family Acetobacteraceae; genus CAMDGX01. The sequence goes on along the minus strand of JBIPLY010000069.1, from coordinate 2,690 downwards.
AGTCGCGCTCGGCGCCCTCTTCATGGGCGTGGCTGGTGCGCAGCTTCAGCGGCCAGTTCGGCCAGGTCAGCGCCTTGTTCTCCATCTCCGGCGGGCGCGGCATGATCTCGAGCTGGATGACCGAGGCGGCGCCCTGGCGGATCGAGGTGCCGATGCAGTCGCTGCCGGTGTCGCCGCCGCCGATGACGACGACGTGCTTGCCTTTGGCCGTGAGCGTGCCGGCGGGGGCGGCGGCAGCTTCGGTGTCGCCGGCGTTGCGCTTGTTCTGCTGGGTCAGGAAATCCATGGCGAAGTGGATGCCGTCCAGCGTGCGGCCGGGGATCTCCAGGTCGCGCGGCTGCTCGGCGCCGCCAGCCATCACCACGGCGTCGAAGCGCTCCTGCAGCGAGGCCAGGGTGACGTCGCGTCCGACCTCGACGCCGGTGCGGAACTCGACGCCTTCGGTGGACATCTGGTCGATGCGGCGGTCGATGTGGAGCTTTTCCATCTTGAAGTCGGGAATGCCGTAGCGCAGCAGGCCGCCGATTCGGTCGGACTTTTCGAAGACGGTCACGGCATGGCCGGCGCGGGCAAGTTGCTGGGCGCAGGCAAGGCCTGCGGGACCGGAGCCGACGATGGCGACGCGCTTTCCGGTGCGGCGGGTGGGCGGCTGCGGCAGGATCCAGCCGTTCTCCCAGCCCTTGTCGACGATGGCGCATTCCACCGTCTTGATGGTCACCGGGTTGTTGTCGATGTTCAGCGTGCAGGCCGCCTCGCAGGGCGCGGGGCAGACGCGGCCGGTGAACTCCGGGAAGTTGTTGGTGGAATGGAGCATGCGCAGGGCGGGCTGCCACTGGTTGCGCTGCACCAGGTTGTTCCAGTCGGGGATCAGGTTGTTGACCGGGCAGCCGGAGTGGCAGAACGGAATGCCGCAATCCATGCAGCGCGTCGCCTGCTCCATGGTGGCGGCATCGCCGAGCGGGACGATGAACTCCGCGTGGTTGGCGATGCGCTCCGCGGGCTTGCGGTAGCCGCGGTCGCGGCGGTCGATTTCCAGGAAGCCGGTGGGCTTGGCCATGATCGGGTTCCCTATTGCGCCGCGGTGGCGAGGGCTGAGCGTTCGGCGCGCAGGTCGAGCATGGCGCGGCGGTAATCGCGCGGCATGACCTTGACGAAGCGGGCCAGGGCGGCGGGCCAGTCGGCGAGCAGGGCGCGTGCCTTGGCCGAGCCGGTCAGGGCGGCGTGGCGCTCGACCAGGAGGCGCAGGCGCAGCGCGTCGAAGCGCAGCGGATCGCCCATGCCGTTGTCGGTGACCGACGGCGGTTCGGCGGCGGGGGCTTCGGGGTCATCGGGATCCTCGGCGCCGGCGGCAAGCGGTTCGAGGTCGACCATCGCGGTATTGGCGCGGGCGGCGAACTGGCCGTCCTCGTCCAGCACATAGGCGATGCCGCCCGACATGCCGGCGGCGAAGTTGCGGCCGGTTTCGCCGAGCACGACCACCACGCCGCCGGTCATGTACTCGCAGCCGTGGTCGCCGGTGCCCTCGACGACGGCGACGGCACCGGAGTTGCGCACGGCAAAGCGCTCGCCGGCCACACCCTGGAAATAGGCGTCACCCGCGATGGCACCGTAGAGCACGGTGTTGCCGGCGATGATGTTTTCCGCGGGATCGCGCACGGAGCCCACCGGCTGGCGGACGATGACGCGCCCGCCCGACAGGCCCTTGCCGACATAGTCGTTGGCGTCGCCGGCGAGATCGAGCGTGATGCCGTGGGCGAGGAAGGCGCCAAGGCTCTGCCCGGCGGTGCCACGCAGGGCGATGGTGATGGTGCCGGCGGGCAGGCCGGCATGGCCATGGCGCGCCGCCACCTCGCCGGACAGCATGGTGCCGACAGTGCGGTGGACGTTGCGGATGTCGCGCGCGATGCGAACGCGCTCACCGCGGTCCAGGGCGGCGCGGCTGGCGGCGATCAGCTCCATATCCATGGCGCGATCCAGGCTGTGCTCCTGGCGCTCGGAGTTGCGGATGGCGATGTCCGGGCGAACCGACGGCGCGTGCAGGATGCGGGCGAGGTCGATGCCGGCGGCCTTCCAATGGTCCAGCGCCCGGCGCATGTCCAGCCGGTCGACGCGGCCGGTCATTTCGGCCAGGGTGCGGAAGCCGAGCCTGGCCATCAACTCGCGGACTTCCTCGGCGACGAAGAAGAAGTAGTTGATGACGTGCTCCGGCGTGCCGGTGAAGCGGGCGCGCAGGACGGGGTCCTGGGTGGCGATGCCGACCGGGCAGGTGTTGAGGTGGCACTTGCGCATCATGATGCAGCCGGCGGCGATCAGCGGGGCGGTGGCGAAGCCGAACTCGTCGGCCCCCAGCAGCGCCCCGATCACCACGTCGCGCCCGGTGCGCAGGCCGCCATCGACCTGCACCGCGATGCGGCCGCGCAAACCGTTCAGCACCAGGGTCTGCTGGGTTTCGGCCAGGCCGATCTCCCACGGCGAGCCGGCATGGGTGAGCGAGGTGAGCGGGGAGGCGCCGGTGCCGCCCTCGTAGCCGGAGATGGTGACGTGGTCGGCGCGGGCCTTCGAGACGCCGGCGGCCACCGTGCCGACGCCGACCTCGGAGACCAGCTTCACCGAGATGCGGGCGCGGGGGTTGGCGTTCTTGAGGTCGTGGATGAGCTGGGCCAGGTCCTCGATCGAGTAGATGTCGTGAT
>JBIPLY010000375.1:0-4233 GCA_044369385.1 Acetobacteraceae bacterium | reverse complement strand
CGCCGCCCATGCGTGAACTGGTCCACCATCGCATTGCCGCTGTCCATCAGGCTCTCCGCCGGGCCTTCCCAGACGATGCGCCCCTTGTGGATCATCGCCGCCCGGTCGCCGATGCGCTTTGCGCTGGCCATGTCGTGGGTGATCGCAATGGCCGTGCTGCCCATGCGCCGCACCTGTTCGCTGATCAGCCCGTCGATCACCGCCCCCATGATCGGGTCCAGCCCCGTCGTCGGCTCGTCGAAGAACAGGATATCCGGCGTCGCCGCGATCGCGCGCGCCAGCGCCACGCGCTTCTGCATGCCGCCGGACAGCTCGGCCGGATAGAGATCGCCCACGCTGGCCGCCAGCCCCACCTGCGCCAGCACGTCCTCGGCCCGGGCGCGCGCCTCGGCCGGGCTGGCCTTTTTCTGCGCCAGCAGGCCGAAGGCGACGTTGTCCGCCACGGTCAGGCTGTCGAACAGCGCGCCGTTCTGGAACAGCATGCCGATCCGCGCCCGCACCGCCTCGCGCTCCCGCCGGCCCAGGCGCAGCACGTCCTGGCCGTCGATCTCGATGCTGCCCGCATCGGGCTCGATCAGGCCGAGGATGCACTTGATCAGCACCGACTTGCCGGAGCCGGACCCGCCGATCACCACCATCGAGCTCTGCGGCGCCACCTCCAGGTCGATGCCGTCCAGCACCAGCTTGTCGCCGAAGCGCTTGGTGACGCCGCGCAGGCGGATCTTAGGAGTGTCGGTCATTTGGTGAAGAACAATTCGGTCAGCACGTAATCCAGCGCCAGGATCAGCACGGAGGCCGCCACCACCGCCGAGGTCGTGGCACTGCCCACCCCCTGCGCGCCGCCGCGGCTGTTGTAGCCGTGATAGCAGCCCATCAGCGTGATGATGAAGCCGAACACCGCGGCCTTGACCAGGCCCGAGGTGACATCGGACGCCTCCAGCGTGCGCAGCGTGTCGGCCAGGTACGTCGCCGGGTTGAAGCCCAGCTTGGCCACCGCAATGATGAAGCCCCCCATCACGCCGAGGATATCGGCCACCACCACCAGGAGCGGCAGGGCGACGATCCCGGCCAGCAGCCGTGGCGCCACCAGGTATTTCATCGGATGGGTGGACAGCGTGGTCAGCGCGTCGATCTGGTCGGTGACCCGCATGGTGCCGATCTCGGCCGCCATCGCCGCCCCCACGCGCCCGGCCACCATCAGCCCGGCCAGCACCGGCCCCAGCTCGCGGGTAATCGACAGCACCACCAGGGCGGCGATCGCGCTGTCCGCCGAGAACCGCGAAAGCCCGGTGGAGGATTGCAGCGCCAGCACCATCCCGGTGAACACCGCGGTCAGCGCCACCACCGGCAGCGAGAAATACCCGATCTCCACCAGCGCGCGCAGGAACGCCCGGCCATGGAAGGGCGGGCGCACAACATGGGACAGCCCCTCGGCGGCGAACAGGCTGACCCGCCCAGTGGCGGCACAGGCGCCCAACACCGCGCGCCCCAGCGTGGCCACCATGTCCAGCAGCCCGCTCATGCCGAGTACACCCGGGCATAGCGCCGGCCGAGGGACGTCAGCACCTCATACCCGTTGGTCCCCGCCGCCGCGGCGACATCATCCACCGGCCGGCCGGGGCCGATCAGCTCCACCCAGGCGCCCTCGGTGAGCGCCGGCAGGTCGGTTGCGTCGAATGTCGTCAGGTCCATGGACACACGCCCTACCAGCGGCAGCAGGGCGCCGTCAAAGATCGCGTGCCCGCGCCCGGAATGGCTGCGGTGCCAACCATCGGCATAGCCAACCCCCAGCGTCGCAATCCGGCTGTCGCGCCGCGCGATCCAGGTGGCGTTGTAACCCACCCCCTCGCCGGCCGGCACGTCGCGCAGCGCCAGCACCCGGGCGGACAGCCGCACCACCGGGCGCATCGGATTTCTCCCCGACGGCACCGGGTTGATCCCGTACAGCGCCGCGCCCGGCCGGGCCAGATCGGAGCCGAACCCCGGCCCCAGAAACAGCCCCGACGAATTGGCGAAGCTGCGCGCCACGCCGGGAAACGCCGCACAGGCCGCGGCGAACCGCGCCGCCTGCACCGCGTTGATCGGGTCCTCCGGCGCTTCGCTGGAAACCAGATGGGTCATGGCGAAGCGCGGCACGATCCCGTCCAGCCGCCCCGCCAGCGCGGCGAACTCGGCGGGGGAAAACCCCAGCCGACGCATCCCGGTATCGACATGCAGCAGCGCCGGCAGCCCCCGCCCCAGCCGCCGCGCCAGCGCCGACCAGCGCGCGGCCTCCCCCGGCGTGCCCAGCACCGGCACCACGCCGGCCTCGGCAAACGCCGCCTCGCTGCCCGCCGGCAACCCGTTCAGCACCGCCACCATCGCACCGCGCAGCAGCGGCGCGATGGCCAGCGCCTCGGACAGATGGGCGACAAAGAAATGCCGGCACCCCGCGGCGAACAAGGCCGGCGCGACATGCGCCGCCCCCAGCCCGTAGGCATCGGCCTTCACCACCCCGGCCACCTGCCCGGACGGATGGCGCGCGCACAAATCGCGCCAATTGGCGACGATGGCGGAGAGGTCGATCTCCAGCCGGGCGAGTGCGTCAGTGCCCATCGCCATGGTGCAGATCGAGGTCGGCAAACCGGGTGAACTCGCCCTCGAAGAACAGGTCGATCTTGCCGGTCGGGCCATGGCGCTGCTTCTCGATCAGAACCTCGGCGCGATTGTGCACCGCCTCCATGTCGCGCTGCCATTTCTCGACGGCGGTATGGAACTTCTCGTCGTTGTCGAAGGCCAGCTGCTTCGGCGCGCGCTGCTGCAAATAGTATTCGTCGCGATAGACGAACATCACCATGTCCGCGTCCTGCTCGATCGAGCCGGATTCGCGCAGGTCCGAAAGCTGCGGCCGCTTGTCCTCGCGGCTCTCCACCTGGCGCGAGAGCTGCGCCAGCGCCAGCACCGGCACTTCCAGCTCCTTGGCCAGCGCCTTCAGCCCCTGCGAGATCTGGCTGATCTCCTGCACCCGGTTCTCCGGCCGGCTCCCCGCGCTCGGCCGCATCAGCTGGAGATAATCCACCACCACCAGCGCCAGCCCCTTGGTCCGCTTCAGCCGCCGGCAGCGGGTGCGCAGCGCGGACATGGTCACCGCCGGCGTGTCGTCGATCATCAGCGGCAGGCTGCCGATCTCCCGGCTGACCGCCACGAACCGGTCGAAATCCTTCTGCGCGATGTCGCCGCGGCGAATGCGGTCGCCGGAAATCCGGCTCTCCTCGCTCAGCAATCGCGTGGCCAACTGCTCCGCACTCATTTCCAGCGAGAACAGCGCCACCGCTGCCTTCGGCGCCACGTTCGGCCCCTCGGCGCGGGCCGCCGCCAACTGCGCCTTGGCCGCGCTATAGGCGATCTTGGTGGCCAGCGCCGACTTGCCCATGCCCGGCCGCCCGCCCAGGATGATCAGATCCGACGGATGCAGCCCGCCGGTCTTCTTGTCCAGGTCGCGCAGCCCGGTGGTCAGCCCGGTGACACCGCCGGGCTGGTGGAACGCCTTCTCGGCCGTCACCAGCGCATCGGTCAGCGCGCGCTCGAAGGTGATGAAGCCGCCCTCGCTGATGCCGTTCGCGCCCAGGCTGAACAGCGACTGCTCGGCCGCCTCCAACTGCCCCTTGCCGTCCAGCTCCGGCTCCGCCCCAAAGGCGTTGTTGACCAGCGTCTCGCCAACCTCGATCAGCTCGCGCCGCAGCCAGGCGTCATGCACCGCGCGGCCATACTCGCCGGCATTGATGATCCCCACCATCGCCGTCAGCAGCTGCGACAGATAGGCGGTGCCGCCCACCTCGTCCAACACCCCGGAATGCTCGAACTCGGCCTTCAGCGTGACGCCATCGGCCAACTGGCCCTGGTCCACCCGCCGGGCAATGGCCTGGAAAATCCGCCCATGCACCGGATCGGCGAAATGCTCCGGCAACAGGAAGTCGCTGACCCGCTCATAGGCCTTGTTGTTGGCCAGCAAAGCGCCCAGCAACGCCTGCTCCGCCTGAAGATTGCTGGGCGGCAGGCGCTGGCTCAGGCCCAAAAGCGCGGGCGGACTGTCAATCGTGTTCATCGCCGCAGCATAGCCCAGCCCCCCCGGCTCCGCACCCTGTGGATAGCGGGGGTTGTGGGGAGAACAGGCAAGGCAAGGCTGGGGCTTTGCCCCAGACCCCACTAGGGTCCGAGACCCTGGACCTCAATCTTGTTCGCCCAATGACAAAG
>JBIPLY010000374.1:0-4235 GCA_044369385.1 Acetobacteraceae bacterium | reverse complement strand
CTCGCCGCTCTGGCTGCGCCTGCCGGCCTGGTCCGCCGCGCCGGGCCTGCTGCACAGCCTGGGTCTGGCGACCGCGGCCGGGTTTGCCGCCGCATTGCTGCTGCTGCCGCGCGGGCCCGGCGGGATTGCGGGCCTCGCCATGGTGCTGGCCGCGGTCTCCCCGGTCACTTACTTCGCGCTGGAACGGGCGAACATCGACGTGCCGATCTTCATCGCCGTTGCCGCCGGGGCCGCATTGCTGGGCCGCGGGATGCCGGCGCGGCTGGCCGGCCACGCGCTGTTCCTGGCTGCCGGGCTGCTGAAATTCTACCCGCTGGTGCTGCTCGCCCTGCTGGCGCGCGAGGGCTGGCGCCGGGCGCTGGCGCTGGGCCTGGCGGCGGCGGCACTGGGCCTGGCAGCACTTTGGCCGCTGCGCGCCGAGATCGCCCCGGCGCTGGCCAATGTGCCGGTGCTGCCGGCCTTCTCCAACAGCTTCGGCGCCCCGGTGCTGGCCCGCGACATCGCCGCCCTGCTGCCCGGCCTGCCCTGGCTGCCGGCGGCGCTGACCGTCCTGGCCGGCGCCGCCGCGCTCCTGCTGGCACTGGCCGCCGTCCGCCATGCGCCGCCCGGCCTGCCGGCCCGCCATCGCCACTTGGTGTTAGCGGGCGCGCTGGTCGGCGTCGGCTGCTTCCTGGCCGGCGAAAGCGTGGAATACCGCGCGATCTTCCTGCTGCTGCCGCTGCCGGCGCTGCTGTGGATGGCGCAGCACCACCGCGGCTTCGCGCTCGCCGCCGCCGCCACCGTCTGGCTGCTGTGGGACCCGCTGCTGCGCCGCATCGTAGCGCGGCTGTGGCGCGGCGCCGGCGACCTGCCGTCCTGGCCCAGCCTGGCCCTGTGGAGCCTGCGCGAGCTGCTCTGGTGGGGCCTGATCGCCGCTCTCGCCGGCCTGCTCGCGGCTCTCTGGCGGGTTGACACCAGCGCGGCGCCCGTCACCATCCTCCCGGGCACCGAGGGGGAGACGCGGCGATGACCGATCTTGCGATGATCAAGGAAAAACTGTTCTGCGCCCTGCTGTCCGATGTGATGGACGCGCTGGGCACCTGGAACCAGGCCATGCCGCCGCGCATCCGCCCGCTGGACGAAACCCTGGTCATGGTCGGCCGCGCCCGCACCGCCCTGTTCGCCGACCAGTACCACGTCACGGACGGCGAGAACCCCTACGAGCTGGAGATCGCGCTCATCGACAGCCTGCAACCCGGCGAGATTCCCTGCTTTTCCTGCGGCGCCACCGGCCGCATCGCGCCCTGGGGCGAGCTGCTCAGCACCGCGTCGAAGGCCCGCGGGGCGGCCGGCGCCCTGATGGACGGCCTGACCCGCGACATCCGCGCCATCCGCGCCATGGGTTTTCCGGTCTATGCCGGCGGCATCGGCCCGCTGGACAGCAAGGGCCGCGGCAAGATCATCGCGCTCGACGTGCCGGTGGAAGTCGCCGGCGTGAAGATCAGCCCCGGCGACCTCATCTTCGGCGATGCCGACGGCGTGGTGGTGGTGCCCAAGGCCATCGAGGCCGACGTCATCGCCGCCGCCTTCGAGAAGCTGAAGGGCGAGCATTCCACCCTGGCCGACCTGCAAGCCGGCATGAAGCTCGGCGATGTGTTTGCGAAATACGGGGTGCTCTGAGCGTGCGATCGTCCGGAGGCCGAAGGTCGGAGGGCGTGAATCGCCCGCTCGCAAGGAGTGCAAGACCATGATCGTCGACTGCCACGTCAACATCTTCGAGGACCGCCACGTCACCCCCCTGATGCGCGAACAGACCAAGTTCGCCCGTCCCGGCGCCATCGGCTATAAGGCCGACGCCGACACGCTGTACACGGCGATGGCCGGCGTCGACAAAGCCATCATTTTTTCCCTCCGCTACGCCGACAGCACCGGCGTGGACGGCGATGACGAGGTCACGGCTGCGGCCGTCGCCAAATACCCCGACAAGTTCGTCGGTTTCGCCGCCCTGGACCCGCGCCGCCCCGACGCGATGGCGCTGCTGGAACACGCGATCCTCGACCTGAAGCTGAAGGGCGTGAAATTCGGCCCGATCTACAACGGCGTCTCGCTGCAGGACCCCCGCCTGGACCCGTTCTACCGCTTCCTGGTCAAGCACAACCTGCCGCTGACCATGCACATGGGCACCACTTACGCCCGCAACGCGCCCGCCGATTACGGCCGCCCGCTCCATGTCGAGGAGGTGGCGCTGCGCTTCCCGGAGCTGAAGATGGTGATGGCCCACATGGGCCACCCCTGGTACGAGGAATGCATCGTCATCGCCCGCAAGCAGCCCAACGTCTATTGCGAGGTCTCCGCGCTGCACTACCGCCCCTGGCAGTTCTACAACATCCTCATCGCCGCCCAGGAATACACCATCCACGACCGCAACAAGATCTTCTGGGGCACCGACTTCCCCTATGCCGAGGTCGAGGAATCGCTGGCCGGCCTGCGCGGCATCAACCTCCTGGTCGAGGGCACCAACCTGCCGCGCGTGTCCCAGGCGACGATCGACAGCATCATCCACAGCAACCCGTTCGAACACTGGTGGCATGGCGGTCTGGCCGTCTAGCAACCGCTTGTTCACCTTTGCGAAACCAGTGGGGGCCGATACTGCCGACCGACACGACCAGCCAGGAGGGCTGACCCAATGGCCACGGTAACGGTGCGCGGCGCCGGCGGCACCACGGTGACCCTCACCCACCTCACCGATGCCGCCTCCCCGGCGGCGCAGGCGGCCCTGGCCGATGTCAGCAACTTCGTCCAGTTCGGCCTGCTGGACCAGTTCACCTGGCCCGGCTCCGGCGCGGTGCCCAGCCCATCCAACCTGCTCGGCGGCGTCATCGTCCAGGGTGCCGGCGGCGATGTCGGCGGGCTCCAGCCGCAGCATGTCGCGGCCATGGTCGACGCCACCGGCCCGGTCACCATCGTCGGCGCGGCGAACGCCAACACCACCGTGGTCGCCGGCGCTGGCGGCGTCACCTATCTCAACCTGTCCAAGTCCGGCGAGGTCGTGCTCGGCGGCGGCAATCACGGCGTGTTCAACGCCGCCAACGGGGCGGCCGCCTCCGTCACGCTGGATGGCACGCTGGTCGCCGGCGCCATGGCCGGCATCTCCGGCGCCAGCATGACGGTCTCCGCACTCGCCGGCTCGCTCACCCTGATCGACGCCCATGGCGCCAACGCCATGTTGGTCGACCTCGTCGATGGCGCCACCGCCGTCACCGCCGTTGACGCGCCCCGCGGCGACCTGGCCGCCACCATCGTCGGCGGCGCCGGCACGAAGCTGTCCCACCTGGCGCTGGGCGGCGGCGCCTTCATCAACCCCGGCGCGGGCGATGCCACCGTCTTCGGCAATGTCGGCGGCGGCACCACCACCGTCTATGGCGGCAGCTTCGAGGGCGCGACCGCCGCTGCCTTCACCGGCAAGCTCACCGTGGTTGCCGGCCGCGGCGTGTTCTTCGGCGGCAGCGCCGGCGGCAACCTGCTGACCACCGGCACCGTGCCGGGCTCGGCCACCCTGGTCGGCGGCGGCGCAGGCGACCTGCTGATCTCCCAGGGCGCCGGCAACATGCTGATCGCCGGCGCCGGGGCGGAAACCCTGTCCGGCTTCTCCGTCGATGCCTCGGTCGGCGGCGCGTCGTTCTTCGCCGGCGGCGGCAACGCCACCATCTTCGGCAATTCCGGCGGCGGCAACACCTTCGGCCTCGGCCCCGGCGTCTCGCAGATCGACGGCCGCAACGAGGCCGCCCTGATCTCGGCCGGCCTCGGCGTCGGCCAGGCCAACAGCTTCTTCGTCAGCACCTCGGCCGGCGGCGGCCATGTGGTGGCCGATTTCATCGCCGGGCTCGACCAGTTCAACCTGACGCTCACCACGCTGGCCGGCGGCCAGACCCTGAACCCCGCCACTGGCCTGGTCTTTTTCGCCGCCGAGGATGCCAGCGGCGCAAACCCCTTCGCCGGCACCGGCCATTCCGGCACCGTGCTGACCCTGTCCGGCGGCACCCAGGTGTTCTTCTACGACGCCCAGGTCACCACGGCCGACCTAGTCTAGAGCATGATCCGCGCTGATAGAAGCGCGGCCCATGCTCTAGCCCTTTGTTTGATCGCGTGATTCACGTCTCCGGCGATCACGCTTCCGACGATCACGCTCTAGAGCAATATCCGCCCGGATGGAATCATCCGGGCGGAAGATTTGCGTTCTTGAACAAAGAGCTAGA
>JBIPLY010000373.1:0-4242 GCA_044369385.1 Acetobacteraceae bacterium | reverse complement strand
GCAAGGCTGGGGCTTTGCCCCAGACCCCACCAGGGTCCGAGACCCTGGACCTCATTCATTCCGCCTGCGGCGGGCAGGGGCCATCGCGGCCGTCCGAACTGCCGTGACGGCCCCTGCCCGCCGCAGGCGGAAACGGACGGGGGTCTGGGGCCTCAGGCCCCAGCGGGTCCAGGGCAGAGCCCTGGCCTTCCTTCCTCCTCGCCCCCCACGATGACCCCTTTCGGCGCCAGGGTGCGTGCGTTGCGGGCGGGGCGTGGGATGACGTTGCGGGATTTGGCGGCGCAGTTGCAGGTATCGGCGGCGTATTTATCGGCGTTGGAGCATGGCAAGCGTGGGGCGCCGAGCGTGGGGTTGGTGCATCAGGTGTGTGATGCGTTTGGCTTGATTTGGGATGAGGCGGAGGAGCTGGCGGCTTTGGCTCGGCTGTCGCATCCGCGCGTGGTGGTGGACACGGCGGGGCTGACTCCGGAGCAGACGGCGTTGGCCAATCGCTTGGCGCAGGTGATTGCCCGGTTGCCGCCGGAGACGGTGGCCAGCCTGCATGCGGTGCTCGATGCCACCACCAGGCAGCCCCGGGCCCGCCTGCGCCGCGCCGCCGGCCGGAACTGAATGTCCGCATCGAACCGCGCCCAACCAGTACCATGCGCAACCCATCCGGCATCCCGCGCCGCCGCGTAGGGCGGGCTTCAGCCCGCCTCCGCAGTGCCGCGCATCGGCCCGTCATCGCAAGGACTGTAATAAGGAAATTTTCGTATCATATAAAGAAAATTTCCTTCCCATCGCGCGTCGGTCCTGATATGTTCCCCCGATGCCCCATGCCCCGGACCACCCCCCCGCGCTGCACGCCGCCCGAAAGGCGGTTGCGGGCGCGCGCCCGGAATCCGGCGGCCTGCTGGCCCTGATCCTCGCCCTGCTGCTGCGCCTGTTCGCGCGCAAGCAAGTGGCCTGGTCCCTCCTCGAAGACGAAGCCCTGTACGACCACGAAACCCTGTACAACCCGCGCGAACACGCCGAAACCGATTTTGACGGCTATGCGTTCTGCGGCGTCGACCCGTACGCGCTACACCCGCGCCCGGTCGGCCGCGCCCCTCATGCCGCCTGCATCGAAGCCGGCCTGGTCCCGGATTGGGTCCTCCCCTGCATGCCCAACCGCGGCATGCGCCCCCACGCCCGCCGCACGCCAAAAAAGCCCTCTCCCCTTGGAGGAGAGGGTTGGGTGAGGGGGCCCCCCACCCCGGACTCCGCCAGAGCCAAAAAATCCCCTCCGGCTCGAGGGCGCCGACTCACGCCCGCATTCATACCGAATTCATAACATTCGCAGCGCGACGACGACCCGCCCCACCACCGCATCCCAGTCCCCCGGTGCCGCCTGCCGGAACTGCCGCAGCGTCGGATACCAGGGGCTGTCCTCGCGCCCCAGCAACCAGCGCCAGCAGCTATCATGCCGGTTCAGCATCCACACCGGCCGCCCCAGCGCGGCGGCCAGGTGCATCGGCCCGGTATCGACGGCGATCACCAGGTCCAGCGCTTCCATCAGCGCCGCGGTATCGGCGAAATCCGTCAATTCCGCCGTCCAGTCCACCAGCGCCACCCCCGTCGCCGCCGCCCCTTTCTGCAACGAGACCAGCGTCACCCCCGGCACCTCCGCCAGCCCTGCCAGCTTCTCCGGCGGGATCGACCGCCGCCGATCGATCTCGGCCGCCGCACTGTGCAACGGCCGCGGCGCCCCCGCCCAGATCAGCCCCACCTTCCGCCCCGAAAGCCCCGCCAGCCGCGCCCGCCAGCCCGCGACGGCATCGGGATCGGCCGCCAGATACGGCACCGCGGCCGGCAGGGTGTCCAGCGTGATCCCCAGCGCCCAGGGCAGATGAAAGATCGGCACCGAGCGGTCATATCCCGTCGCCGCCCCCAGCCCCACCACCTCCACCCCCGGCGCCACCGTCCGCGCCAGCCGCAGCAGCCCCGGCGGCACCTCCAGCACCACCCGCCCGGCCAGCCGCGCCACCATCGGCACGAAGCGCAGGCATTGCAGCGTGTCCCCGAACCCCTGCTCGGCATAGACCAGCACGGTCTTCCCCGCCCATTCCGCCGGATCGGGCCGCTCCAGCGGCGCGCGCGGCCGCCGCCACCCATCCGGCATCACCGCCAGCCCCCAGCGCCAGGCATACTCCGCCCAGCCCTCGGCATACTGCCCGGTCGCCAGCAGCCGCTGCGCCAGGTGGAAATGCGCATCCGCATCCTCCGGCCGCGCCGCCACCACCCGCCGCGACACGGCGATCGATTCGTCCCATTCCCCCTGGTCCCACAGCACCTGCGCCAGCATGTTCAACGCCCCCGGCCCGGCCTCCCCGTCGGCGTCCAGCGCCCGGAACAAGGCGACCCCCTCCGCGCGTCGCCCGTCCTGGAACAGCGCCGTGCCCATCGCCGCGCGCAGCCCCGCATCGTCCGGCCGCCGCCGCAGCAACGGGCCAAACGCCTCGATCGCCGCCGCCCGCGCGCCCTGCTCCCACAGGCACAGGCAGCGCGCCATCGCCACCGCGTCATCCTCCGGCCGCGCCCGCACCGCGGCCTCCAGCACCGCCAGCAGCCCCGCCCCCGCCAGCCCGCCCCGCCGCAACTCGGCCACCAGCGCGCCCGCCTGTTCCTGCAACGACAAGCTCATCGGCGCCCCACCTCGGCGGCCAACGCCGCCGCCACCCGCGCCACCACCGGCCCCCACTCCCCCGGCGCGTCCTGCCGGAAGCGCCGCAGCGTCGGGTACCACGGGCTGTCGGCGCGCTCGCGCAACCAGCGCCAGCAGGAATCGTAGCGGTCCAGCAGCCACACCGGCCGCCCCAGCGCCCCGGCCAGGTGCAGCGGCGCGGTATCCACGGCAATCACCAGGTCCAGCGCCGCCATCAGCGCCGCCGTATCGGCAAAGTCGCCAAGTTCCGCCGTCCAGTCATGCAGCACCATCCCCGCCGGCACCGCCTCGCGCCCCGGCGGCCCCTTCTGCAAGGAGACGAACGAAACCCCCGCCACCCTCGCCAAGGGCGCCAGCGCCGCCAGCGGCATCGAGCGCCGCCGGTCGATGCGCACGGATAGCGGGTCGTCCGCCCGCCGCCCCCCCGCCCAGACCAGCCCCACCTTCCGCCCCGAAAGCTCCGCCAACCGCCCCCGCCACCGCCCCACCGCCGCCGGATCGGCCGCCAGATACGGCACCGAAGCCGGCACATCCGAAACCGTGGTCCCGAACGCCCAGGGCAGATGCATCAGCGGCACGGCAAAATCATGCACCGGCAGCGCCTCGCCCACCGCCAGCACCCGCGCCCCCCCGGGCAGGGTGCGCGCCAGGGCGAGGATTTCGGGATCGACCTCCAGCACCACCTCGCCCGCCACGGCCGCCACCATCGGCACATAGCGCAGGAACTGGATCGTATCGCCGTGCCCCTGCTCGCAGAACAGCAGCACCCGCCGCCCGCGCCATTCTGCCGGATCGGGCCGCCGCAGCGGCTCGGCCGGCACACGATGCGCCCCCGGCATGCGCATCCAGCGCCAGGCATAATGCGGCCAGGCCTCGCCCCATTCGCCGCAGCCCAGCAGCGCCACGGCGAGGCGCGCATGTTCCTCGGGGTCCTCCGGCGCCGCCGCCACCCGCGCCCGCAGCATCGGCAGCGCCGCCGGCCCATGCTGCGCCCACATCGCCGCCCCCAGCGCCCGCCCGAGCCAGGCGTGCAGCGCATGCCCCTCCGTGGCCTTCGCCTCCAGCGGCCGCATCACCGCCACCGCCTCGGCCAGCCGCCCCATCACCGTCAGCGCGCTGCCCAGCCGCACCCCCAGCTCCAGGTCATCCGGCCGCAGCGCCTGTTCGGCGGCGACCAGCGCCACGGCCGCCTCGCGCTGCCCCGCTGCCCACAGCCGTTCCGCCTGCGCCACCACCCCGCTCATGCCGAAAGCGCCGCCGCCACCCGGGCCACCACGCCCTCCCAGTCCCCGGGCGCCGGCTGCCGGAACTGGCGCAGCGCGGGATACCACGGGCAGTCGTCCCGCCCGCGCAGCCAGCGCCAGTCGGCGTCGAACCGGTTCAGCAGCCACACCGGCCGCCCCATCGCCCCCGCCAGATGCGCCACGGCGGTATCAACACCGATCACCAGGTCCAGGGCCGCCACCAGCGCCGCGGTATCGGCGAAGTCCCCAAGCTCCCCGGTCCAGTCGCACAGCGGGAACGGCGGCTTCTCCCCCGCCCCCATCTGCAACGACACG
>JBIPLY010000414.1:0-3832 GCA_044369385.1 Acetobacteraceae bacterium | reverse complement strand
GCCGCTGGGGGCGGAGAGGGTGACGGTGAAGCCCTCGTCGGTCTCGACCGTGCTGTCGCCGGCAACGGGAATCGTCAGCGTCTGGCTGCTCTGGCCCGGCGCGAAGCTCACCGTGCCGCCGGGCAGCGCGCCGCCGGCAAAATCGGCGGCAGCGGCCGGGCTGGCGCCGCTGCCGGTCACGGCGTAGCTGGCGGTGTGCGATCCGGCGGTGTCGCCGCTGCGGGTGACGGTGAAGGTGAAGCCGGCGGTGCCGGACTGGCCCTCGGCCTTGCTGGCGGACAGCGCGGCGATGGACAGGGTCGTCGCCGGCGTCACCGCCACCGGGATGCGCCCGGCATAGATGGCGCGGATGCCGGCGATGTCGCTGATGTCCAGGTCGCGATTGGCATCGGAGGCGATCGGGTTCATCAGCGCGGCCGGGTCCACCCCGGCGACGGTGTGGTCCAGCCCCAGCGCGTGGCCGATCTCGTGCAGCATGATCTGATAGGCGGAGGAGACGGTGCCCTGGTAGAGCAGCGTGCCGCCGGCATCGACCAGCGGCGTGATCGACGGATCCTGCAGCCGCACGATGGTGCCGGGCACGAAGCGGCTGGTGGCGCCGACGAAGCTGAAGCTGGCCTCGCCGATCTCGCCGGTGGGCGGATTGCCGAAATTGCCCCAGCCGACGCGGATGTCGGCCTGGGTCTCGAAGCTGGTCGCATCCGGCTGCTCGACGAAGGTCAGGCCGGACACCTCCGACCAGCGGGCAAAGGCGGCGCGCCACATCGCCGCCAGCCCGGCCTGGCCGACCTCGTCGACGAAGCCGCTGAACTGGGTCACGGAGCCGAACAGGTTGGACTTGGCCAGGCTCCAGGTGATCGTCGACGAGCCCCAGGTGGCCGCCTCCGGCACGAAGCTGACGCCGGCCACGCTGACGTTGGTGCCGCCGCTGCCATCCGGTGCCACGGCGAAGCTCTTGGCCGAATAGTCGCCGGAGAGCTTGAAGCTGACCGTGCCGCCGGCCGTGGTCAGGTTCAGCAGGCTGTTGCCGCTATCGGCCGCGACGCTGGCCCCGGTGGCCAGGATGTCCTTGAGCTGGAGCACGTTGCCGGTCTGGAAGCCGACGATGCTGCCGCTGAAGCCGGTGCCGTTCAGCGCCAGCTTCGCGCCGCTGCCGGCAAAGGCCAGGGTGCTGGCGCCCGCGCTGCCCAGGTCGATGGTGGCGCTGCCGGCCACCTGCAACACCGGTGCGCCGGAGACCGCGCCGGCCAGGCTGACCAGCCCCGCATTGGCGCGCAGGATGCCCGGCCCGGCGAGGCTGGCGTTATACGTCCCGGCCGGCAGCACCATCGTCGCCGCGGTATCGATCGCCAGCGTGCCGGCCCCGTTCACCCCGCCAGACAGTGCCAGCGTGCCGCCGGAGGCGCGCACCGTGCCGGCCAGCGCGACGGCCGTCGAGATCGTGCCGCTGCCCACCACGGTGCCGCCGACCGGCACCGACAGCCCGGCCTTGGAGGAGACCTTGCTGCCCTCCAGCACCAGCCGCCCGGAGACGGTCAGCGCCTGGTTGATCGCCAGCCCCCGCCCGCCCAGCAATTGCAGATCGCCGCCCGGGGCGATGCTGGTCAGCGTGGTGTCGATGGTGCGCGCGGTGCCGCCGGAGTCGCGCCCCTGGATGGTCGAATTGACATGGCGCAGCACCACGGTGGCGTTCACTGTGGTGATCGTGGCGTCCTGCCCGGTGCGGCGGACATCGATGGTGGCGACCGAGCCGCCGCTGGTCTGGCCGGTGGCCGCGAAGGTGCCGCCGCTGAGCACGCCGCCGGACAGGTTGGCCAGCGCCAGGTTGTTGAGGAAGATATAGGTGCCGGTGCCGTTGGCGTGCAGCGTGCCGGTGACATTCAGCAGCCCGCCCCCGCTCATCGTCAGGAAGGCGCCGGGCACGGTGGCCACGAAGGTGCCGGCGACATCCAGCGTCACCCCCGCCACGGTCGAGACACCTTGGGCGGTGATCGTGCTGCCGGCGGGGATGGTGACGGTGTAAGGGCCGGTGGCGTTCAGCGCGCCGCTGTCGGTGGCGCTGTTGGGCGAAATCCCGCCCACCCAGTTGGCGCCATCCGTCCACAGCCCGGAGGTCTGTGCATTCTTCCAAGTGAAAGCCGCCATGAAACACCCCCGCCCCCTTTTGCGCGACAGGGTCGCCCCGAAGGGGGCGCGGCGTCAACCGGCGCAGCACCCCCCTGTGGTCACAGCCGCGGCGTCTGGACCCCGGCATTGCGCGAGGCCGCCACCAGCACCGCGGTGATGTCCTCCCCGCCCAGCCCGTGCACCGAGCGCGCGATGCCCATCGCCTCGCGCGCCGCACTGCCGGTGATCACCGGCACCCCGGCGGCCGCCGCGGTGGCCACCGCGATCGACAGATCCTTGAAGGCCAGGTCGATGGCGAAGCCCGGGGTGGTGTCGCCGGCCAGCACCTTGGTCGGCCAGTACTGGCGGAAATGCTCGTTGCAGGCCAGGCCGCTGGTGATGATGGTGTGCATGTCGGCCATCTTCAGGCCCAGCTTGGTGCCCAGCGCCAGCGTCTCGGCGGTCAGCTGGCAGGTGGCCATCGACAGGAAGTTCAACACAATCTTCATCGAAATGCCGGCGCCGGGACCGCCGCAATGCACGATCGTGGTGCCCATCGCCTCCAGGATCGGCCGGGCGCGGGCGAAATCGGCGTCCGTGGCGCCGACCATGAAGCTGCTCTCGCCGCGATCGGCATGGCCCGGCGAACGCCCGACCCCGGCATCGACCCAGCCGATGCCCTTTTCCGCCAGGGCGGCGGCCATCGCCTTGCTGGCCAGCGGGTCGATGGTGCTCATGTCGATATGCATCATCCCGGGCCGGCCACTGGCCAGCAGCCCGCCATCGCCCATCACCACGCCCTGCACATCCGGCGTGTTCGGCAGCATGGTGACCAGGATGTCGCAGCCGGCGACCAGGGCGGGGATGTCCGCCGCCCGCTTGGCGCCCTTCTGGCGCAGGATCTCCATCGGCGCCTCGGCGCGATCGAAGACCGCGGTGTCGAAGCCCTTGACCGTCAGCTGGCCCGCCATGGGGCGGCCCATGTTGCCCAGGCCGATGAAGCCGATCCGTTCGCTCATGTCTCTTTCCCTTCCGCCGATGTGGCAGCACACTTCTATTGAACCGTGCCCGAAGGATATCGCAATGCCCCATGACTCGCTTCTGATGTCGCTCGATGCGCTGGCCGGCCACTATCAGGCCGGCACGCTCTCGCCGGTGGAGGTCGCCCGCGCCCATCTGGACCAGGCGGCACGGATGGAGCCGGTGCTGCACGCCTTCCAGCTCATCGACGAGCCCGGCGCCATGGCCGCGGCGCGCGCCAGCGAGGCGCGGTGGCGCGCGGGTGCTGCGCTGGGGCCGCTGGACGGCGCGCCGGCGACGATCAAGGACAATATCGACCTGGCGGGCTTCCCGACCCGCAGCGGCTCCACCACCACGCCCGCCACCCCGGCCGCCGGCGACGCCCCGGTGGTGGCCCGGCTGCGCGAGGCCGGCGCGGTGTTCCTCGGCAAGACCACCACGCCCGAATTCGGCTGGAAGGGCATCACCGATTCGACCCTGCGCGGGGCGGCCACGCGCACGCCCTGGCGGCCGACGCATTCCTCGGGCGGCTCATCGGGCGGCGCGGCGGCTTCGGTGGTCAGCGGGATCGGCGCGATCGCCTTCGGCAACGATGGCGGTGGCTCGATCCGCATTCCGGCCGCGTTCTGCGGCGCCTTCGGCATCAAGCCCAGCTTCGGCCGGGTGCCGCACCATCCGCTGGAGAGCCCCTTCGCCACGGTCGTCG
>JBIPLY010000587.1:0-4247 GCA_044369385.1 Acetobacteraceae bacterium | reverse complement strand
GCGCAACGCGCAACAAACGGGGTCCCTTTTGGATGCCGATGAGGGGGAACTTTTGCGTGCCGATTGACAAAACGGCTCTCAGACCTGTCCGATTGCCTTGAGCCAACCCTCCTTCGAGGCTGGGGCAGTTCAACAGTTCAAACCCGCTCCAACACCGCAGCAATTCCCTGCCCACCGCCAATGCACATGGTAACCAAAGCATGCTTGCCGCCGGTGCGGCGCATCTCGTACATAGCTTTGACCGTAACTATACTCCCTGTAGCTCCAACCGGATGGCCCAGGGAAATGCCTGACCCATTTGGATTCACCTTGTCCGGGTCGAAGGCCAGGTCCTTGGCCACGGCGCATGCCTGGGCGGCAAATGCTTCGTTGGCCTCAATTACATCCATGTCCGAAACCCTCATGTGTGCGCGTTCCAATGCCTTACGGGTGGCAGGCACCGGCCCGATCCCCATAATGCGCGGGTCGACACCCGCATGCCCAGCTGCAACGATCCTTGCCATGGGGGTCAGATTCAACCGTCGAACCGCCTCGCCACTCGCCAGGATCACCGCGGCTGCGCCGTCATTGATACCGCTTGCATTGCCTGCGGTAACAGTGCCGTCCTTCTTAAACACGGCACGCAACTTTGAGAAATCTTCCAGCTTGGCGTCGTGCCGGATATGTTCGTCGCGGTCGAAGGCCACTTTCCCCGCGCGCGTCTTTACGTCGATCGGCAGTATTTGATCCAGGAAGCGGCCTTCAGTTGTGGCTCGACTGGCTCGACGATGGCTTTCCAGCGCAAGGGCGTCCTGTTGTTCGCGGCTAATCTGATGGCTCTCTGCCAGGTTCTCGGCTGTCACACCCATCAAGATCCGATGGAACGGGTCGTTCAGGGCCCCATCCAGCGTATCCTTCATCGTCGTGTCGCCCATTTTCTGGCCCCAACGGGCGGCAGAGACCTGGTACGGAGCGCGGCTCATATTCTCTACGCCGCCGGCCAGCGCCACATCACAGTCTCCGGCCTTGATCGCGTTTGCTGCGGTCAAGATCGATTGCAGCCCGCTACCGCAAAGCCGATTCACTGTCACTGCTGAGATGTGCTGTGGCAGGCCCGCCTCGATCACAGCGATTCGAGATATATACATGTCTCGTGGGTCAGTGTGGACGATCTGTCCAAATACCGCCAAGCTGATTGCCTCTGGATCGACCTTGGCTCGCGCCACGGCCTCGCGCGCGACCGCAGCCGCTAGGTATGATGGGGTAATGTCCTTCAGAGATCCGCCAAAGGTGCCAACGGCGGTACGTACGCCGGACACGATGAACACTTCGATCATGGATAGCTCCTCTAGCGGTTGTTACGCGCCCTCGCGCTGACACTTTGATCCCGTTTCACGCGCACCTGCCGTGAAATCCACGCGCGCCGACATAGCTTGTGACTTCATACGTTCTTATGGAATATCCCTTACCCCAACAAGGGGTGCATAACTCTGGCTATCCAGCGCGATGGCAGGCTGACGCGGGTCAAATCCCACTTGCGGCGGCATGTCGATTGGATTCGCAGCCGAGTTGGCTGCCGGGGCGGCTATCGAACGACACCGAAGGAAACGCATGCTCTATCACGTGTACGAGATGCAGCGAGTTGGCTTGGCACCGCTGCGGATGGCAGCCAATAGCGCGCTGAGCCTAATGGACCTGCCGTTTAACCCGATCCGCGATACCCCTTTCGGCCGCCTATCGGTAGCAGCTCTGGATAGCTTCGAGCATTCGACCCGTGCCTTTGGCAAGCCTGCCTGGAATTTGCCGACAACTGAGATCGACGGAAAGAAGGTGGCGGTTTGCGAGGATGTCGTTGTGCGCAAGCCCTGGTGTAACCTGCTTCACTTTCGTCGAGATGTGCAGCGAGCATCAGACTGCAAAGTACTCATGGTCGCCCCAATGTCTGGCCACTTTGCCACGCTGCTCCGGGGCACGGTTCAGGCCTTCCTACCAGACCATGATGTCTACATCACTGACTGGCGCGACGCGCGCGAAATGTCGGTGATTGGCCCCGGATTCGATCTCGACGACTATGTTGACTACGTGCAGGCGTTCATCCGACACCTGGGACCAGATTGTCACGTTGTTGCGGTCTGCCAACCCGCTGTACCGGTACTGGCGGCGGTCGCGCTGATGAGCGCTGATGCGCCTCACGAATCACCACTTTCCATGACATTAATCGGTGGTCCAATCGACACGCGCAAAGGGCCAACGGCGGTCAACGCGTTTGCAAAGAGCCGCAATCTTGACTGGTTTCGCCGCCACGTCATCCACCGAGTGCCGCCTGGTAACATGGGCTGCATGCGCCAAGTCTACCCGGGCTTCCTGCAATTGGCAGGGTTCATGGCGATGAATCTCGATCGTCACATGGAAGCTCATTGGGATATGTTCCAACATTTGGTGCAAGGTGACGGTGAGCCGCTGGCCGCTAAGCGCGCATTTTACGAAGAGTATCGCGCCGTAATGGACCTACCTGCTGAGTATTATTTGCAGACCATTGAGAAGGTGTTCCAGGAACATTCTCTACCACGCGGGCTGTTCTTACATCGCGGCAGGCTCGTTGAACCAACCGCTGTTACGACCACTGCTCTACTGACAGTGGAAGGCGAGCGCGACGATATTTCCGGCATCGGTCAAACCCGAGCCGCGCACGCGCTGACACCGAACCTAGTGCCGGAACGGCACGCACATTGGGAGCAGCCGGGCGTCGGCCAC
Organism: Acetobacteraceae bacterium; assembly: GCA_044369385.1. Lineage (GTDB taxonomy): Bacteria > Pseudomonadota > Alphaproteobacteria > Acetobacterales > Acetobacteraceae > CAMDGX01. Next base: position 1,514 of record JBIPLY010000587.1, on the reverse strand, counting down.
TACGGCCTCTTCAATGGGCGGCGCTTCAACGTCGATGTGGCACCGCGAATCAAGGCTTTCATGGCGGAACACAGTTAGGACGCGCGGACCAAGAGCCATAAGGTCTGGGTCATCCACTTCGTCCGCTGTCATCACCCTTGGGACAAGCTGATGGACCAACGCCGAGCCGCTCAACCGGAATCCAGAGAGGGCCAGGCACTCCGATAACTGCCAGACCAACCTGTCTCAGAGCATTCGACGACGGACACTGTCCTCGCCTCGCAGCCCCTCCAGCACGATGCGGATCTTGTCCTCCGCCGAGCAATGCCGCCGCGTCGCCCGGCGGATGTCGCGCACCACGCGCTCCGCAGGGGGCTTGGGGTTCAGGGTCGCGGATTTCTGGCTCATCTTCACTCCTTCGTCGTTACGATGAGCCAGAAATCCTCCGGTGCTCAACCACGCCAAGCTGTCTCAAGGGTGATGACGGGGGACACGGCCGAGGTGGCGATGGCCGTGGTGCAGGCCGCACAGCGGCGGCTGGAGGGCGCGCAGGCGCAGAACCGCGCCAAGCGTCGCTCCAATCGGGCGGATGCAAATGGGAGCGAAGGCCGAGGTATGGTTCCACTGCGTGCTGCTCGGGCGATGCCCAACTTCATTCGGGAGGGTGCCCGCAGCTATATCCAGTATTGCGCCATCGTACACGTGAACCGAGCCGGTTCATAGCGGCTGGTTCGATTTCGGCGGGCGCTTCGATTTCTGCCTAGCCGCGCTTGGAATGGCGTTCAGAAGCATGTCGCGGTCCGGTATGTCGACACCCCGGGCGGAGACGCGGATGAGGCCTGCTCCCTCCAGCGTGGCAAAGGTGCGGGACAGCGTCTCGGGCGTCATGCCAAGCCGGGCAGCGATCGCGCCCCGGGCCTCAGGCATGGTGATGGATCCGGCGCCGGCCTCCTCCGGCACACGACGGGCCAGGAAGCGGGCCACACGACGCTCGGCGGAGCGGAGTTTCAGATCGACGACCTGGTCGACCATCAGGCGCCAGTGGCGCGACAGCATTTCGGTGGCGGCGCGCGCCAGGGCGAGGTCCTGGGCGATGCCGTCGCGGAAGACATCACCCGGGATCATCAGCACACGCAACTCGGTGAGCGCGGTGCCGGAAGCGAGATAGGGCAGGCGGAGGATCACAGCCGGCACGATGAACATCTCGCCCGGGCCGAAGATCTCCACCACCGTCTGCGCGCCCACTTCGTCCTGGGCCACGAGGCCGACGGAGCCGGCGAGCAGCACATGGACGAAGTCGGGGGCATGCCCCTGTTCGAACATGACCGCGCCCCTGGGCAGCAGCTGGGTGAAGGAAGGGCGGATCAGTCGGGCCATGGCGGCCTCACCAGCGAGTGTGAAAAACGGTGTGCGGCGGATCAGTTCGATGTTCGGCGAGCGGTCGGGCACGGCACACCTCCGGATCCACTATTCTTGATATATATCAATTTTTGATTCCATAGATGTCAAGAATATCATTGATATATTTAGTCTTC
>JBIPLY010000372.1:0-4274 GCA_044369385.1 Acetobacteraceae bacterium | reverse complement strand
ACGCTATGGGTGTCGGACATGGTCTATCCGCAGACCAAGCTGCACCAGATCGACCCGGCCACCGGGGCCGAGCTCTCCAGCATCTCCCTGACCACCAAGGAGTTCGGCAGCACGTACATGTCGATCGGCGGCTTGCAGATCACGCCGTCGAGCTTCACGCTGAAGGACGTCCTGATCCCCGCCGGCAGCCTGCTGGTGTTCGACGGCGAGCCGAACGCGGACCGCGTGGTGGCGGTCGATCCCGCCACCGGCACGGTGCTGACCTCGCTGACCCTGCTGGGCAATTACGACACCACCGCCGGCGTCTTCGACCCGACCACCGGGCACCTGTTCCTGCTGGACCGCAGCACCAACCCGCGCCGCATCCTGGAGATCGATCCGACCAATGCGGCGGTGATCTCCAGCTTCGACTCCCCGCTCTGGGGCGACGAGGCCGGGCTGGCGATCGATCCGGTGACGAACAATCTGTGGCTGGGCAGCTACAACAACCCCGGCGTGCTGATCGAGCTGACCCGCACCGGCACGGAGGTGCGCCAGCTCAATGTCGGCCTGCAAGGCATCGATCAGAGCGAGATCAGCGGCCTGGCCTTCGACGACACCGGCCACCTGCTGGTCTCCTCCACCCAGGGCCGGGTCTATCGCGTCGACGTGAACGCCGATCCGGCGGCCATCCCGGCCCCGACCCTGACCGGCATCACCGGGCTGGCGATGGATGGCGTGCCGACCAACGCGGGCAATGCCTCGGCCAATGTCGGGCAGATCATCACCCTGACCGGCAGCAACTTCGGCTCCACGACGCAGGTGCTGTTCCAGACCCGGAATGCCGACGGCGTGCTCGGCCTGGCGGCGCAGATCCCGCTGGCGATCAACGATGCCGGCACGATGTTGCAGGTGGCGGTGCCGAACCTGGCCACCACCGGCGATGTGAAAGTGTCGAACATCGCGGATCGCGACCTGGGCTTCAGCGGCCACGCCGATGCGATCTATCGCGGCATCACGCTGAACTTCACCGCCGATGCGCCCACCGCGATCCTCCGCTTCGCCGATGGCGGCCTGCAGTCCGGGATCAGCGACGAGAGCTGGGGCATCGACAACGTCGCGGTGGCCCAGGGCAAGTCCGTGGTGTTCGCCGACGATTTCGAGGCCGGCGCCAAGGCCGGCTGGAGCAACCCGGCCATCGATTCCGCCGCCCGCTCCGTATTCACCAGCTTCTCCGGCCGCTACGCCAACGACGAACAGCGCCTGTCGCTGGCCGGGCTGGTGCCGGGCCAGAGCTACACGCTGACCTTCGACCTCTATGCGCTGGATAGCTGGGACGGCACCGCGCACAACGACATGTTCCAGGTCAGCATCGGCGAGACGGTGCTGATGCGCGACACCATCAGCAACTATTCGCGCAGCAACCCGCAGTCGATCAACAGCAGCGCCGGGCTGCGGTTGCAGGTCGTGCCGACGCTGACCGGGGTGGAATCCGGGCGGCCGGGCTCGGACAACGCCTTCACCCTGCGTGGCTCCGGCTTCATGGAGGGGGCGAGCACGCTGACCCTGGGCGGGATGGCGATCCCCGACCTGTACCCCAACCTGTACGCGCAGGGCGATGTCTCGGGCGCGCGCAACGACTATTACGTGACCGCCGCGCCGCTGGTGCTGGAAGGGCCGATCCGGATCACCACCGAGGGCGGCAGCGACGAGATCGCCGGCCCGCCGGCCGCGGCCGCCGCATCGGTGCAGGTCACCGGGATCACGGCCGTGGCGCAACAGGGCACGCCGACCAATCTGGCGCTGCCGTCGGCCAATGTCGGGCAGACCATCGTGCTGCAGGGCTTCGGCCTCACCAACACCACGCGCGTCGAGTTCCAGGCCATGGACGACACCGGCCGCGCCGGGGTCGTGACCCGCACCGGCTCGCCGAACGGCGACGGCACCACCCTGACCGTGCAGGTGCCGGCCCTGGCGCGCAGCGGCCTGGTGCGCGTGCTGGGCTCCGCGTCGGGCCAGATGCTGCAAGTGGTCCCCACCCTGCGCGGCGTGGGCGGCACGGTTGCGGCCGGCAACACCCTGCTGGTCGAGGGCACCGGCCTGGTCGGCAGCGAGATCGTGGTCCAGGCCGGCGGCCGCACCATCGGCAATGTCACGCTGCAGACGCTGGGCGACAGCACCAGCCCCGACAACTACTATTACTATTACAACAACCTGGCGCAGGCCACGAACCAGCAGTTCCTGACCATCGTGCTGCCGGCCGGCGTGGCGGGCAGCATGGTCAGCGTGTCGACCGTCGGCGGCACCGCGGCGATCGAGACCGGCGTTTCCCGCCCGGTCGTGACGCTGGCGCCCGCGACGGATGGCGGCGGAACCCTGGCGGAGGCGACCAGCCTCGTCCTGCTGCCGTTGCAAACGGCGGCGATCACCGCGCAGTTCGGCGACGGCCCGAACGGCAGCCGCGATGTCGACATGTATCGCCTGGACCTGCTGGCCGGCGAGACCCTGCACCTGTTCGGCACCGCCACCAGCTACGCCTATCTGCGGCTGTTCGATGCCGACGGCGCGCCGCTGGACACCGCCTATGCGAACCCCGATTCGACCGGCTCGTTGTTCAGCCAGGTGGTCACCAAGTCCGGCGCGTACTATGTCGGGGTCAGCGGCGAGGGCAACTACAGCTACGACCCGAACGTGGATGGCAGCGGAAGCGCCGCCTATTACGCCGGCACCTACAACATCGCGATCCAGCGCTCCGGGATCGGCGAAAGCCGGCTGAGCGGCATCGCCGCCACGGCGACCAGCGGCACCCCCGCGCGCAGCGGCATCGCCTCGGCCAATGTGCAGCAGACCATCACCCTGCAGGGCTCCGGCCTGACCGCCGGCGACCAGGTGGTGTTCTCGACGCTGGACAGCGAAGGGCAGGGCGGATACCAGACGGTGAACCCGGTCGCGGTGGCCGCGGACGGCACCAGCCTGACCGTGGTGGTGCCGAGCGCCGCCACCACCGGCATCGTGCGCATGAATCGCGACGGCGCCGGCGTGGTGCTGCAGATCGTGCCGACACTGACCGGCGCCAGCGCGGCGGTGGGCGCGCAGTTCAACGGCGGCACGATCGCCCTGACCGGCACCGGCTTCGCCGAAGGGCGGATGTCGGCGGGCTTCGGCGCCAGCTTCGTGGCCGATCCGTCGCGCGGCGGCGGCATCGACGTCAGCAACACCAATGCCGCGGCCGACGTGCCGGTGCCCCCCGGGGTGCCGACCGGGCCGCTGCGCGTGATGACCTTCGGCGGCACCAGCGCGCCGCTGGCGCAGACGCTGACCGCCATCGCGGCGACCAGCGAAACCGGCACGCCGACCGATGCCGCCAAGGCCGCGGCCAATCCCGGCCAGAGCATCACCCTGACCGGCAGCTTCCTGAGCCTGGGCAGCAGCATCGTCTTCGACTCCGACGAGAACGGCGAGCGCCGCCAGGTGGTGGCGCGGCCATGGGCAGTGGATGCCGGCGGCACCACGGCCCAGGTCGTGGTGCCGGCGCGCGCGGTGACCGGCGCGGTGCGGCTGATCGGCGATGCCACCGCGGTGGCGTTGTACCTTCAGGTGGTGCCGAAGCTGACCAGCCTGGACGTGACCAGTATCCCGGCGGACGGCTCGTACGCCAACATCACCCTGCGCGGCGCCGGCTTCATCGAGGGGGCGAACAGCGTCTACACCTTTGGCGACTTCGTGCGCACCGATGGCGGCACCGGGTCGTTCGGCGTGGATGTCTATGGCAGCAACGACACGGTCGGGCTGAGCGTGTCGCTGAACAGCGGCATGTTCGGCGCCGTGACCGTGCGCACCGCCGGCGGCACCAGCGCGCCGCTCTCGGTGGGCCTGGCCGGACTGGCCGGCACCGCGCTGTCGGGCACGCCCGCGGATGCCAAGCAGGCCTCGGCCAATCCGGGCCAGGTCGTGACCCTGACCGGCACCGGCCTGACCACCGGCACCGACGTGCTGCTGCGCTATACCGAAAGCTACGGCGGCGCGGTCCAGCACCTGCTGCTGAACCCGATCGCCGCCGCCGCCGACGGCACCAGCGCGACGCTGCAGGTCCCGATGTCGGCCAACGGCGCCTTCAACCTGCAGGTCTTCGGCGCCGCGGCGCAACCGCTGCTTCAGATCGTGCCGACGCTGTCCACCTTCGACGTGTCGAGCCATCTCTACCTGTATGGCGCGGGCTTCGTCGAAGGCGCGATGAAGGCCGATTTCGCCGGCGGTTCGCAGGCGGATACCAAGACGAACGTGCAGCCCAATCC
>JBIPLY010000066.1:0-13339 GCA_044369385.1 Acetobacteraceae bacterium | reverse complement strand
ATTGCGACTGGCGGGGGATCCTGCTGGGCGCGGCGGCGATGGCGGTGCATCACCTGGGGCTGAGCGTGCTGGCGCCGGCGCTGGTGTTTCCGGGCGAGAGCGATTTCGGGCGGGTGGGGCTGCATGCGGGGATCCTGGTGCTGGAGGCCGCGGCGCTGATCGGGCTTTGCAGGACGATCGTGGCGCTGTTCGCGGCCAGTGACCGCAGCCTGGCGGCGGCGGGAGCGGCGGTGGCGGCGGCCGAGGCCGCGCTGGTGGCGCAGGGGGCCGCGGAGGCGGCGGCGCGACAGACGCGGGCGACGACGCTGGCCGGGGTGGCGGACGAGCTGGACCAGGCGCTGCGCGAGGCGGTGGACGGGCTGCGCGCCGCCGCGGGGGCGATGGACGGCGAGGCGACGGCGATGGCCGGGGCCGCCGAAGCCGGGGCGGCGACGGCCGCGGCGGTGGCCGAGGCGGGCAGTTCGGCCGCTTCCGAGGTGCAGGGCATGGCGGCGGCGGTGGAGGCGATGGTGGCCTCGATCGCCGCGATCAACGCGCAGCTGGCGCGCGCGGCGCAGGGCGGGGCGCAGGCCGACGCCGAGGTGCTGGCCACCGGCGCGGTGGTGCGCGCGCTGGAGGGCGACGCGGCGGTGATCGGCGAGGTGGTGGGCCTGATCAACGACATCGCCAGCCGGACCAACCTGCTGGCGCTGAACGCCACCATCGAGGCGGCACGGGCCGGGGAGGCGGGCCGCGGATTCGCCGTGGTGGCCGGCGAGGTGAAGGCGCTGGCGGTGCAGACGGCGCGGGCGACCGAGGACATCTCGCGCCGGATCGCCAGCCTGCAGGCCGGCACCGAGCGGGCGGTGCGCGCGATCGGGCAGATCGGCGCGGCGGTGGCCGCCGTGAGCGGGACCGGTGCCGCGATCGCCGGCACCATGGCGCAGCAACAGGACGCCGCCGGCAGCATTTCGGCCAATGTGCAGCGCGCGGCGGCCAGCATGCAGGCGATCACCGCGGGGATCGCGGGCGTGGCGGGCAGCACGGATGGGGCGCGCCAGACCGCGGCGGCGATGCGCGCGGAGGCGGCCCGGGTGGCGGCGCGCAGCTTCCGGCTGGCCGAGGGGCTGGGGCAGGTTGTCGCGCGGCTGCGTGCCGCCTGACGGCGCGGGCGGGCGGCTTGGCCGCGGGCGGTTGACCATTGCGGCGGCGGGCGCCAGCCTTCGGGGGAACCGAAGGATGCCGTGATGACTGCCGCCTATCTCGATCCCCGCTCCGGCGAGACCTTTCCGCTCGACCAGCCGCGCTGGTGCGGCACGGATCGGGCGCCGCTGTTCGTGACCGACCTGCCCGGCATCCGGCGGGACCAGATCGACACCACCACCCGCAGCCTGTGGCGCTACCGGGCCGCGCTGCCGATGCAGGCCGCCGATCCGATCACCATGGGCGAGGGCTGCACGCCGCTGCTGCCGCGCTCGCTGCATGGCGCGACGGCGCTGCTGAAATGCGAGTGGTTCATGCCCACCGGCAGCTTCAAGGACCGCGGGGCCAGCGTCATGCTGTCGTTCCTGCGCCAGCAGGGCATCACCGAGGTGCTGGAGGACAGCTCCGGCAATGGCGGGGCGGCGGTTTCGGCCTATGCCGCGGCCGGCGGGATGCGGGCGACGATCATGGCGCCGGACAGCACCTCGCCGGCCAAGACGGTGGCGATGCGCGCGGCGGGGGCGGCCGTGGAGCTGATCCCCGGCAACCGCCAGGCGACGTCCGATGCCGCGGAGGCGCGGGCGGCGACGATCTTCTATGCCAGCCACAACTGGCACCCGTTCTTCCTGCAGGGCACCAAGACGCTGGCCTATGAGCTGTGGGAGGATCTGGGGTTCGAAGCGCCGGACAACGTGATCATCCCCTGTGGGGCGGGGTCGAACGTGCTGGGCTGCGATATCGGGTTTTCCGAGCTGCTGCGGGCCGGCGCGATCACCAGGCTGCCGCGCCTGTTTGCCGCGCAGCCGGCGCATTGCGGGCCGATCGGCGCCAGCTTCATGGCCGGGGTGGATCATCGCGTGGCCACCCCGATCCTGCCGACCATTGCCGAGGGTACCGCGATCGCCCAGCCGCTGCGCCTGCCGGAGGTGATCGCCGCACTGCGCCGCAGCCGGGGCGGGGCGGTGCTGCTGACCGAGGCGGAGATCGCGGCCAGCGCGCTGTCGCTGGCGCGGAGCGGCATCTATGTGGAGCCGACCTGCGCGCAGGCCGAGGCGGCGTTTCGGCGGCTGCTGGAGACCGGCGCGATCAAGCCGGGGGAGACCACGGTGCTGGTGCTGACGGGCACCGGGCTGAAGGCGACGCCGCGCATCGCCGAGCTGTTGGGGGTGGCGCTGTGAGCCTGCGCCATCGCCTGCCGCCGGCGGCCGCCGGATGGCTGATGCCGCTGCTGCTGTCGTTGCTGATGACCTTCGTGGTCTCGGCCATTGCCACGGTGCGCGCGCTGGGGCCGGGGGCGGAGTTTCTGGCGGCCTGGCCGGGGGCCTGGCTGCTGTCCTGGGTGGTGGCGTTTCCGGCGCTGCTGCTGGTTCTGCCGCTGGTCCGGCGCATGGTCGCCTGGCTGGTGGCCCCTGGTTCCTGAAGGCGCATCGACATGAACGCGACCAATCGTCCGCGGATTGCCCTGCTGGGGTTTTCCATCGAGTGCAACCGCTTTGCCCCGGTGGCCACCGAGCGGGATTTCGCCATGCGCACGCTGTTGCGCGGGGAGACCATCCTGGCTGATGCGCGGGGGGCGGCGCCGGTGATGCTGGGGGAGATGCCGGGGTTCATTGGGGCGATGGACGCGGGTGAGCCGTGGGAGCCGGTGCCGTTGCTGCTGGCGATGACGGAGCCGAACGGGCCGGTGGAGCAGGGCTTCTTCGACCGGCTGATGGCGGAGTGGGAGACGCGGCTGCGGGCGGCCGGGCGCATCGACGGGGTGTATTGCGTGATGCACGGCGCCGGGCTGACGACGGCCGATGACGACCCCGAGGGCACGATCCAGGCGATGATCCGCCGCGTGGTCGGGCCCGATGTGCCGGTGGTGGCCAGTTTCGACCTGCATGCCAACGTGTCGGACACCGACATCGCGACGCTGGATGCCTTCATCGGCTACCGCACCAATCCGCACATGGACATGCGCGAATGCGGCGCCGAATCGGCTGCCGTGCTGCGGCGGCTGCTCGGGGGGATGAGGACGCATATCGCCAAGGTTCGCCTGCCGATCATCGCGCCGACTGTCACCATGCTGACCGGGCGCGACGCGCCGAACCGGCCCTATGGCGAGATGATCGATCTGGGGCAGGAACTGATGCACCAGGCGCCCTGGGCCGGGCGGATCGTCAATGTCTCGGTGATGGGCGGCTTTGCCTATGCCGATACCGCGTTCAACGGCATGACCGTGGTGGTGACGGCGACGGACAAGGAGGCCGCCGAGGGGCTGGCGATGGCGATCGCCGCGGCGGGCTGGGCGCGCCGGGAGAAGTTCTTTCCGGTGCTGACGCCGCTGGCCGAGGCGGTGGCGCTGGCCAAGGGGACCGCGGACCCGGAGAAGCCTGCGCTGATCTTCGCGGATGTCGCCGACAATCCCGGCGGCGGCGGGCGCGGCAACACGATGTTCATCCTGGAAGCCTTCCATGCCGCCGGGGTTGAGGGCGCGCTGGTGGGCGTGATCTACGACGCGGCGCTGGCCGAGGAGGCGCATGGGCTGGGGGCTGGGGCGGAATTTACCGCGCGCTTCAACCGGCGCGTGGAGAACGATTTTTCCAAACCCTTCGCAGCGGCGGCCCGGGTGGCGGCGCTGCATCCCGGGCCGATCCGCTGCCGGCGCGGCATCTTCGCCGGCGGTACCGTCGATGTCGGCCGCGCCGCGGCGCTGGACCTGGGCGGGATCACGGTGATCGTCATCAGCCAGCGCGTGCAGTGCGCCGATCCGGCCTTCTTCGAATCCTTCGGGCTGGACATCGCCAAGGCCCGGGTCGTTGTGGTGAAGTCGCGCGGGCATTTCCGCGGCGGGTTCGACGAGTATTTCGCCCACGAACAGGTCATCGAGGTGGATGCGCCGGGGCTGACCACGCCAATGCTGCAGCATTTTGCCTGGAAGAACCTGCCGCGCCCGGCGCTCCCGCTGGATCGCGATGCGGCGTGGCCCATTGCGGATGCACAGTCATGAAGCTCTGCGACCTGCCGACGCCGTGCCTGGTGCTGGATCGGGCGGTGCTGGCGCGCAATATCGACCGGATGGCCCAGGCGGTCGGGCGGCTGGGGGTGGCGCTGCGGCCGCACATGAAGACGGCGAAGTCGATCGATGTGGCGCGCATGGTGCTGGCCAATCCGGGTGCGCCGATTGCCGGCATCACCGTCTCCACCCTTGCGGAGGCGGAATATTTTTCCGCGCATGGCATCACCGACATCCTCTATGCCGTTGGGATCACGCCGCAGAAGCTGGATCAGGTGGCCAAGCTGAACGCCGCCGGCGCGGATGTGAAGATCGTCACCGATGACCTGGACACGGCGCGCGCCATTGCAGCCCATCCCGGCCGGCTGCGCGCGCTGATCGAGATCGATTGCGGCGAGATGCGCGGCGGGATCGGGCCGGAGGATCCGGGGCTGGAGGCGATCGGGGCGGCGCTGGGCGGCAGCCTGCTGGGCATCATGACCCATGCCGGGCATTCCTATTCCGGCCGCTCGATCCCCGCGATGGCCGACATCGCCGAGGCGGAGCGCCAGGCCGCACTGGGGGCGGCGCGCCGGCTGCGCGCGGCGGGGATGGCGTGTCCGCTGATCTCGGTGGGCTCCTCGCCGACGGCGCTGCATGCCCGCGCGCTGGGCGGGGTGAGCGAGACGCGGCCCGGGGTCTACATGTTCGGCGACCTGTTCCAGGCGGAGATCGAAACGGTCGCGGCCGACGGCATCGCGGTCACCGTGCTGGCCAGCGTGATCGGGCGGCGGCCGGCGGAGGGGCGCATTGTCATCGACGCCGGCGGCATGGCGCTGTCCAAGGATCGCGCCACCGAATCGGCGCCGCACGACTTCAAGTTCGGCCTGGTGCTGGACCTGCATGGCCGCCGCAGCCTGGGCCGGTCGCTGGTCAGCCGCGCCAACCAGGAGCACGGGATCGTCGACCTCGACCCGGACCTTGCCATTCCGCCGTTTCGCGTCGGCGAACGGGTGCGGGTGGCGCCGAACCACACCTGCATGACCGCCGCGGCGCATGACCGGTATTTCGTCGTCGACGGCAGCGATGAGGTGGTGGCGATCTGGCCGCGGATCAGCGGCTGGTAGTCGGCCAGTTCAGCCAGGTTCTGATCCCCTCGCCCATCACCCAGGGCAGGTCGGCCGGCGCGATCCACGTCAGCTCTTCGGTGAACATGGTCACGCATTGGCGCCAGGAGCAGGGCATGCGGGTGATGTCGGTGCCCCAGAAGAAGCGGCGCGGGCCGTAGGCGTCGTAGATGCGGTGCAGCACGTCGTGCAGGTTGCGGTACGGGTAGGGCTGGGTGGAGTAGCCCGGGGCGCCGGTGGCCTTGATGGCGACGTTGGGCAGGCGGGCCAGGGCGAGCAATTCCTCGAGGTGGACGAAGGCGGCCTCGTCCTGTTTGAGGCGCACCAGGCCGCAATGGTCGATGATCAGGCGCAGGCCGGGATGGCGCTCGGCGATCTCGCGGAATTTCGGCAGCACCGGGCCGGCGAGCAGGGCGACGGGGACGTTGTGGCGCTCGGCCTCGGGCCAGATCCAGTCCATGGCGCCGGATTCGAACAGGGCGCGGGCGTGCGGATGCAGCGGCGCCCAGCGCAGGCCGAGCATGCCGGGCTGGTCCAGCCAGGTGGGGATCAAGCCGCGATTCTCCGGCTTGTCCGGCGCGAAGCTGCCGAGGATGGCGAAGCGGTCCGGGTGGGCGCGCACCGCGGCGGCGGCGACGGCATCGGCATCGGGGTCCCAGCCCGGCGGGTGGATGATCGCGGCGTGGACGCCGGCTTCGTCCATGGCGCCGAGCATTTCATCGGCGGTGACCACCGGGACGGCGCGGTGATCCTGGCTCGGGGTGCCGCTGGACCAGATATGGATCTGGGCGTCGGTGATCTGCATGGGGCGGGCCTCGCCTAGAGCAATATCCGATCAGGCGGAAACGCCCGATCGGAAGATTTGCGTTCTTGATCAAGAGGCTAGAGCGGGGGCCGACCGCCTATCAGGTCGGCTTTCGCTCTAGGTCGATTTGGTGTCGAGATAGGCGAGCAGGGCGTCGCGGAAGGGCGGGATGCTTTTGTAGAGCGCCATCTCCGGCGGCAGGGCGCGCACAGCGCTGGCGAGGTCGGCGGCCACCTGGCGGTCGGCGGCGAGGCGGCCCACGGTGTAGAGATGGGTGCGGATGCCGAACAGCACCGCGCCGCTGGCGGGCAACAGGCGCAGGGTCTGGCGCTCGACGCGCAGCCAGATTTTTTCGCCGGCATTGTCCGCGGTGACGTCCGGGTTGTGCTCGCGGCGGAATTTTCGCGACTCGGCGTAGAGCGCGGGATCGTCGGTCATGCCCCAGTTGAGGCGGACGACCATCTTGCCGTCGCGCAGATTGGGCATCAGCCGGTCGACCGGCTTGGCCAGGCGATCGGCATAGAACGGCACCCGGGTGTGGATCGTCGCCAGGGGCTGGCCGAGTTTTTCGGCGAGGCTCCAGCGGCTGGGGAAGCACAGCACGGCGGCGTCCAGCACCGGGCCCTCCGGCGTCAGGCGCAGCAGGCACAGATCCTCCTGCACCAGCCTTCCGGCCACTTCGAGCGGATCATGCGGCAGGCGGGCGAGATCCCAGGCCTCGGTGGTCAGGTGGTTGCGCAGCGTGGCGCCGTCGCGGCTGAACCAGGACGGGAAGCGGCGGGGGAGCAGCTCGGCCAGGATGTCCAGCACTTCTTGCCGTGCGGCTTCGCTGCCGGGCAGGGTGGCGAAGACGTCGCCATGGCGCACCGCCAGCAGGCGGCGGCGCTCGGCCATTTCCGGGACGTAATGCTCGTCCAGCTCGATCAGTTCCGCGGGGTCGGTGCCGACCAGGCCCATGGCCATGCGATAAGGGCCGGGATCGAAGCTCAGATGTACGGTTTGCCGCGGCAGGTTGACGAAAGCGTCCATGGCTATTTCCCGACAAGGGCCATCAACGAGAGGATCTCGAAGGCCATCATGGCACCGATCTGGGCGGTGGTGGAATTGGCATCGTATTGCGGCGCCACCTCCACGACATCGCCGCCGATCACATCCAGGCCGCGCAGGCCGCGCAGGATCGCCTGGGCCTCGCGCGGGGTCAGCCCGCCAACTTCGGGCGTGCCGGTGCCGGGGGTGTAGGCGGGGTCCAGCGCGTCGACGTCGAAGCTGATGTAGAACGGGCCGTCGCCGACCACGTCGCGGGCGCGGGCGATGACGGCGGGGAGGCCCATGCTGTCGATTTCCTCGGCATGGATCACCGTCATGCCGGATTCGGTGCTGAACTCGTAGAGCAGTTCGGCCGAGCCGCGGATGCCGATCTGGATGCAGCGCTCCGGGTCCAGCACGCCATCGAGCACCGCCTGTCGGAACGGGCCGCCATGGTGGAAGCGGCTGCCCTCGGCGGGGCCGGAAGTGTCGCAATGCGCGTCGATATGCACCATGCCGACCGGGCGGGGCCGCCCCAGCGCGCGCAGGATCGGGTAGCTGATCGAATGGTCGCCGCCGACCGACAGCGGCTTCACCCCGGCGGCCTGGACGCGGGTGTAGAATGCCTCGATATCGGCAATCGAGTCCGGCAGGGAGTAGCGGCTGCGGAAGGGCACGTCGCCGACATCGGCGAAGTTCAGCTCGGCCTTTGGCGTCACGCGCAGGGCGTGGTGATAGGGGCCGATGCGCTCGATCGCGCGCACGGCGCGGGGGCCCAAGCGCGCGCCGGCCCGGTTGGTCACCGCGAGGTCCATCGGCACGCCGATCAGCGCCACATCGAGCCCGCCGAAATCCGGCAAATCCGGCGCGTCCGGCCGGTATGGCGCATCGAGCAGCGTCGAGACCCCGGCATAGGGCAAGGGCCGGCGGCCCTGGGTGTTGAACGCGGCCTCGGCGGCGCGCTTCAGCGCGGGATCGCGGATCTCGTCGCGCCGGTCATTGGGATAGCGGGCGCGCAGGGCGGCGAGTTTCTCGGGGTTGGGCATGCGGGCGCTCCGGGGTTCTGGCCCCAATCTGGCCCGTCGCGGCCGCGACTTCCACCTTTGTCGGGCCATGTGCTGCTTGCGCTGGATCAATGGCCGCGCCGCCGGCACACGGCATGACGGTGGCCCGGAGGGATGCATCGCATGATGTTCGACCGCGCCCAGACCGTGGCCCCGCCCGGATACAGCCGCTGGATGGTGCCGCCGGCCGCGCTGGCGGTGCATCTCTGCATCGGCCAGGCCTATGCCTTCTCGCCGTTCAACCTGCCGATGACCCGCCTGCTCGGCGGCACGGCCGAAGACTGGACCCTGGTCGAGCTCGGCTGGATCTTCTCGCTGGCCATCGCCGTGCTTGGCCTGTCGGCCGCCCTGTTCGGACGCTGGGTGGAGCGGGTCGGACCGCGCCTGGCGATGGCGGTGGCGGCGCTATGCTTCTCCGGCGGCTTTGTGGTCGCCGCCGCCGGCGTGGCTTGGCATCAGCTCTGGCTGGTCTATCTCGGCTACGGCGTGCTCGGCGGCTGCGGCCTGGGCATCGGCTACATCTCGCCGGTTTCGACGTTGATCAAATGGTTCCCCGACCGCCCGGGCATGGCCACCGGCATGGCGATCATGGGCTTCGGCGGCGGCGCGCTGGTGGCCGCCCCGTTGGAGGTGGAACTGATGGCCCGCTTCGCCGCCCCGGGGGTGTGGCAGAGTTTCCTGGTGCTGGCAGCGATCTATCTCGGCTTCATGCTGCTCGGCGCCGCCGTGGTGCGGGTGCCACCGGAAGGCTGGACCCCGCCCGGCTGGACCCCGCCACCGGCCGCCCAGGTGCGCGGTGTGCCCGCCACCGAAGCCATCGGCACGCGGCAGTTCTGGCTGCTCTGGCTGGTGCTGTGCCTGAACGTCACGGCGGGGATCGGCGTGCTGGGCCAGGCCTCGCCGATGATCCAGGAGATGTTCCCCGGCCGCATCGATGCCGGTGCCGCGGCGGGCTTTGTCGGGCTGCTCAGCCTGTTCAACATGGCCGGGCGCTTCTTCTGGTCATCGATCTCCGACCGCATCGGCAGGCAGCCAACCTACGCCATCTTCTTCGCCCTCGGCCTCGCCCTCTATGCCACTGTGCCGCTGGCCGGGGCGGCGGGCTCGGTCAGCCTGTTTGTCGCCGGCTTCGCGCTGATCCTGTCGTTCTATGGCGGCGGCTTCGCCACCATCCCGGCCTATCTGCGCGACCTCTTCGGCACGCGCGAAGTCAGCGCCATCCACGGCCGCCTGCTCACCGCCTGGTCGGTGGCCGGCGTGCTCGGCCCCGTGCTGGTCAACTACCTGCGCGCCTGGCAGATCGAGCGCGGCGTGCCGCCGGCCCAGGCCTATACGGTGACGATGTACGTCATGGCCGCGCTCCTGGCCGCAGGCTGGCTCTGCAACCGGCTGATCCGCCCGCTGGAGAAACGCCCATGAGCGCCCGCCTGGTCCTGTTGTGGCTGATGGTCGGTGTGCCGCTGGCCTGGGGCATCTGGCGCACCGCGCTCTCGGCGCTCAGGCTGTTCCAGTAGCGCCGAGGCGCGCCACCAGCCCCTCCACAAGCACCTCCGGCACCGGCCCGATATCGACGACGATGGGCCTCTCCTCCGCCCCCGGCACTTCCAGCGCCGCGAACTGGCTGTCCAACAGGGCGGCCGGCATGAAGTGGCCCTTGCGCGCCGCCATGCGCCCGGCAATCAACGCCTTGTCCCCCGCAAGATACACCAGCCGCACATCCGGCCGATCCCCGATCAGCACCGCGCGATAGGCCCGCTTCAACGCCGAGCAGGTGACGATCCCGTTCTCGCCGCGGGCGCGCCAGCCATCGATCACCGCGGCGATGGCGTGCAGCCAGGGCCAACGATCGGCGTCCGTCAGCGGCGTTCCCGCCGACATCTTCGCCACGTTTGCCGGCGGATGCAGCGCGTCGCCCTCCTGGAATGCCCAGCCGAGCTGCTCGGCCAGGGCGCGGGCCACGGTGGTCTTGCCGCAGCCGGACACGCCCATCACCACCAGGATCACGGCCGCCTCTCCTCCACGGTTCCGTCATCGTGGCCGAGGAAGGCGCACGCCACCGGCACGGTGAACAGCCCCGTCGCGACCACCCCGGCGATGGCGCGCAACTGCCGCTCCAGCGTGAACGGGTCGCGGATCGGTGCGAAGCCGGCGCAGTCCAGCAGCAGGTTGCCGTTGTCCGTCAGCGCGCCATCCCGCAGCCGCGGCGCGCCTCCCAGCGCGGCCACCCGCGCCTGGGTCAGTCCGGCGGCGAACGGGACGATCTCCACCGGCAGCGGGAAATCCAGGCGGTCGACCAGCTTGCCGATCTCCGCCACCACCACAAAACGGGTGGCGGTTTCGGCGACGATCTTCTCGCGCAGCAGCGCCCCGCCGCCGCCCTTGATCAACCGCAGCGTGCGGCGTTCGATCTGGTCCGCGCCATCGATGGCCAGGTCGACCGGCGCCGCATCTTCGGCCAGGACCAGCCCGGCTTCGCGCGCCAGAGCCTCGGTCTGCTGCGACGTCGCCACGCAGGAAATCCGCAGCCCTTCGGCGCGCACCCGCAGGCCCAGCAGCCGGATCACCTGGGCCGCGGCGCGCCCGGTGCCGAGACCCAGCCGCATGCCGTCGGCCACCAGCGCCACGGCGCGGGTCGCGGCGGCAAGGCGGGCGGGATCGGACATGCGCGCCGGGCGCCCCGCCGGTCAGGCCACCAGCGCCGAGCGCTCCGCGCTGGCCCGCGCCCAGGCGGCGGCGGCGTCCTCGTCGAACAGCTCGGTGAGCTTCTTCATCATGGTGCCGCCCAGCTCCTCGGCGTCCACGATCGTCACCGCGCGGCGATAGTAGCGGGTCACGTCGTGGCCGATGCCGATGGCGATCAGCTCCACCTGGTCGC
The DNA here is from genome assembly GCA_044369385.1 of Acetobacteraceae bacterium. Lineage (GTDB taxonomy): Bacteria > Pseudomonadota > Alphaproteobacteria > Acetobacterales > Acetobacteraceae > CAMDGX01. The sequence goes on along the minus strand of JBIPLY010000066.1, from coordinate 2,283 downwards.
GGTTCTCGATCTCGCGGATCACCTCGCGCAGGTGCTTCTCCAGGTAGTTGCCGGGATTGACCGAGAGCGTGCTGTCATCGACCGGGGCGCCGTCGGAGATCACCATCAGGATGCGGCGGTGCTCCGGGCGGTGCAGCAGGCGGCGATAGGCCCATTGCAGCGCCTCGCCGTCGATGTTCTCCTTCAGCAGCCCTTCGCGCAGCATCAGGCCGAGGTTCTTGCGCGCCCGGCGCCAGGGCGCGTCGGCGGCCTTGTAGACGATGTGCCGCAGGTCGTTGAGCCGGCCGGGGTTGCGCGGCTTGCCGTCCGCCACCCAGCGCTCGCGCGCCTGCCCGCCTTTCCAGGCGCGGGTGGTGAAGCCCAGCACCTCGGTCTTGACCGCGCAGCGCTCCAGCGTGCGGCTGAGGATGTCGCCGCACATCGCCGCCACCGTGATCGGGCGGCCGCGCATCGAGCCGGAATTGTCGATCAGCAGGGTGACGATGGTGTCGCGGAATTCGGTGTCGCGCTCGCGCTTGAACGACAGCGCCAGCAGCGGATTGGTCACCACGCGGGCCAGGCGCCCGGCATCCAGGATGCCCTCGTCCAGGTCGAAATCCCAGCTCCGGGTCTGCTGCGCCATCAGCTTGCGCTGCAGGCGGTTGGCCAGCTTGCTGACCACGCCCTGGAGGTGCTGAAGCTGCTGGTCGAGCTGCTGGCGCAGGCGGCCGAGTTCCTCCGGGTCGCAGAGATCCTCGGCGTCCACTTCCTCGTCGAAGGCGCGGACATAGGGCTTGTAGGTGTTTTCGTTGTCCGCCAGCGGCTTGTCGCGGCGCGGCTGCGGGCCGCCGGGCTTGTCGTCGCCTTCGGCGGCGGTGGCCTCTTCTTCCGAATCCTCGGCGCCCTCGTCCTCGGCGGCTTCGCCCTCCATCTCCTCGGGCTGGGCGCCGAGCATGGATTCGCTCTCGCTGTCGGACTGGCCCTCGCTGTCCTGCGAGTTCTCCTGCTGGCCGGACTGCTCGCCGCCGTCCTCGCCGTCGTTCTCGTCGTTCTCGTCGGCGTCGACCTCGGCCTCGGCCAGTTCCATCGCCGCCAGCAGCTTGCGCGCCGCGCGGGTGAACTGCGCCTGGTCGTCCTTGGTGCGGGCCATTTCGTCCAGCGCCGCCTCGGCACCCTCGCCCAGCGTGTCGCGCCAGAGGTCCAGCACCTTGGTCGCCGCCGGCGGGCTGGGCTCGCCGGACATGCGCTCGCGCGCCAGCAGGGCCAGCGCCTGGTGGATCGGCAGCTGGTCCTTGCGGGTCATGCGGTCGAAGCCTTCGGCCTCGCACTCTTCCTGCAAGCGGGCGCGCAGATTGCTGGCCACGCCGGCCATGTGGGTGGCGCCGACCACCTCGACGCGCGCCTGCTCGATGGCGTCGTAGGCGTCCTTGGCCTCGCGACGGGCGGGCATGCGGGCGTTGTGCACCGCGTCGTCATGGTGGCGCAGGCGCAGGGCCAGGCTGTCGGCGGCGCCGCGCAGCTTGGCCATCTCGTGCGCCGGCAGGGCGCGGGTGGGCAGCGGCAGGCGGGCGCGCTTGCCGGCCAGGCCGGAGGGGCCGGGTTGGAACGCCACCTGCACTTCGTTGTTCTGCGCGATCGCGCGCAGCACGCCCGCGGTGGCGCGCTTGAATTCTTCCGTCCGCGCGTTGTCCTTGGACCCGGAACCGCTGCCGCTCATCGCTGTGCCTCGCTCATCGCCATGAACCGCCGCGCGGGCGGCCCCCTGGTTTCAGTTTCACATGGAGACGAAGAGACGAAGAGAAGGAAGGGGCGCCGCCCCCATGCTTCTCTTCGTCTCTTCGTCTCCATGTGAACATCCTTTCCTGCCGCCGGTCGTCGCGAAGCCTACCGCTTCATGAACGCGCCGGTGGCGACTTCGGCGTTGAAGCAGCGCTGGAAGTATTCCGCCACCGTCTGCCGCTCCGCCTCGTCGCACTTGTTCAGGAAGGACAGCCGGAAGGCAAAGCCGACATCGTTGAAGATGCGGGTATTCTCGGCCCAGGTGATCACGGTGCGGGGCGACATCACGGTGGAGATATCGCCGTTGATGAAGCCGGCGCGGGTCAGGTCGGCCAGCGCCACCATGCTCTCGATCTGCTTGCGGCCCTTCGCGTCGCTGGGCTCCATGCCCATCTTCGCCATCACGATCTCCGTCTCCTGGCCGTGCGGCAGGTAGTTGAGGGTGGAGACGATGTTCCAGCGGTCCATCTGGCCCTGGTTGATCTGCTGGGTGCCGTGATAGAGCCCGGTGGTGTCGCCGAGGCC
>JBIPLY010000067.1:0-13339 GCA_044369385.1 Acetobacteraceae bacterium | reverse complement strand
TCGCCGCCGAGCCCAGCAGGTTGTGGCCGCAAGCGTGCCCCGCCGCCTCGCCCGGGCGCGGCTGCTTCTCCGCCACGCCCGCTTCCTGCGAAAGCCCCGGCAGCGCATCGAACTCGCCGAGGATGGCGATCACCGGGCCTTCCTCGCCCGCCTCGCCGATGATGGCGGTCGGGATGCCGGCGATGCCCGTGGTCACCCGGAACCCCTGTTGCTCCAGCATCGCCACATGCTCGGCGGCCGAGCGGTGCTCCTGGTAGCCCAGCTCCGGCATCTCCCAGACCCGGTCGGCCAGGCCGGTGAATTCCGCGCGGTGGTCGTCCACCAGCCGCCAGACCTGCTCGGTATTCGCCCCGCTCACAGCACCACCCGCCCGATATTGCCGTCGATCGCGATCTTGGTGCCCATCGCCTCCGACAGCCTGGCCAGGTGCGGCAGGATGTCCTCGTCCTCGGACAGTCGCGGCGTGCCCCGGCGGGATCGCGCCACCCCGAAGCCGAGCTCGATCGGGATCAGCTCGATCAGGTTCGCCTCGCCCCCGTCCATGTTCCACCGCGCCACCACCGACTTCCACGCCCAGGGATCGGCCGCGAACCCCTTGGTGTTGGTGTCCGAGCGCTTGTCGATCGCGTCGGCCACCCCTTCGGTCAGCCCCATCTGGAAGCCGTCATAGAAATCCTGCGGCAGGGCGGCGATGGTCTCGTTGTGGAAGATGAAGTTGCCCAGCGAATGGAAGATCGGCCGCTTCCGGTAGATCTCGATCCCGCGCAGCACGTGCGGCCCATGCCCGATCACCGCATGCGCCCCGGCATCGATGCAGGCCCGCGAAAAATCGACCAGGAACCCCGCCGGCACCGCCTTGTCCGTCCCCAGCGCCTCATGCGCATGCAGGCTGACCAGCACATAGTCGCCCTGCCGCACCGCCTGCGAAATCCCCGCCAGGGTGCGCGCCACATCGGCCTTGTTCGCCTCCGTGCTGACGCCGGGCGGCCCTTCCTTGAAGCGCAGCGCGCCGAACTGCACCGTGCCGGGCTCGGGCGGCTTGCCGAACCCGGCCTTCAGCCGCATCTTCAGCCCGTCATTGACCCCGGCGGCGTCCGCAATGCGCGCCAGGGCGTCCAGCTCCTCGCGCGGCACCGAATAGGTGGTGGTGAAGCGCAGCGGATTGATCCCCGGCCGCCCCTGCATGTCCGGCCGCGCCTGCCCCGCCGCCGCCGTCTCGTGAAACGTGGAGCAGATGCCGATCAGCGCCACCCGCCCCTGCGGCGTCTCCAGGTATTTCGCCGCCGCCGCCTCGGCGAGATTCCGCCCGACCCCGGCATGCAGCATCCCGAACCGGTCCAGCGCCGCGGCGGTGTTGGCCAACCCGTCATAGGCGAAATCGAGCGTATGGTTGTTCGACCAGGTCAGCATGTTGAAGCCCAGCGACTGCAGATCGCCGATCACCCCCTCCGGCGCGCTGGCCCAGGTGCCGCCGCTGACCGCGTTCGGAAACGCATCGCCGGGCGTCAGCACCTCGAAATTGGTGAAGCGGGCATCGGCATCGCGCACCACGTCCGCCAGTTGCCACAGCGCCTCGGTGGAGGCCAGGCGCCTTGTGATGAAGGCATCGCCGGTGGCGACGAAGCGCATCGCGGGAAGGGTCATGTCAGCCTCCTCAGCGTTTCTTGGCCGGCTTGGCCGCGCGCGCCGAGGGTTTCGCCCGATCGGCCGCCGGCGCCCGCTTGGCCTTCGCGGGTGCCGCCTTGGGCGCCGGCCCACCCCGCAATTGCGCGATGGTGCCGCGCGAGGTGATCTGCTCCGGGTTCATCCGCAGCTCGATCACCGAGGGCCGGCCAGACGCCGCTGCCCGCTTGAACGCCGCTTCAAACTCCCCGGCCGCCTCCACCACCTCGCCGTGCCCGCCGAAGCTCTCGATGAACCTGGCGAAATCCGGATTGGTCAGCGCGGTGCCCGACACCCGGCCGGGATAGGTCCGCTCCTGATACATGCGGATCGTGCCGTACATCGAGTTGTTGAACACCAGGATGATCGGCGCCACGCCATGGTGAAAGGCGGTGGCCAGTTCCTGCCCGGTCATCAGGAACCCGCCATCGCCGACGAAGCACACCACCTGCCGGTTGCGAAACGCAATCGCCGCCCCGATCGCCGCCGGCACGCCATAGCCCATCGCCCCGTTGGTCGGCCCGATGAAGCGCTGGTTGTCCTTGAAGTTGATGAAGCGCGGCGGCCAGGTGGCGAAGTTGCCGGCATCGCAGGTCAGGATGGCGTCGTCGTCCAGCAGCCCGGCCAGCGAATGCATCACCTCGGACAGGTTCAGCCCCTCGTATGGCTGCACCGCCAGCCCCTTCATCCGGATCGCGCGCAGCTCGGCCGTCCACGCCCCCCAGCCCGGCTTGGCCACCCGAAGCCCGCGCACCGCCCCGGCAAAGGCGCTGACATCGGCCACGATCCCCAGCGCCGGGCGCGTCACCCGGCCGATCTCGCTGCCATCGGGATAAACCTGCACGATCGGCGCGTCATGATCGGCGCCGAACAGGGTGTAGCCCTGGCTCACCGGCTCGCCGAGCCGCGTCCCGATCGCCAGGATCAGGTCCGCCTCGCGCGCCTTGGCCACCAGCGCCGGATCGCTGCCCACGCCCAGATCGCCGGCATAGTTCTCCAGCGTGCCGTCATACAGCGCCTGGCGCCGGAAGCTGACGCAGGTGGCGATGTTGTTGGCGACAAGGAAGTCGCGGATCTCCGCCCGCGCCGCCTCGCTCCAGCGCGACCCGCCCAGGATCGCCAGCGGCCGCTTCGCCTTGGCCAGCATCGCCATCATCCGCGCCACGGCAGCGGGATCGGGGTGCGCGGCAGAGACCGCGGCCGGGGCGATGTCGGCCACCTCGGCCATCCGCTTCTGCATCTCCTCCGAAATGGCGATCACCACCGGCCCCGGCCGCCCGGAAACGGCGACATCGACGGCATGGGCGATCAGCTCGGGAATCCGCTTCTCGTCGTCGATCTGCGTGACCCACTTGGCCAGCGGGGCGAACATCCGCCGGTAGTCGACCTCCTGGAAGCTCTCGCGGTCGGTCTCCTCAAAGGGAATCTGGCCGACGAACAGCAGCAGCGGCGTCGAATCCTGCATCGCCGTGTGCACCCCGATCGCGCCATGGCACGCCCCGGGCCCCCGCGTCACAAACGCCGCCGCCGGCTTTCCGGTCAGTTTGCCATAGGCCTCGGCCATGTTCACCGCCCCGGCCTCGAACCGGCAGGTGGTCAGATGCAGCCGCTGGCGCACCGCATACAGCCCGTCCAGCACATCCAGATAGCTTTCGCCCGGCACCGCGAAGACCTGCTCGATCCCTTGCGCCACCAGCGCATCGGCAATCAGCCGCCCCCCGCTGCGTGCCGCCAGCTTGCCCGATCCGCTCTTGCGCATGTCCGACTCCATCCCCAAAACCCGCCGCAATCTACCGGCGCCCGCCCACCCCGTCACGCCGCCATCAGCGCCCGGAAATAATCCACCGTCCGCCCCAGCCCCGCGCGCAGCCCGACGCGCGGCGCCCAGCCCAGCACCGCCCGGGCGCGGGCGATATCCGGACAGCGCTGCACCGGATCGTCCTGCGGCAGCGGCCGGAACACCAGGCGCGAGGCCGAGCCGGTCAGCGCCAGCACCTCCTCGGCCAGTACACGCACCGCGATCTCGTTCGTGTCGCCCAGGTTGATCGGCCCGATCACCGCCTCGCCGCTGTCCATCATCGCCAGCAGCCCGTCGACCATGTCGTTCACGAAACAGAAGGCGCGGGTCTGCGAACCGTCGCCGTACAGCGTGATGTCCTGCCCGCGCAGCGCCTGGAGGATGAAGTTGGACACCACCCGCCCGTCATCGGGATGCATCCGCGGGCCATAGGTGTTGAAGATGCGCACCACCTTGATCCGCACCGCACTCTGCCGGCGATAGTCGAAGAACAGCGTCTCCGCGCAGCGCTTGCCCTCGTCGTAGCAGGCGCGCGGCCCGGTGGTGGAGACGTTGCCGCGATACTCCTCCGGCTGCGGATGCACGGTGGGATCGCCATAGACCTCGCTGGTCGAGGCCTGCAGGATCTTCGCCCCCAGCCGCCGCGCCAGGTCCAGCATGTTCAGCGCCCCCAGCACCGAGGTGCGCGTAGTCTGCACGGGGTCGTTCTGGTAATGCACCGGGGATGCTGGGCAGGCCAGGTTGTAGATCTCGTCCACCTCGACGGACAGCGGCACCGTCACATCATGGCGCATCGCCTCGAAATTCGGCCGGCCCAGCAGATGGGCGATGTTGTCCTTGCGCCCGGTGAAGTAATTGTCGACGCACAGCACGTCGTCGCCGCACGCCACCAGCCGCTCGCACAGATGGCTGCCCAGGAACCCCGCCCCCCCGGTCACCAGCACCCGCTTGCGTGTCAGATGCTGCACCCCGCCCTCCGGCCCGTTCCGATGGGGGTTAGCACGCCCGCCCCCGCCCGCGCTATGCTGCCCCGCCAACCATGGAGACCCGGCGGCGATGCGAGCGATCTACGTGATGATCAAGTGCGAAATGGGCCAGTCCTACCGCGTCGCCCAACAGGCCGCCGACGGGATCGAGGAACTCTCCGAACTCCATTCCACCTCCGGCCAATACGACCTGCTGGGCAAGTTCTACCTCGCCCCCAGCCAGGACACCGGATTGTTCGTCACCGAACGCATCCAGACCCTGCCGGGGGTGAAGGACACCTACACGCTGATCACCTTCAACGCGTTCGTCGGGGGCTGAGCCCCCGCAACGCCTTTGTCGGAAGCTAAACCCGCTTCACGTCGTAGAACTGCGGGAACCCCATCCGCACCCCGGTGATGCCCCGGCTGAACGCGGTCGGCAGATAGTTGCAGCCCAGCGGCATATGCGCCGGCGCCTTCATGAACTCCTCCTGCAACTCCGCGCAGATGCGCTTCTGCGCCTCCAGGTCCGCGGCATCGAACCAGGCCCCGCGCAGCGCCTCGATCCGCGCATTGTCCGGCCAGCCGAACCAGGCCCGGTCCCCGTTCGCCCGCAGCCCCAGATGCGCCGCCGGGTCGAAATTGTTGGTCCCGGTCAGGTCCGTGAAGAAGATGCTCCAGCCGCCATTCTCCACCGGGTCCTTCTTGGCCCGGCGCTGGATCGTGGTGCCCCAGTCCACCGCCTGGTAGTCGACGTTGAACCCCAGCTTGCGCATCAGGTCGACCCCCACCGTGGCCCGCGCATTGCTCGCCGGATAGTCGACCGCGCCGAGCATCACCACCCGCTCGCCCTTGTAGCCCGCGGCCGCGATCTCGGCGCGCACCCGCGCCAGGTCGCGCGCGCCCTTCAGCGGCGCCAGCCCGGCATCGCTGGCCAGCGGCGTGCCCGGCGTGAACAGCCCCACCCCGTCCTTCCACAGCGAGGCATCCTCGCCCATCGAGGCGGTCATGAACTCCGCCTGGTCGATCGCCCCCAGCAGCGCGCGGCGCAGGGCGGGATTGTTGAACGGCGGCTGGATGCAGTTGAACCGCATCACCGAAATCCCGCCGATCACATCAGGGCGGAACTGCAACCGCGGGTTCGACCGCAGCAGCGGCAACAGATCGACCAGCGGGTTCTGCACCCAATCCACTTCGCCGTTCATCAGCGCGTTCACCGCCGTCGAGCCGTCGGGGATCACATGCCATTCCAGCCGGTCGAAATGCGCCACTTTCGGCCCGGCGGTGAAAGTCGCCGGCCCGTCGGCGCGCGGCACGTAGCCCGCGAACTTCTCATACACCACCCGGCTGCCCGGCACCCGCTCATCGGCCTTGAACCGATACGGCCCGGAGCCGACCATCTCGGTCACCTGCCGGTTCGGGTCGGTCATCGCCAGGCGCTCCGGCATGATGCAGGGCATCGGCGTGCCGGTCTTGCCCAGCGCGTTCGGCAGCAGCGGGAACGGCTTGTTCAGCCGGAACCGGATGGTGCGGTCGTCGGGCGCCGACACCTCGTCCGTCGCCGCCATCAGCGCCTGGCCGAAGGCGTCGCGCGCGGCAAACCGCTTGATGCTGGCCACGCAATCGCGCCCGCGCACCGGCTCGCCGTCATGGAACTTCAGCCCTTCGCGCAGCGTCAGCGTCCAGAGCTTGCCGTCATTCTCCACCACGTGGCCGGCCACCATCTGCGGCCGGATCGCGTAGCTGTCGTCCTGGCCATACAGCGTGTCGAACACCGCATAGCCGTGGTTGCGCGCCACGGTGGCGGTGGTGAACACCGGATCGACGATCGCCAGGTCGCCCTCCGGAATGATCTTCAGCACCGAGCGCCCCTGCGCGCCCGCCAGGTTCGGCGCGGCCAGGGTGGCGGCAGCGGAAGCCAGGAAGTTGCGGCGTTTCATGGGCCCATATCCCCGATTTGGCGGCGCGCCCGATCGCGCCTAGGCTTCAAGCATAGCATGGGGGAAATGCAATGCGCGCTGCCGTCTTCCGCAATGGCGACCTGGTCGTGGACACCATCGCCGATCCGGTGCTGGCCGAGGGCCAGGTCCTGGTCCGCACCCGCGCCTGCGGCATCTGCGGCTCGGACCTGCACGCGGCGAAGTTCCCGGACCAGTTCGCCGCCCTGTCCAAGCGCGGCGGCGCCCGCTGGACCATCGACCCGGCCCGCGACCTGGTGTTCGGCCATGAATTCGTCGCCGAGATCGTCCAGAACGGCCCCGGCACCACCGGCCGCTTCGCCCCCGGCACCATGGTCACCTCGATGCCGCTGACCATTTCCGGCACCGAGGTCATCGGCCTCGGCTACAACCCGGACCAGCCCGGCGCCTTCGCCGAATACATGCCGCTGTCCGAGCGCATGCTGCTCCCCATCCCCGCCGGCATGAACCCGGACCACGCCGCCCTGGTCGAACCCATCGCCGTCGGCGTCCACGCGGTGAACTACGCCCGCCTGGCCGGCAACGAAGTGGCGCTCGTCATCGGCTGCGGCCCGATCGGCCTGGCCGTCATCGCCGCCCTCAAGATGCGCGGCGTCAGCCCGATCATCGCCTCGGACTACTCGCCAGGCCGCCGCGCCCTGGCCAAACGGATGGGTGCCGACATCGTCGTCGACCCCCGCACCACCTCGCCCTACACCATCCTCGCCGACTCCATCACCCCCGCCGGCTTCGACCCCAGCCGCTACGCCGCCCTGTTCGGCACCGGCCCGGCCCGCCGCCCGGCGCTGATCTTCGAATGCGTCGGCGTCCCCGGCGTGCTCGGCCAGATCATGGAGGGCGCGCCGGCCGGCGCGCGCATCGTCGTCGTCGGCGTCTGCATGGAAACCGACCGGCTGGAGCCGTTCTTCGGCATCGTCAAGCAGCTCGATCTCCAGTTCGTGCTGGCCTACACCGCCCAGGAATTTGCCGACACGCTGGGCTACATGGCCGCGGGCCGCATCGACGTCGCGCCCCTGATCACCGGGCGCATCGGGCTGGACGGCGTGAAACAGGCCTTCGCCGATCTCGCCAACCCCGAGCTGCACGCCAAGGTGCTGATCGAACCCTGGCGGTAATGCAGGCGCCGCTGCTGGCAGCCGCCCTGGCGATCCTGATCTGGGGCGGCTCGGCGGTGGCCGCCCGCGTCGCGGTGGCGGAGATGCCGGCCCTGGCCGTCGCCGCCCTGCGCACCGTGCCGGCGGGTGCGGTGCTGCTGCCGCTGGTGCTGGCCCTGCGCATCGCGCTGCCCCGCACCCGCGAGGCGTTCACGCTGCTCATCCTGTCATCGGCCTGCGGCTTCGTGCTGTTCCCGATCGCCTTCTCGCTCGGCATCGCGCAGACCAGCGCCACCCACGCCGCGATGATCCTGGCGGTCTCGCCCATGATCACCGGCGCCATCGCCCAGGCCTGGGACCGCCGCGCGCCGGCCGCCCGCTGGTGGCTCGGCGGCGCCATCGCCATCGCCGGCGAGGCCGTGCTGCTCACCGGCCGCACCGGCGTCGCCCCCGGGACAAACCCGCTGCTGGGCGATGCCCTGGTCGCGGTTGCCGCGGTCATCGGCGCCCTGGGCTACGTCGCCGGCGGCCGCCTCAACCGCCTCGGCTACCCGGCCCAGGCCACCACCTATTGGGGCGTGATCCTGGCCTCCGCGGCCCTGCTGCCCGCCCTGCCCTGGATGCTCGCCGGCACCGACTGGTCCGCGATCGGCCCGCGCGGGATCGCCGCCCTGGCCTACATCACCATCGGCGTCACCGTCATCGGCTACATCCTGTGGTACTGGGCGCTGGGCACCGGCGGCATCGCGCGCATCGGCATGGTGCAGTTCGCCCAGCCGGTCGCCTCCGTCCTGCTGGCCGCCCTGATCCTGGCCGAGCCGCTCGGCCCGGCCGTGGCGCTCTCCGCCGCCCTGGTCATCGCCGGCGTGTTCGTCGCCACCCGGCCGAGCCCCTGACGCTCAAAGGTCCAGCGGCCCCATAACCCGCGACCCGACTGAAAAAACCTCGACCTTCCGGTGGAACACCACCTCGTCATCCAGCGGAAACATCGGCCGCGGGCAGACCACGTGCCCCAGGCTGCGCAGGTTCGCCGAGGTCGCGCCCGGGATGTCCAGCACATGGTTCCGGCGCGCGAAGGTGAAATACCGCAGCGCCGCCCCCGGCGACTTGACCACGATGATATCGGCCTGTTCCGGGTCCAGCCCATGCGCCTCGAAGATCGCGCGATCCATCATGAACACCGCATGCGTGATCGCCACGATGCGGATTTCGCCATGCCGCAGCACCGCCGTCGGGCCGGCATGGGCGGGCATCCCCGAGAACGCGTGGCGATACTCCCCGTCCCCCAGGCGTTCCACCTCGACCTCCAGCTCCAGCGGCGGAAACCGCACCGGGTCGATCGTGCCGCCGAGCGAAACCCGCAGCCGCGCCCCCACCCCCGCCGCGTGCGCCCGGGCCGCCGCCGGGGCGTCCACGATCGGCATGATCGCCCGCCCGCGATAGCCCGCCGCGAGCAGGGCCGCCAGGATTGTGTTGCTGTCGCCGGATGCGCCGCTGCTGGGCGCATCGGCCGCGTCGGTGAACGTGACCGGGCCGGGCTGGCTGGCGGCATCGTCCATCGCCTCCGCCAGCCCCACCAGCTCCGCCACCATCGTCGCGTGATCGGCCCAGAACGCCTCGGCCAGCTCCATCGCCAGGCGCCGCGCCGCTTCAGGGTCGTTGTCGGTGACCACCAGCGATTGCGAGCCAAGCTCCGGCGCATCGGTGAACGGGTTGCCGATCAGCACCGCCGCCGACATCGCCTCGCCGCCGGCCTCCATCGCCTTCGCCCGGTCGATCACGCGGCCGTACAGGCCGGTCGCGGTGACCAGTTCCGGCCCCCGCACCAGCGCCGGCATGAAGACCCGCGCCATCACGGGGCGGGCGCCGCGATCCAGGATCGCCTCCAGAAGCCGGGCCGCGCGCTGGCCGGTGCTGGTGAAATCGTTGTGCGGATAGGTGTGGTACACCGCGATCGCATCGCAGTTCGCCAGCATGCGCCCGGTCAACAGCCCATGCAGGTCCAGCGACACCACGATCGGCACCTGCGCGCCGACCAGGCCCCGCGCGCCTTCCAGCAGCCGCCCTTCCGGATCGTATTCGCCGATCGCCCCCATCGCCCCGTGCAGCGAAAGATACACCCCCGCCACATCCGCGCGCATCGCGCCGGCGATCGCCTCCAGGAATTCCCGCTCCAGCCGCTCGAACCCGTCCTGCGACAACGGCCCGGCGCTGCAGGCCGACGCGCCATAGACCGGCACCAGCGCCAGGTCGCGCCTGGCCCCGAGCACGTCCAGCGCCCCGCGAATGCAGGTATCCGCCCCGGCATGCGCATCAAGCAACGCCTGGCCGCGCAGGACCGCGAAATCCTCGTACCGGCTCGGTTGCGGGTTGAACGAGGAGATCTCCTGCTCGCACCCAGCCACAAGAATTCTTCGCATCCGGGCGCCTCACGGGTTGGACCCTGCCGGCCATTCCGCCGACACGTCCGGGAAGCCCGGCCCATCCGGGCGCCTTGCGGCAACGATAGGCGCGCTTGCCGATGCGCGGCAAGCGCTGCCACCACCGGCTATCCCTCCGCCAGCGCCTCCCGGCTCGCCCGCACCCGCTCCACCCGCCGCCCGTCCATCGCCGCCACCTCGAACAGCCAGCCGCCGAACACGATCCGGTCCCCTTCCCGCGGCACCCGCCGCAGCAGCGCCAGCACCAGCCCGGCCAGCGTATGATACGTCCCCGGCGAGGGCAGCGCCGGCAGTCCCAGCCGCGCCTTGACCTCGTCCACCGGCATCATCCCGTCCAGCATCATCGCCTGCTCGTCCTCGGCCGCCCCGCGCAGCTCCGCCGGCCCCGCACTTTCCGGATCACCGACGATCGCCTCCAGCAGGTCGTGCGCCGTCACCAGCCCCTCGAAGCTGCCATATTCGTCCATGATCAGCGCCAGCCCCAGATCGTCCGCCCGCAGCCGCTCCAGCGCATCCAGCGCGGTGACGGTATCGGGCATCACGATCGGCTGGCGCAGCGCCTCCCCGATCGACAGCGGCCGCCCGTCCAGGATGGTGTCCAGGATCGCCTTGGCCTGCACCACGCCCACCACATTGTCGATCGACCCGTTGCACACCACGAAGCGCGAGCGCGGCCGCTCCTTCAGCGCGGCGGCGATCTCCGCCTGGCTGTCGGTGATGTCGACCCAGGCCACCTCGTTGCGCGGCGTCATGATCGCGCGCACCGGCTTGTCGGCCAGGCGCAGCACGCGCTCGATCATGTCGCGCTCTTCGCTCTCGATCACGCCGATCTGCTCGCCCTCGACGATCAGCGCCTTGATCTCCTCCTCGCTGACCGCCTGCTGCCCGGTGCGCCGCACCCCGATCAAGGCCATCAGCCCGCGCGACGACACCCCAAGGAACCACACCAGCGGCGTTGCCACATGCGCCAGCCAGTCCAGCGGCACCGCCACCGCGGCGGCCAGCCGCTCGGGGTTCTGCAGGGCGATCTGCTTGGGCACCAGCTCGCCGACCACCAGCGAGAGATAGGTGATCCCCATCACCACCAGCGCCACGGCCAGCGTATCGGCAAACGGCGCCAGCACCGGCACCCCGGCCAGCACCGGCGCCAGCAATGCGGACAGCCGCGCGCCGCCGAACGCGCCGGCCAGGATGCCAACCAGGGTGATGCCCACCTGCACCGCCGGCAGGAAGCGCTGCGGCGTCTCCGCCAGGCGCCGCGCCCGCCCCGCCCCGCGCACCCCTTGCGCCTCCAGCACCGCCAGCCGGTTCCGGTTGGCGGAGACCAGTGCCATTTCGCTGAGCGCAAACAGCCCGTTCAGCACGATCAGCAGCAGGATGACGATGATATCGATTGCGGCAGCCATTGCGGGTAACCCAAGTGGACCCGCGCTCCATACACCACCGCCCCGGCGTCGCCCAAGCGGATCAGGCCGCGCGCAGCGTGCCGACGAACCCGTCCACCGCCCCGCGCAGCGTCTCCGCCTGGCTGGACAGCTCGTTGGCCGCGGTCAGCATCGTCGCCGCCGCCGCTTCCGCCTCCCCCGCCCCCGCGTTCAGCCCGGCGATGTTGCGGCTGACCTCGCCGCTGCGCATCGCCGCCTCGCCCACGTTGCGCGCGATCTCCTGGGTGGCCGCGCCCTGCTGCTCGACGGCCGCGGCGATCGCCGTCGAGATCGCGCGCACCTCGCCGATCACCCCGGCGATGCCGTGGATCGAGCTGACCGCCTCGTCGGTCGCCGAGCGGATCTGCCCGACCTGCTGGGCGATCTCATCCGTCGCGCGGGCGGTCTGCGTGGCCAGCGCCTTGACCTCGCTGGCCACCACGGCGAAGCCCTTGCCGGCATCCCCCGCCCGCGCCGCCTCGATGGTCGCGTTCAGCGCCAGCAGGTTGGTCTGCCCGGCGATCGAGTTGATCAGCCCCACCACATCGCCGATCTTGCGCGCCCCCTCGGCGAGTGCCCCCACCACCACATCGGTGCGCTCCGCATCCGCCGCCGCCCGCGCGGCCACCTGCGTCGCCTGCGCCACCTGGCGGGTGATCTCGGCGATCGAGGCCGAAAGCTGCTCCGCCGCCGCCGCCACGGTCTGCACATTGGCGCTGGTCAGCTCCGACTGCTCGGCCGCCGCCGCCGACTGCCCGCTGGCCGCCTGCGCGGAAGCCGCCAGCCCCTCGGCGGTGCTCTGCAACTCCGTCGCCGCCCCGGCCAGCCCCACCACCAGCGCCTGCGCCGTGCTGGAGAAGTCGCCGGACACCTGCGCCATCCGGTCCGCCCGCGCCTGCCCCTCCGACGCCGCCTTGCCGTCCAGATAGACCGAGATCGCCACATCCATGTCCAGCATCACCGCGGTGGTCACCGCCGCCGCCACCGCCGCCGCGCGCCGCCCGCGAAACCCGTGCGTCCGCCCCGCCAGCCGCACCAGCTCGCCCAGCACATGGTTGTAGCCGGCGATATACCAGCGCGGCTCCAGCCCGATGCGCGCATGCACCTCGCCGATCATGCGCACGCTGTCGCGATAGCCGTCGTCGAAGCTGCCGGAGAACAGCCGCTCCCAATGCTTGCCCTGCGCCGCCTTCAGCGCTTCGGTCCGGCTGCCCAACATCGCCGCCAGCCGCGGCACGCCGGCCACATGGGCATAGAACGACCCCAGGATCCCCGGCAGCGCCCGTTGCACCTCTGGCCAGAAGCCGCGCAGCTCGGCGCGCACCGCCGGCGTCACCCCCATGAAGGCGACGCGCGCGGCCCAATCGTCAGAAGAATTCGTCATCGGCACGGTCCTCCAGGGTGAATCGGTCCCCGAGGCATACGCGCCAAACATCAACAACCTGTTGCCGCGCCGCCCGCCCCGACCCCGTACGTAACCAAAATCGTTAACAAACCCGAAATTCCCATTGCATGGGCCTCGTCTCTTATTATAGCCTCACACTCAAAGAAGGACACATTTCCAATGAACGACATTTCCCCCGGCGCCATCATCCTCCCATTCCCCCGCCGCGCCCCCCCGGCTGCCCCCCAGGCTGCCCCCCAGGCGCCCACCCCGGCGCCCGAGCCCGACATCGCCGCCGACCGCCTGCGCGCGGCGCTCGCCGCCCTCGAACGGGCCGTCGCGGCGCAAAAGCAGGCCGTCGGCGAATGGCGCGGCGCGCTGGCCGGCCTCAGCAGCAATGTCAGCACCCTGCACCAGTCGCTGACCGCCTACGACGCCCGCCTCGGCGCCCTGCGCACGGAGGTCGAGGGCGTCCACGCCACCGCCACCGGCCTGGAACGCTGGGCCGACGCCGCCCTCACCCGCGACGATCAGCCCCCCCATCAACCCAGGTAGCGAAAAATCTCCCCGCTCGGCAGCGCGGTGTCGATGT
>JBIPLY010000064.1:0-13396 GCA_044369385.1 Acetobacteraceae bacterium | reverse complement strand
CAGTACGCCTCCGATCCCGCGACGGCCGCGGTGACCAGCGGCAGCTACAAGGACATCAAGGCGGAGAAGATCGACGACCTGACCGTGAAGGTCATCTTCAACAAGCCGAACCCGTTCTGGGCCGACTCCTTCGTGGGCGCCACCGGGATGATCATCCCCAAGCACCTGTTCCAGGATTTCACCGGCGCCAAGTCGCGCGAGGCGCCGACGAACCTGAAGCCGGTCGGCACCGGCCCCTACAAGTTCCAGGATTTCCGCCCCGGCGATACGGTGATGGGCGTGATCAACATGGACTACCATGTGCCCAACCGGCCGCATTTCGACAGCATCGAGATGAAGGGCGGCGGCGACGCCGTCTCGGCCGCCCGCGCCGTGCTGCAGACCGGCGAGTATGACTTCGCCTGGAACCTGCAGGTCGAGGACGAGGTGCTCCAGCGCCTCGAGCGCGGCGGCAAGGGCAAGGTCACGATCACCGAAGGCGCCGGCTGCGAGCATCTCCAGCTCAACAACACCGACCCCTGGACCGAAGTGGATGGCGAGCGCTCCAGCCTGAAGCGCGCGCACCCCTCGCTGACCGATCCGGCGGTGCGCCAGGCGATGGCCCTGCTGGTCGACCGCAAGTCGGTCCAGGACCACATCTATGGCCGCACCGGCATCGCCACCTCCAACTGGGTGAACAACCCGCCGCGCTTCCGCTCGCCCAACACCAAGTATGAGTTCAATGTCGACAAGGCCAATGCCCTGCTCGATGCGGCCGGCTGGGTCCGCGGCGCCGACGGCTTCCGCGCCAAGGGCGGCGCCAAGCTGAAATACGTCTACCAGACCTCCACCAACCAGCCGCGCCAGAAGACCCAGGCGATCGTCAAGCAGGCCTGCGCCCGCGCCGGCATCGACATCGAGATCAAGTCGGTCGTCGCCTCGGTGTTCTTCTCGTCCGACGTCGCCAACCCGGACACCTATCCGAAGTTCTACACCGACCTGCAGATGTACAACACCGGCCCGGGCCGTCCGGACCCCGGCGTGTGGCTGCAGATGTTCCTGTCCACCGAGGTCGCCACCAAGGACAACAAGTGGCAGGGCCGCAACACCACCCGCTGGATCAGCAAGGAATACGACGCGGTCCACACCGCCGCCGAGGCCGAGCTGGATCCGGTCAAGCGCGTCGCCATGCTGATCAAGTGCAACGACATGGTCATCGACAACGTGGTGCTGATCCCGATCGTCTACCGCCCGACCGTCTCGGGCGTCAGCAATCGGCTGAAGATCAACCTCAGCGGCTGGGACAGCAATTTCTACGACCTGGCCGACTGGTACGTCGCCTGAGGCACTGAGCACCGGCAGGGCGGGATCCGACCCGCCTGCCAACTGGCCCGACGGGATGCGGTGCGATCCGCCGCATCCCGATACCCCTTTGCGTCGGAGTAATGCGTGTCCCGCGCCTATGTTCTGCGTCGGCTGTTGCTGACCATCCCGGCCGTGATCGGGATCAGCATCGTCCTGTTCTCGGTGCTGGCCATGGCCCCGGGCGACCCGTTCGAGGAACTGACCCTCAACCCGAACATCCCGCCGGAAGTGCGCATGCAACTGCGCGCCTCGCTCGGCCTGGATGATCCAGTGTACCTGCGCTACTTTCACTGGCTGTTTGCCATGCTGAAGGGCGATTGGGGCTTCTCCTTCGTCAGCCGCATCAACGTCGACCAGCTGGTGCTGCAACGCGTGCCCACCACGGTGGCGGTGATCGGCACCTCGCAGCTGCTGGCGATCCTGATCGCCGTCCCGGTCGGCGTGCTGGCGGCCGCCCGCCCCTATTCGCTGTTCGACCAGGTGGCCAACACCCTGGCCTTCGTCGGCTTCTCGCTGCCCACCTTCTTCACCGGGCTGCTGCTGATCCTGGTCTTCTCGGTGCAGCTCGACTGGCTGCCGATGGTCTATCAATCCACCCTGCGCGAGACCGGCTGGGCCTGGTGGTGGGCGCAGATCAAGCAGTCGATCATGCCGATCATGGTGCTGGGCCTGTTCCAGGGGGCCGCCCTGGTGCGCTTCGTGCGCGCCTCGGTGCTCGACGTGATCAAGCTGGATTACGTGGTGACCGCCCGCTCGAAGGGCATCGGCCATCGCCGCGTGCTGGTGCGCCATGTCGTGCGCAACGCGCTGATCCCGGTGGTCACGCTGGTGGCGCTGCAGCTTCCGGCCGTGTTCGGCGGCGCCATCGTCACCGAGCAGATCTTCCGCGTCCCCGGCATCGGCTCGCTGCTGATCACCGCGATCCTCGGCAACGACACGCCGGTGGTCATGGGCGTCACCTTCGTCATCGCCTGCCTTGTGGTCATCTTCAACCTGATTGCAGATATTCTCTATGGCTGGCTCGACCCACGCATCTCCTTCCGCTGAGGGCCCGGCAATGGCATCCGTTTCCGCCGCGCAGCCGGCCACCACCATCGCTTCCGCTCCCCCGATCAGCCCGACCGCCGAGGCCTGGCGCCGTTTCCGCAAGCACAAGCTCGCGGTGGCCAGCGTCTTCATCCTCGGCGCCATCGTGCTGATCGTCGTCATCGGCCCGTTCCTCTGGCCGGTGCCGATCAACGAGATCGATTTCACCTCGAAGCTGAAGTCGCCCTCCGTCTCCCATCCGTTCGGCACCGACGATCTCGGCCAGGACGTGCTGGCACGCCTCATCTATGGCGGGCGCATCTCGCTGGCCGTCGGCCTGGCGGCCATGGTGGTGGCGGTCTTCGTCGGCGTGCTGATCGGCGCGGTCGCCGGCATGGCCAGCGGGCGGATTGATGCCGGGCTGATGTGGCTGGCCGACCTGTTCCAGTCGCTGCCGCAGCTGCCGCTGCTGCTGATGATCAGCTACCTGTTCCGCGACTCGCTGAAGGGCATCTTCGGGCCGGAGGGCGGCACCTTCATCCTGATCGTGATCGTCATCGGCGGCCTGCGCTGGATGCCGGTGGCCCGCCTGGTGCGCGCCCAGTTCCTCAGCCTGCGCGAGAAGGAGTTCGTCGAGGCCGCACGCGCGCTGGGGGCCTCGCGGGTGCGGCTGGTGGTCAACCACATCCTGCCGAACGCGATGGGCCCGGTGATCGTGGCCGCCACCATCGACGTGGCCGCGGCGATCATCGCTGAGTCCACCCTGTCCTTCCTCGGCCTCGGCTTCCCGCCCGACATCCCGACCTGGGGCCGGGTGCTGTTCGACGCCAAGGACTACCTGGACATCGCGCCGCATTGGGCGATGTTCCCCGGCATGGCGATCTTCCTCACCGTGCTTTCGATCAACTTCATCGGCGACGGCCTGCGCGACGCGCTTGATCCGCGGCGTGTGGTCTGAGGTCGCAATGTCCGAACCCCTCCTTGCCATCAATGGCCTCAAGACCTGGTTCAAGACCGATGACGGCATGGTCCGCGCCGTCGACGGGGTCAGCATGTCGATCTCTGCCGGCGAGACGCTGGCCGTGGTCGGCGAGTCCGGCTGCGGCAAGTCGGTCACCGCGCGCAGCGTGCTGAAGCTGATCGACATGCCGCCCGGCCGGTTCGAGGCCGGGACCATCATGTGGAAAGGCCGCGACCTGATCCCGCTGCCGCTGGATGAGATGGACCGCATCCGCACCCGCGAGATCGCGATGGTGTTCCAGGAGCCGATGACCAGCCTCAACCCGGTCTATACCGTCGGCGCCCAGATCGCCGAGGCGCTGATCACCCATGAGAAGCTCTCCGAACGCGCGGCGCTGGACCGGGCGGTGGAGATGTTGCACCTGGTCAACATCCCGAACCCGATCAGCCGGGTGCACGACTATCCGCACCAGTTCTCCGGCGGCATGCGCCAGCGCGTGATGATCGCCATGGCGCTGGCCTGCAAGCCGCAGCTGCTGATCGCCGACGAGCCGACCACCGCACTCGACGTCACCATCCAGGCGCAGATCCTGGAACTGATGGCCGAGATGAAGGACAAGCTCGGCATGGCCATCATGCTGATCACCCACGCCATGGGGGTGGTGGCCGAGAACGCCCAGCGCGTGGTGGTGATGTATGCCGGCAAGGTGGTGGAGGAGGCGTCGGTCGATGAGCTGTTCGGCAACCCGCGCCATCCCTATACCCAGGGGCTGATCCGCTCGATCCCGCGCGTGGATGTCGCCGGCCACAGCCGCGGCGGGGCGCGCCAGCGGCTGGAGCAGATCCCCGGCACCGTGCCCAACCTGCTGAACCCGCCGCAGGGCTGCCGTTTCGCCGCCCGCTGCAAATTCGCGACCGATGCCTGCACCGCGGCCGAGCCCGCGTTGCGCACCGTCGCACCTGACCACAAGGTGGCATGCATCCTGTGAATACCGTGAGCGATATCCCCCCGGCCGAGCCGCTGCTCTCGGTTCGCGGCCTCAAGAAATACTTCCCCATCCGCGGCGGCATCTTCGCGCGCGAGATCGATCGGGTGCATGCCGTCGATGGCGTGTCGATCGATGTCGCGCCGGGTGAAACCGTGGGCCTGGTCGGCGAATCCGGCTGCGGCAAGTCGACCACCGGGCGCTGCATCATGCGGCTGATCGAGCCCTCGCAAGGCGAGATCTGGTTCCAGGGCAAGGATGTCACCAAGCTGGAAGGCGAAGAGCTGCGGGCCATGCGGCGCGACATGCAGATCATCTTCCAGGACCCCTTCGCTTCCCTGAACCCCCGCCACACCGTCGGCGGCATCATCGGCGAGGCGCTGATCATCCATGGCCTGGCCAAGGGCCGCCAGGAGATCGAGGCCAAGGTGGCGCAGCTGCTGGAGACCGTGGGCCTGCGCGCCGAGCATATGCGCCGCTTCCCGCATGAGTTCTCCGGCGGCCAGCGGCAGCGCATCGGCATTGCCCGGGCGCTGGCGGTGGAGCCGAAGCTGATCGTCTGCGACGAGCCGGTCAGCGCGCTGGACGTGTCGATCCAGGCGCAGGTGATCAACCTGCTGGAGGATCTGCAGGAGAAGTTCGGCCTGGCCTATCTGTTCATCGCCCATGACCTCAGTGTGGTCGAGCACATCAGCGACCGGGTGGCGGTGATGTATCTGGGCCGGGTGGTGGAGGTGGCGACGGCTGAAGAGCTGTACGAGAACCCGCTGCATCCCTATACCGAGGCGCTGCTGTCCGCCGTGCCGATCCCGGACCCGAAGATCAAGCGCAAGCGCATGGTGCTGCAGGGCGACGTGCCGAACCCGATCCGCCCGCCCAGCGGCTGCCATTTCCACACCCGCTGCCCGATCGCCGAGCCGCGCTGTTCGCAAGAAGCGCCGGCGCTGAAGAGCGTGGGCGGCCGGCACCAGGTGTCTTGCCACTTGCGGGGGTAGCCTAGTCCCAGGGCAGGATCGTCAGGCCGGGCCAGAGCCGGCGCCAGCGGGCGGTTTTCTGCGCATAGACGGCTTCGGTGACCAGGGTCTTGTTCGGGCGCACGATGGCGGACCACAGGTCGGCGGTGCCGTAGGGCGCGCAGAGGTCGCCGGGGCGCAGGCCGAGGCAGGTGGCGGTGGTCGGATAGGTGGCGATGGCGTCGGGCACCGAGGAGTAGGGGGCCAGGGGGCGGCCGAACCTGGCTTCGTACCAGCAATGCACCCGGGCCTGGTTCTTCACGTCGAGGCGGGCGGACAGGGCGGGGAAGCGGGCGCGCAGCCTGGCCTGATGGGCGGTTTCGCTTGCTTCGGACAGGTCGGGGTCGAAATAGACGATATCGATGTCGGCGATGCCGTGGCCGGGCGGCAGGGCGAAGCGGCGGTTCCAGACCGTCTGCGCCAACGCGCCGGCGACGATCCAGGCATCGGGCAGGGCCAGGGCGGCAAAATCATCCAGGAGTACTGCGAGATCCGGGTTGGTGCGGGCGACCTGCGTCAGCCGGTCGGGGTCAGGCATCCAGGTCGGCGCGGGGATTGTGCGGCTGGGCGGGGGTCCAGCTGCGGAGGAACTCGGCCAGCGCCGGGTCGCCGCCGGGGGGCAGGGCCAGGGCGAGGATGACGAACTGGTGGCCGCTGTTGATACCCCCCGCTTGGATCCCGAGGCCGCGCAGGCGCAGGCGGGTGCCGGGGCCGGAGTTCGGCGGGATGGCCAGGGTGACCTTGCCGGTCAGGGTGGGCACCTCGACCTTCGCGCCGAGGACGGCTTCGGCCAGGGTGACGGGCAGGTCGAGCAGGATGTCGTTACCCTCGCGGCGGAAATGGCGGTGCGGGGTGACGGTGACGGTGACCAGCGCGTCGCCGGGCGGGGCGCCGGGCGGGCCGGCCTGGCCGCGGCCGCGCAGGCGGAGCACCTGGCCGGTTTCGGTGCCGGCGGGGATGGCGAGGTCCAGCGCCTGGCCGTCCGGCAGGGTCAGGCGGCGGGTGGTGCCGCGCGCGGCGTCCAGGAACGGGATGGTGGCGGTGAAGCGCAGGTCGGCGCCGCGCCGGCGGCCGCCGCCCATCGCCTGGTGCAGCAGGTCGTCGAAGCCGCCGCCGCCGAAGCCCTGGGCTTGGGGGTCGTCGACGAAATCGCGCCATGAGTGGCGGGGGCGGGCCTCGGCGCCGGTGGCGTCGATCTCGCCGCGGTCGAAGCGCGCGCGCTTGTCGGGATCGGAGAGCAGGGCGTGGGCGGCGGAGATGGCGGCGAATTGCTCGGCCGCGTCCGGCTTGTCGGGGTTGGTGTCGGGATGGTTGGCCTTGGCGAGGCGGCGATAGGCGGTGCGGATCTGTTCGGGCGTCGCGGTGCGGGCGATGCCCAGGATGTCGTACGGGCTTTTCATGGGGGGAGTTTAGGGCGGCGGTGGCGGCGGCGGAAGCGGGAAGGTTAATTACGAAAACGGAATGAAATGCACGTGCGAAATCGCGATGGTCGCAGGGGTGAAAAATTCTGGTGGGAGTGTCGGGCAAGGGGCAGGGTGCTGCGTCCGGCGGGCATGCGCGATGCGGGCATGGTGGGGCGGAAGCGGCAGGGATCGGCGGCACGATGGTGCCACATGGGGGCGGCAGGGCGCGGGAGGGCAGCGCGGCACGCGCGCGGCGCGATCTGGTCGCGGGCCGTCGACAGCGACGGAATCGGGGCGTGCAGCGCTTGGGCATGCTGACTCGGGGCATGCTGACTCGGGGCATGCCGACTCGGGGCACGCCGACTCGGGGCATGCCGAATCGGGATAAGCCGAGTTGCGTCAAGCCGACTCGGGGCGGGGGTGGCGGGTGGCCGTGGTGCGGTGGTGCGGGGCGCGACTGCGGGGAACCCGCCCTCGGCGAGGCGGGTGAACAGCGCGGACAGGGCGCGCAGCAGCTCGGCGAAGGCTTCGACCTGCCGGGCGAGGAGCGGGCCGAGGATGCCGAGGCGGTCGGTGCAGAGCAGGAGGGCGGCCAGCAGCCCGTCCAGGCATGCCACGAGCTCCCGCGCCGGGTGGGGCGCGGGAGCCGGGTCGCCGTGGCCGGGGGCTCCGCATGTGTTCATGAAATGTTCCTAGCACCGTCGGTGGTGGGGTGCAAGGAAAAAAATCGAGAAGCGTCGGTGCGGGAGGGGGTAAGGCGGGCTGAAGCCCGCCCTACGCCGGTTGGTATCAGACCAGTTCGGCCGGCGTCACGCCCAGTTCGGCCAGGAAGGGGGCGGCATGGTCGATGCGCCCGGTCATCGCCTTCGGGTCGCGGGTGACCAGCTGGTAGACGGATTCGGCGATCATCTCGATCGGGGAGACGCGGTGCTTCGTCGCCTCGTTGATCAGGCCGTGGACGGCGACGCCGGGCGTGGCGACCAGCCCGGGGGAGATGGCGTTGACCGAGATGTTGTCGGCATAGACCTCGGCGGCCAGGCCGGTGGAGAAGCGTTCCAACGCCGCCTTGCACATGCCGTAGACGGTGCCGCCGGGGCGGGCGCCTTCGTAGGGCTTGGCCGGGTGGATCGCCGCCCCCGAGGACAGGGTGACGATGGCGCCGGATTTCTTCGCCCGCATCGACGGCAGCACGAGCTGCGCCAAGTGGAGTGCGGCCCAGACCTGGACTTCCATCATCAGGTCGAAGCGCTTGGACGGGAAGGTCTCGATCGGGATGAAGAAGGTCACCGCGGCGTTGTTGACCAGGATGTCGACCGGGCCATAGGCGGCCAGCGCTTCCTCGTGCAGGCGTTCGCGGTCGCGCTCCTGGGCCAGGTCGGCCTTGACGGCGATCGCCTGGCCGCCGGCGGCGCGGATGCGGGCCACGGTGTCGTTGACCGTGCCGGGCAGGCGGCTTTCGGCCTGGTCGGTGGTGCGCGCGGTGCAGACCACGCGGGCGCCCTCCATGGCCAGGCGCACGGCCACCGCCTCGCCGATGCCGCGGCTGGCGCCGGTCACCAGCGCCACCTTGCCTGCCAGCGTGCCGTTCGGGTTCACGTGGGCCATGTCCGGAGTCCTCTTCTGCGTTTCCTGGCGCGACCCTACGAAGCCGGCGGCGTGCCGGCAATCCCGGTGTCTTGCGCCAAGCTGAGCTCGGCCTCACGCGCCGAGTTCAGCTCGGCGCCGAGCAGCACGACATAGGCGCTGACCCAGAACCACAGCATCACCGCGGCCACCGCCGCGAGCGGGCCATAGACGGCGCCGAACTGGCCGAAATGGGTCGCATAGGCGGTGAACAGGTAGCTGGCCACCAGCCAGAGCAGGGTGGCCAGCAGCACGCCGGGCAGCACCACGCGCCGCCGCCCGCGCGCGCGCGACGGGCCGGCGCCGTAGAGAAACCCCAGCGAGGCGAAGACGAACCCGATCAGCATCAGCACGCTCGCCCAATGCACCAGCCCGGCCGCGCCCGTCGGCAGATGCAGCGCGGCCACGATGGGCGGCAGCGCCACCAGCATGCCGACGGTAACGATGGCCGCCAGGATCGCCGCCGCGGTCATCGCCAGCCCGACCGCCTGGAAGCCCAGGATGCTGCGCCGCTCCTCCTCCTCATAGGCCAGGTTCAGGGCGGCGATCATCGACTTCGTGCCGGTGGAGGCGGACCACAGCGCGACCGCGCCGCTGACCGCCAGGTTCCAGCCCAGGGTGGCGCGCGGGCGGGCGACGAGGTCGACCACCTGGCGTTGGATCAGGGAATAGGCGTCGGGCGGCAGCAGGCCTTCGAGCAGTTCGAGCTGGGCGGCGACGCTGGCGGGGTCGAACCACAGGCCGTAGAGCGAGACCAGCATCGACAGCGCCGGGAACAGCGCCAGGGTGGCGTAGAACGCGCAGCCGGCGGCGACCAGGCCGGTGCGGTGGCTCTGGATTCGCCAGAAGCTGCGCACGCAGGCGGCCCACCAGCCGCGCGCCGCCCCCGCGGTGCGGGCGTGAGAATCATGATCTGCCAATGGTTTCGCCGCTGCCTTGCCCGTTCGCCGGCGCAGCATACGCCGCCCGGCGCCGTCTTTGCGGGCGGGGGCGAAAAAATCGCTTGCGCCGGGGGGGGAGGGGTCCTATTTGGCCCCCACGCAGCAACGCACGTGCCTCTGGCCCGCCTTGTTCAATCGGTCGCTTCGGCGGCCTGGCGAACTCCCTAGGGTTACGTAACGACGTCAAGCGTTCTGGCACTCCGGGTCCCGACGCAGGGTTTTGCGCACGGGCCAATCCGTCTGGTCGCTGGTTCGTTCGACCGTTTCGCAACTTACGTCCGTCGCCGGAACAGGCGGACGCTTCATAGGGGGTACCGCGCGATGAATGCAAAGATCGCCCGTTTCCTTGTCGACCATCAGCCGGCCACGCCGTGCCTGGTGCTTGATATCGACCGCGTGGAAACGAATTTCCGCGCCATTCGCGCTGCCTTGCCGGCCGCGCAGGTCTATTACGCGGTGAAGGCCAATCCGGCGCCGCCGATCCTGTCGCGCCTGGTCGGGCTGGGCAGCCGCTTCGACGCGGCCGGGATCGAGGAGATCGAGGCCTGCCTGGACGCCGGCGCGCCGCCGGATGCGATCAGCTTCGGCAACACGATCAAGAAGATCTCCGCGATCCGCCGCGCCTATGCGGCCGGGGTGGAGATGTTCGCCTTCGACTCCGACGAGGAGCTGGAGAAGCTGGCCGAGCACGCGCCGGGCAGCCGGGTGTATTGCCGCATCCTGGTGGAGAATGCCGGGGCGGACTGGCCGCTGTCGCGCAAGTTCGGCACCACGGTGGAGCATGCCCGCGCGCTGATGGTGCGGGCCGGCGAGCTGGGGCTGGACCCGTTCGGGCTGTCGTTTCATGTCGGCAGCCAGCAGACCACGACCGGCAGCTATGAGGCGGCCATTGCCCGCGTGGCGATGCTGTTCACCGATCTGCGCGATGCCGGGGTGAACCTGCGCATGGTCAACCTGGGCGGCGGCTTCCCGGTGCGCTACCGCGACGAGGTGCCGAGCATCGACCAGTTCGGCCAGGCGATCATGGGCGCCATGGTCGAGCATTTCGGCAACGACATGCCGGAAATGCTGATCGAGCCGGGCCGTTCGGTGGTCGGCGATGCCGGGGTGGTTTCGGCCGAGGTGGTGCTGGTCTCCCGCAAGGGGGCCGATCCGGTGCGCTGGGTCTATCTGGACATCGGCCGCTTCGGCGGGCTGGCGGAGACCGAGGGCGAGGCGATCAAATACCGCATCGCCACCCCGCATGACGGCGGCGAGACCGGGCCGGTGGCGATCGCGGGGCCGACCTGCGACGGGGCCGACATGCTGTATGAGAAGAGCAACTACCGGCTGCCGATGGCGCTGCGCAGCGGCGACCGGGTGGAGCTGCTGTCGACCGGCGCCTATGTGACCACCTATGCCAGCCAGCGCTTCAACGGCTTCGCGCCGCTGGCTGAACACTACATCTGATCTCGGCGGCGGCCCGGATCGGGGGGGCGGGGGAAACTCCGCCCCCTTTTTCCGTTCAGGGGCGCGGGGTGCCGAGATCGACCTGCATCGGCACGCGCATGTTCAGGCTGGGCGCGATGGTGGAGCCGATGCCGGCGGCGCGGCCGCCGCGCCGTTCCAACTCGCCGTTATAGGCGCTGCCGCGGGCGAAGCCGTCGCCGGCAAGGCCCTGGCCGGTATTGGTCCGGGTCAGGCCGGGGGTCAGCTCGACCGCGTTGGGGTCGCGCTGGCCGCGCGGGGCGCGGGCATCGGGGTTGGGCACCGGGGCGGGGGCATAGCCGCCGATGGCGCGGCCCTGGCTCAGCGAGGGCATGTTGCCGGGCAGCATGGTCGGCTGATTGTCGGCCCAGGCCGGGGGGGCGAGCAGCAGGAGGGCGAGCAGGAGCGGGGCGCGGGCCATGTCAGACCCCGGCCAGGCGGGCGGTGCCGGCCAGGTCCTCGGGCGGGTTGCCGGCGGGGGCGCCGAGCGGGCCGGCCTGGTTGGCGCGCCAGGCATCGAGCGCCCAGCGTACGGTGGGGAAGGCGATGCGGTCCCACGGGATGTCGGCCCAGTCGAACAGCCCGACCTCCAGGCTTTCGGGGCCGGCGGCGAAGCGGGGCTGGGCCGGGTCGGCGAAGCGGCCGCGGAAGATCACCTGGACCTGGCCGATGCGGCTGATCGAGTACATCGCCAGCACGCCATCCAGCGCGATGTCGGCCTCCGCCTCTTCCTGGGCTTCGCGGATGGCGCCGGCCTGCAGCGTTTCGCCGAGTTCCATGTAGCCGGCGGGCAGCGTCCAATAATCCCGTCGCGGTTCGATGGCGCGGCGGCAGAGCAGGACGCGGCCGTGATGGGCGACTACAGTGCCGACGACGATCTTGGGGTTCTCATAGGCGACATGGCCGCAGTCGCGGCAGACGTTCCGCTCGCGGTTGTCACCCTCGGGGATGGTGCGGACGAAATCGGCCATGGGCACAAGGTGCCCTTGCGGGGCGGGGATTTCAATCCCCGCCGCGCTATTCCCGTTGGCGGATCACACCGACAGGTTCAGCAGCGATCCGCGCGGCAGGGGGCGGCCGGAAGGGGTGGTGGGGGGCTCGCGGCCGGGGGCGAGGAGCTCCTGGGCCGGGCGGGTCTCGTTCTTGGCGCGCACCTCGGCCACCGGTTGGACCGGGGTGCGCGGTTCGGGTGGGCGCACCCCCTCCACCGGGGGGGTGCGGGTGGGCCGCAGATCCGCGGCGGAGAAAGCCGAGAGGGAGGTGTTCGAGATCATGTCGCGGTTGTGCCACGGCAGATCTGAACAGCGGGTTAACCGCCCGCGGTTTCTTCGTCAGCCCAGGGCGGCGACGCCGGGCAGGGTTTTGCCCTCCATCCACTCCAGGAACGCGCCGCCGGCCGAGGAGACGTAGGTCATCGCCTCGGTCACGCCGGCATGGCGCAGGGCCGAGACGGTGTCGCCGCCGCCGGCCACGCTGCGCAGGGCGCCGGATTTGGTGGCGGCGGCCACTTCATGGGCGAGGGTGACGGTGGCGGTGTCGAAGGGCGCGATCTCGAAGGCGCCGAGCGGGCCGTTCCAGACCAGGGTTTTCACGGCGGCCAGCCGGGCGACCAGGGCGGCGGTGGAGGCGGGGCCGATGTCCAGGATCATCGAATCGGCGGGCACGGCGCCGACCGGCACGGTCTGGGTCGGCGGGTTGGCGCGGAACTCGGTGGCGACGACGGCGTCGACCGGCAGGATGATCTCGCAGCCGGCGGCCTTCGCCTTGGCCAGAATCTCCAGGGCGGTGGCGTGCATCTCGGCTTCCTGCAGCGATTTTCCCACTGCAATGCCCTGGGCGGCGAGGAAGGTGTTGGCCATGGCGCCGCCGATCACCAGCATGTCGACGCGGCCGACCAGGTTGCCGAGCAGGTCGAGCTTGGTCGAGACCTTGGCGCCGCCGACGATGGCCATCACCGGGCGGGTGGGGTGCAGCAGGGCGGCTTGCAACGCCTCCAGCTCGGCCTGCATCAGCCGTCCGGCATAGGCGGGGCGCAGATGGGCCACGCCCTCGGTGCTGGCATGGGCGCGATGGGCGGCCGAGAAGGCGTCGTTGACGAAGATGTCGCACAGGGCGGCGAACTGGGCGGCCAGCGCCGGGTCGTTCTTCTCCTCGCCGGGGTGGAAGCGGGTGTTCTCCAACACGGCGATGTCGCCGTTGGCCAGGGCGGCGATGGCGGCCTCGGCGGGGGCGCCGATGCAGTCCTCGGCGAAGGCGACGCGGCGGCCCAGCACCTCGCCCAGGGCCACCGCCATCGGGGCGAGCGACATTTCCGGCACCCGCTTGCCCTTCGGCCGGTCGAAATGGCTGCACACGATGACGCGGGCGCCCTTTTCCGACAGCTCGCGGATGGTCGGGCACAGGCGCTCGATGCGGGTCAGGTCGGAAATCTTGCCGTCGCGGACCGGCACATTGAGGTCGGCGCGCAGCAGCACGCGCTTGCCGGCGACGTTGAGGGTGTCGAGGGTTTTGTAGGTCATGGGGGGTCCGTCAAAAAGAAAGGAAGCGGTTCTTTTTTGAAAAAAAGAACCAAAAAACTTCTATCCGTTTGCTTCCGGCTCCCACGGGAGAGCCGGAAGCAAACGGATAAAGTT
>JBIPLY010000063.1:0-13404 GCA_044369385.1 Acetobacteraceae bacterium | reverse complement strand
CGTCCGGCGATATGGCGCCTCCGACCGGCGGTGGGGGCGGCAGGTCCGGCTGGCGCGGCGGCGGCTCGCCAGGGCGGGGGCCGAAGACGCGCGGTTCGGTGCGCGGGCGCGGGGCATCGGCGCGCTGCATGTCGGCGCGGGCCTTGTCGCGCATGTAATCCAGCATCTTGTCCGCCACCGGATCGCCGAAGCCCGCGCGCGGGGCGGGCGGGATCGGGGGGGCGGCGCGCGGCGGCGGGTCGTCGTACGGGTCCAGGCCGCGCTCCGGCAGGCGCAGGGTCATGCTGCGCAGTTCCTCGTGCAGCGCGTCGATGCGCAGCTCCAGCTCGCGGATGCGGCCGCGCAGGCCGAAGGTCTGGAACGGCATCAGCAGGAACATCGCCAGGTACAGCGCCACCGGCGCCAGCACGGCGACGAGCGCCCACCAGGGCAGCCAATCCGGCAGCGACAAGGGGTGCAACAGGGCGGTCGGGTCCATGGCCCATCATGGCAGCCCTGGATTTTGCCGCAATCCCGTGCGATCAGGCGGCGGCGTGTGCATCAAGGTTGTCATCATGAAATTGCTGATCCCCGGCCCCGTCACCACCCGCCCGGAAGTCCGCGCCGCCATGGCCCAGGACATCGCGCCATGGGACAATGATTTCCGCCCGGTGCTGGCGGAGGTCTGCGACCGGCTGCTGGCCGTGGCCGGCGGGGTGGCGGGCACCCACGCGGTGCTGCCGCTGCAGGGCTGCGGGCATTTCATCACCGAGGCCGCCGCGCGCAGCTTCATGGCGCCGATTGGCCATGTCCGCGCCGGGCGCCTGCTGGTTCCCGCCATCGGGCAGTATGCCGAGCGCATGATCCGCCTGGCGCGCGAGGCCGGGCGCGATGTGGTGGTGGTGCCGATGCCGGACCAGGTGCCGGTGGACCCGGCACTGATCGCCGCAGCACTCGCCGCCGATCCCGCCATCAGCCATGTCGGCATCGTGTATTCGGAGACCGGCACCGGGGTGATCCACGATGTGGTCGCCATCGGTGCTGTGGTGCGCGCGGCCGGGCGGCGGATGATCGTCGATGCCGTCTCCGCCTTCGGGGCCATGCCGCTCGATCTTTCCGCCCAGCCGGAGATCGATGCGGTGCTGTTCACCTCCAACAAGTGCTTCGAGGGGCTGCCCGGGCTGGGCTTTGCCGCCTGCCGGCTGGACGGGCTGGAGGCGAACAAGGGCAATGCCGGAAGCTGGAGCTTCGATCTGGAGTCGATCCACCAGCAGGCGCTGCGCTCGCCGGGCAGTTTCCGGTTCACGCCGCCGGTGCAGGTGCTGGCGGCGTTTCGCGTGGCGCTGGACTTCCATGACGCCGAGGGCGGGCGCGCCGGGCGGCATGCTCGCTACCAGGCCAATGTGGATGCGCTGTATGCCGGCATCGAGCGCATCGGGCTGTCGCCGTATGTGCCGAAGCAGCACCAGGGGCCGGTGGTGATGAACACCCATGCGCCGGCCGACCCGGCCTGGAACCTGCAGACCTTCGTCGACGGGCTGAAGCGGCGCGGGTTCCTGATCTCCAATTTCTACAACACCCCCACCCCCAGCTTCCGCGTCGGCTGCATCGGCGCGATCACGCCCGATGATATGCGCGAATTCGTTGCCGCGATCGATGCGGTGCTGGGGGAGATGCAGGTGCGGAACCGGTCGCCGCGGCCGGTGGCGGCTTGAAGGAAAGATTCTTCTTTTTGTGAACAAAAAGAAGCAAAATAACTTCATCCGCTTGATAGTGTATAAAAGTTTTTTGGTTCTTTTTTTCAAAAAAGAACTTCTTCTTTGCTTAAACCCCTCGCCGCGAGCACCCGCCCCATGAGCATCGACCTGGAGATCGCCCGCAAGGCCACGCTGCGCCCGATCGCCGAGATCGCCGGGCGTGCCGGCATCCCGGCCGAGGCGCTGGTGCCGTATGGCAAGACCAAGGCCAAGATCGAATGGGATTTCATCCGTTCGACGGACGCCAGGCCGGATGGCGCGCTGGTGCTGGTCACCGGCATCTCGCCGACGCCGGCGGGGGAGGGCAAGACCACGACCACCGTGGGGCTCGGCGATGCGCTGAACCGGATCGGCACCAAGGCGATGGTGGCGCTGCGCGAGCCCAGCCTTGGCCCGTGCTTCGGGGTCAAGGGCGGGGCGACCGGCGGCGGCTATGCCCAGGTGTTGCCGATGGAGGACATCAACCTCCATTTCACCGGCGATTTCCATGCCATCACCGCGGCCAACAACCTGCTGGCCGCCATGCTGGACAATCACATCTACTGGGGCAACGCGCTGGGCATCGATCCGCGCCGGGTGTTCTGGCGCCGGGCGCTGGACATGAACGATCGGGCGCTGCGCGGGATCGTCGGCAGCCTGGGCGGGGTGGCCAACGGGTTTCCGCGCGAGGACGGGTTCGACATCACCGTGGCGTCTGAGGTGATGGCGGTGCTGTGCCTGGCGCGCGACCTGGACGATCTGCGCGCGCGGTTGGGGCGCATGGTGGTGGCGGCCCAGCGCGACGGCAGCTTCGTGACGGCCGCCGACCTGAAGGCCGATGGCGCCATGGCGGTGCTGCTGCGCGATGCGCTGATGCCGAACCTGGTGCAGACCATCGAGGGCACGCCGGCGCTGATCCATGGCGGGCCGTTCGCCAATATCGCCCATGGCTGCAATTCGGTGATCGCCACCCGCCTGGCGCTGAAGCTCGCCGATGTCGTGGTGACCGAGGCAGGATTTGGCGCTGATCTGGGCGGGGAAAAATTCCTGGACATCAAGTGCCGGCAGGCCGGGCTGGCGCCGTCCTGTGCGGTGGTGGTGGCGACGGTGCGGGCGCTGAAGATGCATGGCGGGGTGGCGCGCCGCGACCTTGGCCCGGAGAATGTCGCGGCGGTGGCCAGCGGGGTGGTCAACCTGGCGCGCCATGTCGAGAACCTGCAGAAATTCGGGCTGCCGGTGGTCGTCGCGCTGAACCGCTTCGATGGCGACACCCCGGCGGAGATCGAGGCGATCCGCGCGGCCATGGCGGCGCTGGGCACCGAGACGCATCTCTGCACCCATTGGTCCGATGGCGGGGCCGGGGCGGAGGGGCTGGCCCGGGCCGTGGCCGCGCGCATCGCCGCCAAGACCGCGGCCTATCGCCCGCTCTACGGCTCCGAGCTGCCGTTGGCCGACAAGATCCGGGCGATCGCGCAGGGCATCTATCGCGCCGAGGGCGTCGACTTTGCCTCGGGCGTGGCGAAGAAACTGGAGAGCTTCGAGAAGGCGGGCTTCGGCGATGTGCCGGTCTGCATCGCCAAGACGCAGTACAGCTTCAGCAGCGACCCCACGCTGTTGGGCGCGCCGACCGGCCATACGCTGACGGTGCGCGACGTGCGGCTTTCGGCCGGCGCCGGGTTCGTGGTGGCGGTCTGCGGCGATATCATGACCATGCCGGGGCTGCCGCGGGTGCCGGCGGCGGAGACGATCACGCTGAATGATCTTGGGGGGATTGAGGGACTCTTTTAGGAAGCAAGAATCTTCTTTTTGTGAACAAAAATAAGCAAAGAAACTTTATTCGTTTGCCGGCATCACCACGCGATCTTCACTTTCAAGCACTACGGCACGGAGCCGCCCCCGGCCCCATTTCAATGCCTCCAACTCGCGCTTGACCTGCTGCTGCACCGCATAGCGCAGCCAGCGCAACCGCGGCATCGGCGCAAGGTAGTCGGCAAGCGCCGGATGACGCATCAACACGTCGGCATAGGGTCGTGTTTCCGTCGCCGACCAGGGCGGGAAACTGCCTTGCCAGGGCTTCGGCCGCGCCATGAAATGCAGAATCGCCGGCTGGATCGCGCGATGCAACCCAGCATTGCGGAGAAAGATCGGGAAGTTCCAGGCCAACGAAAGCGGCTCGACCCGCCCGGCGGCCGCAATGTTCAGCGCATCCTGATCAGGGAACGGCTGACCCGGCGGCGTGGCTTGGAACAGCGCCAATGCCTTCGCGCCGATTGCTGCCCAAGCTTCGCGGGCGATGTGAAACACGCCGGCATTGAAATAGTCGGCACAATTCGCGGCGGCAACACCAGCGGCCTGCATCCGCGCCTGCCGCCGCGCGCCGCCCCGACCACCGGCGCGCACCAGAAGTGCCATCGGATCAAGTGCGGCGCGGATGCGTCCGGGGGGTACCGGCGCCGCCAAAAGCCGGTCGAGCGAGGCGATCACCTGCACGTCGCAATCCAGGTGGAGAAACTCGGTGAACTGCGCTGGGATGAGGCTGTCGAGCAGCAGCCGCGCCATCAGCGGGTCGCCAGCCGGCACAGGCAACAGCCGGACCCCGGCCTCGGCGCAAACTGGCTCCGCCGCCGCGAGCGCCCGCCGATCCAGCCCGAACGCCAACAGGACCACGTCGGCCAGGTGCGGCGAACTCCAACGCCTCGCCTGGCCGGCGGCGACGAGCGCCGGCACCAGGTAGCCGGCATCGGTTGCCAGGCAGATGGCGCAGCGCGGCCCGTCGGCAGCGGTGCTCACAGCGACAGGATCCGCTCCGGCCGCGCCCGGCCCCGCGCCAGCTCCCACAGTCCGAGCATGTTGCCCCGCAGCCGCCCGCGCCGGTCGACCCACGGCTCTGGCCGCACCCCGCGCAGCAGGTTCGCCGCCAGATTGCGGCCCATCGTCCACAGCGCCCGTCGCCACGAACAGCGCCCGCGCCGCGCCAGATAGACCGGGTTGACCACCTGCGAATAGCCGAACCGCACGCCGGAGGTCCGCCCCAGCTTGGTCCCCAGATGCACGCCCCGCGCGCCTGCGATCCGCACGATGCGCCCGTGCGGCGCCAGCGCCCGCGACATGTCCACATCTTCCTGCCAGCCGTACAGCGGCAGGTCCTCGTCGAAGCGCAGCCTGTAGGTGCGCATCACATCCAACCGCAACGCCATGTTGCAGCCATAGACGTTGTAGACCTCCACGTCCGCGCCCTCCCGCCGGCCATCGGCGGCGAGCAGCGCCCGGCCCTGCGCCGCTGACAGCCCGGGCCCGCTCGCCCCGTCGGCCAGCACGGTGCCGGTGAGGGCCACGATGCCGGGATCGGTGGACAACGCCGCCTCCGCCGCCGCCAGCCATTCCGGCGCGGGGAGAAAATCGTCGTCGAAGAACACCACCACATCGCAATCGTCCATCGCATCCAGGATCGCGTTGCGCTGCCGTGTCCCGCCGCGCGGCGCCAGGAAGCACTCCACTCCCTCCACCCCCGCCAGGTCGTCCGGCGCCGCGCCGCACACCACCAGCCGGTCCGGCGCGCGCGTCTGGCGGCGCAGTTCGGCCAGCGCCTCGGCCAGGACAGGCGCGCGGCCGGTGGTGGCGATGCCGATGCCGATCCTCATGCGATCTCCGCCAGCAGCTTGCGCCGTATGGCATCGAGGATGCTGGCCTCGTCGCGCACCGGCAGCAGGAAGGCGGCGGGGCCGCCCACCACCTCGGCCTCGAAATGCGCGACCAGGTCGGGGTCGTTGGCCAGCACGGGCAGGCCGTTGATGGTGATGCCGGCGGCCACCGCGGCATCGCGCGCGGCCGTGGCCGGGCGACCGTCGTTGTTGCGGCCGTCGGCCACGATGTCGATCACCCGCCGTGCCGCGGGCGGGGCGATATGCAGCAGGGCGTGGTGGCAGAAATCGATCGCCGCGGAGATCGAGGTGAACCCCGCGCCGGGCCGCACCGCGGTGCGCAGCGTGTGCGCCCAGGCGGCGGCGGCCTCTGGCCCGTCCACCACGCGCCACGGCACCAGGTATTGCTGCCGGTCATGGTTCGACCAGGCGACATAGGCCAGCGCGGCGCGCCCGGTGGGCAGGTTGGCGATCGCCGCCAGGAAGGCGGGCGAGGTGACGGCGGCGGCATGGCCCTCGATATACATCGTCATGCGCTCGTTGCTGACGCTGCCGGAGCTGTCCACGGCGAAAACCAGCGCCAGGTCCACTTCCGGCGATTGCTGGCCGCTCATGCCCCCTCCCCCACCTGATTTTTCGGGCCCGATTTTTCCGCATAGCATACTTGACGCGCGGGCGTGCGCGCCCGACCGTATTAACATGACCCAGACCGATCCCCTCGCGCTCCACCGCAGCCTGCTGACGCTGGACACCCATATCGACATCCCCTTCCCCGAGGGGCCGAGTTTCTTCGAAGAGACGCGGCGCAACGTCGACCTGCCGAAGATGAAGCGCGGCCACATGGCGGCCGGCTGCTTCGCCGCCTATGTCGCGCAGGGGGCGCGCACGCCGGAGGCCAATGCCGCGGGCGTGGTGCGCGCCACGGCGATGCTGAAGGCCATCCGCGAGATGGGCGCCACCAACCAGGGCGCGCGCCTGGCCACCACCGCCGATGAGATCGAGGCAGCACACCGCGACGGCATGACGGTGATCGTGCCCTGCGTGGAGAACGGCCAGGCGCTGGGCAGCAAGCTGGAGAACCTGGCGGTGTTCCGCGAGCTGGGCGCGATCTACATGACGCTGACCCATTTCGGCCACAACGCGCTGGGCGACAGTTCCAACCCCCGGCCGGAACTAGGCGACCAGCCGGAGGAGCATGGCGGGCTGTCGGCCTTCGGGCGCGAGGTGGTGGGGGAGATGAACCGGCTGGGCATGGTGGTCGACATCGCCCACACCTCGAAGAACACCATGATGCAGGCGGCGCGCCTGTCGCGCACGCCGGTGCTGTCGACCCATTCCTGCATCAAGGCGCTGTGCGACAACGCGCGCAACCTGGATGACGAGCAGCTGGACATGCTGGCCAGCGTCGGCGGCGTGGTGCAGGTGACCGCGGTGCCGGGCTTCCTGAAGACCGGCGGCAAGATCGATACCGTGACCGTCGCCGATTATTGCGACCATGTCGATTACGCCGTGAAGCGCATCGGCATCGACCATGTCGGGCTCAGCAGCGATTTCGACGGCGGCGGCGGCTTCACCGGCTGGCGCGATGCCTCGGAGAGCCACAATCTCACCGCCGAACTGCTGCGCCGCGGCTATGGGCCGAGCCAGATCGCGGCGCTGTGGGGCGGCAACTTCCTGCGCGTGATGCGGATTGCGGAGCGCGCGGCGGGGTAGGCCCCTATCGCGGCGCCTTGGCGTATTCCGGGTTGCGGAAGCGTTCGAAGGTTGTTGCCGTGTCGTGGTAGCCCGGCTGCGCCGACGGCCCGAACGCGGCCACCAGGGCGGCGTGGCGCTCCTCGACATGGCCGAGGTATTCGGGGTGCGGGATGATGTACATCGCGTTCCCGGCAATCGCGCGCAGCACCATTTCACCCACCCGCACCGGGTCCATGCGCTGCGCCTGTTCGATGCGCAGGGCTTCGGTGCCTTGCGTGGCCAGGCCGTCGAAGGCGCCTGGCGTTCGGGCGCGGATGGCGACGGAGCTGGCGAAGAGGTTGCTGCGCACGCCGCCCGGGCATAGCACGCTGACCCCGATGCCGGCCGGGGCCAGCTCGGCGCGCAGCGATTCCGACAGGCCGACGACGGCGAATTTCGACGCGCAATAGGCGGCGATCCCGCCGGGCGCCATCAGCCCGCCGGTCGACGCCGTGTTGACGATGTGCCCGCCCTGGCCCCGCGCGATCATGCGCGCCGCCAGGGTGCGGGCGCCGAGGAACGTGCCGGTGGCGTTGGTCTCCAGCACCATCCGCCACAGCGCCTCCGGCATCTCGGCCACGCTGGTGTCGCGCCCGTCGGCGAAGCGGCCCTGGCCCACGCCGGCGTTGTTGCAGAGGATCTCCACCGGGCCCACCGCGGCTTCCACCGCATCCACCGCCCGCGCCCAGTCCGCGGCGCGCGTGACATCCAGCGTCACCGCCGCGCCGAGGCCGGGCAGGGATTCCTGGGCGGCTTGCAACGCGGCCGCGTTGATGTCGGCGATGGCAACCCGCAGCCCGGCGGCGGTGAACGCGCGGGCCATGCCCAGCCCGATCCCGCTCGCCCCGCCGGTGATCAGCGCCGTCTTGCCCGCCAGGTTCTGCATGCCATTCCTCCGCCATCTTGCCGCGCACGCGCGCCGCCGGCAGGGTGACGCCATCGCCGCCGCCCGGCAATGCAGGAGTCCGCGCCATGCGCCAGCTTTCCCTCCCTGACGGCACCCACGTGCCCGCCATCGGCCAGGGCACCTGGAAGATCGGCGAGGGCGAGCGCCCGGCCGCCGCGGAGGCCGATGCGCTGCGGCTGGGCATCGACCTGGGCATGACCCTGATCGACACCGCCGAGATGTATGGCGACGGGCGGGCCGAGGAGGTGGTGGGGCGCGCCATCGCCGGGCAGCGCGACCGGGTGTTCGTGGTCACCAAGGTCTATCCGCACAACGCCTCGCGCAGCGGCGTGCCGGCGGCCTGCGCGCGCAGCCTGAAGCGGCTGGGCACCGATGTGATCGATCTCTACCTGCTGCACTGGCGCGGCGGCGTGCCGCTGGCCGAGACGGTGGCGGCGTTCGAGCGCCTGCGCGAGGCGGGCAAGATCCGGCGCTGGGGGGTGTCCAACCTCGATCCCGCCGACATGGCGGAATTGCTGGGGGTGCCGGCGGGGGCGGGATGCGCGGCCAACCAGGTGCTGTACAGCCCGGAGCATCGCGGCATCGAGTTCGACCTGTTGGGGTGGCAGGCGGCGCGGGGGATTCCGCTGATGGCCTATTCGCCGGTTGGGCAAGGCGGGCGGCTGCTGCGTGCGCCGGTGCTGGCGGCGGTGGCGGCGCGGCATGGCGCGACGCCGGCGCAGATCGCCATCGCCTGGGGCCTGCGCCACACGCATGTGATCAGCATTCCGAAGGCGGGCGACGCGGCGCATGTGCGGCAGAACGCGGCGGCGGCGGCGATCGTGTTGACCGGGCAGGACATCGCCGAGATCGACGCCGCCTTTCCGCCGCCCCGGCGCGCAAGCACGCTGGCTATGCTGTAGGCGCGCGACGGCGCTGGCTATGCTGTAGGCGCGGACCCGGCCGCCAGCTCTTCCGGCACCGCCGCGATGCCGTGCCGGCGCAGCCAGGCCGAGACGGCGGGATCGGCGGTCAGCACGCAGAACGGCACCGCCAGCAGCAGCCCGCCGGCGAACGGCAGCGCCCACAGCACCGCCGCCCAGCCGCCCAGCGCGAAGCCGGCGAAGGCCGCCACGCCCGCCAGCGTGTGCGGCCAGAACATGCGCGCCGCCTCGCCCCAGCCCACGCCGCGGTCGCTGCGGTTCTGCGGCAGCCAGCCGGCGCGGCGGCCCAGCAGCAGCCGCAGCATCGCCAGCGTCTTGTGCAGCTCGGTGATCGGCAGCATCGCCAGCATGAAGAGCAGTTCCAGCGCCACCCCGGCGGCGAACCGCGCCGCGCCGCCATAGCGCGCGCGCCGAGCGGCGAACAGCATCACCTCCAGGTAGCCGAGCAGCTTCGGGCTGAACAGCGCCAGCGTCCAGGCCGCCGCCATCGCCGCCAGGGCGCCGCGCGGCACCTCCGCCCCGCCGCCGGTGGCCGCCAGCCAGGCCGCCAGCGCCAGCACCGCGACATAGAGCGGGGCGGCCACGAACATCATGATCGCCTGGATCAACTGCCAGCGGCCCATCCAGCGGAAGCCCGGCAGGCGCAGCAGGTGCCGGTATTGCAGGTTGCCGGCCAGCCAGCGCGCGTCGCGGTGCAGGAATTCCGGCAGGGCCGGCGGATTGGCCTCCAGCGACCCGTCCTCCCCGGCCCAGACGCAGACGCGCCAGCCGGCGGCACGCAGCCGGGCCGCCTCGACCTGGTCATGCGACAGGATCGTGCTGCCGTCCGGCAGCGCTTCCAGCCTTCCGTGGGCGCGGAAGGCTTCGGCGCGCAGGATGGCGTTGTGGCCCCAATACGGGCCTTCGTCGCCCTGCCACAGCGCCTGGCCGGTGGCCCAGACCCGCATCCCCGCGCGCATGCCGAACTGGAACAGGCGCGGGAAGGCGGCCAGGGCCGGGCGGCCGACGGTCAGGTTCTGCACGATGCCCATGCGCGGCTCGGCCTGCATGATGCGCACCAGCCGCAGCACCGCGGCCGCCGACATCGCCGAATCGGCATCCAGCATCAGCACCAGCTCGATGCCCGCGGCGTGGTGGTCCAGGAACTCCATCACGTTGCCGGCCTTGAAGCCGGTGTTTTCCGTGCGCCGGCGATAGCGCACCCGCCCGGGAAGCTCCGCCTGCAACGTCGCGACGGCGGATTGCTCGGCCGCGGCCAGGGTTGCGTCCTGCGTGTCCGACAGCACCCAGAGCACGAAGCGCTCCCCCGCCCCGGCGGCGTCCAGCGCCAGCAGCAGCGCGCGCTGCGCCGGCAGCACCTGTTCCATGTCCTCGTTGCGCACCGTCACCGCGATCGCGGTCATCAGGCGGATCGGGCCATGCTCCACATCGCCCGTCACCGGCAGGACGGCGCGCGCCGGGTTCCGGGCGGTGATCAGCACGAGAAACCCCGGCAGTGCATTGGCCAGGCAGACGCCCAGCCACGGCACCACGGCCGCGAAGCACGCCATCACGGCAAGCTCCGTCGGCCGCCAGCCGCCCGGCGCCAGCACGCGCGCCATCAGCCAGACCAGCCCGATGCTGCCGGCCATCATCAGCGCGAAGAACACCACCCGCCAGAATCGCATGGTTGAGCATTGCCGCAGATCGCGCCGGGTTGATAGAGCGTAACCATGAAGGTCGCCCCGAAGGTCGCCATCGTCCTGCCGTACCGCGAGGCGTTCTCCCCGGGCAGCGCCGGGGCGGTGGCGCTGCTGGTGCGCGGCCTGGCCGGCTGGCGCGGCGGCTTCGCGCCGGTGGTGATCGGGCCGCCGCCGCCCACGCCGGCCTTCCCCGGGCTGCCGTTCCGGCCGGCCCGCGCCACCTGGTGGCCGCCGGTCAATGCCGCGCGGCGCTATGGGCACGCTGTCGCCCGGCTGCTGGCCGAGGCGCCCCCGGCGCTGGTCGAGGTGCACAACCGCCCCGAGCTCGCGCTGTTCCTGGCCGCGCGGTTTCCGCGCATTCCGGTGGCGCTGTTCCTGCACAATGACCCGCAGGGCATGCGCGCCGCCCGCAGTGCCGCCGAGCGCGGCCATCTGCTCGCCCGCCTGGCGCTGGTTGCCACTGCCTCCTGCTATCTGCGCGACCGGCTGCTGGAGGGGGTTCCGGCGCCCGCCCGCGCGCCGGCGGTGCTGCACAACTGGCTCGACCTGGGCACCGTCCCGCCCTCGCCGGCCGAGCGGACGCCGGTCATCCTGTTTGCCGGGCGGGTGGTGCGCGACAAGGGGGCGGAAAGTTTTGTCGATGCCTGCGCGCTCGCCTTGCCGCATCTGCCGGGCTGGCGCGCGGCGATGATCGGGGCCGACCGGTTCGGGCCGAACAGCCCGGAGACGCCCTGGCTCGCCGCGCTGCGCCCGCGCGCCGCCGCCGCCGGGGTGGCGATGCTGGGCTACCGGCCGCATGCCGAGGTGCTTGCCGCCATGGCCGAGGCCGCCATCGTGGTGGTGCCCAGCCGGTGGCCGGAGCCGTTCGGGTTGACCGCGCTGGAGGCGATGGCCTGCGGTGCGGCGCTGCTCTGCGCCCCGCGCGGCGGGCTGCCGGAGGTGTTTGCCGGGGCCGGCATCGCCATCGACCCGGACGACCCCGCTGCCATTGCCGCGGCCATCCGGGCGCTGGCGGCCGATCCGGCGCGGATCGCCGCCACCGGGGCCGCCGGCCGCGCGCGCGCCGCGCAGTTCGCCTTGCCCCTGGCCGCGGCCCGGCTGGATGCGCTGCGCCGCGAAGCGCTGGCACGGTGACCACGCTCGCCCTGGTGCTGCCCGTTGCCGGCAGCGAACGGGTGCCGCACTTCCTGGCCGGTCTTGCCCTGCATCCCGGCGCCTTCGCGCCGCTGCTGCTGCATCCGCCCGGCATACGCCCGCCGCCCGGGCTGGCGGCGCGCGCCGTCGCGCCCTCCGCCCTGCCCGGCCCCGCCGCCTGGCGCCATCGCCGGGGGCTGGCCGCGCTGCTGCGCCAGCTCCAGCCCGCGGTGATCGAGGTGCATGACGCCGCCCCTCTGGCCGCCTGGCTGGGCGAGCGTTTCCGCCCCACGCCGGTTCTGCTGGTGCTGCATCGCCTGCCCGAGCCCTGGCCCGATGCCGCCGCGCGCACCTGCCTGCTGGCCCAGGTCACCCGCATGGCCACCCCGGACCCGGCGATCCGCGACCGGCTGCTGGCCGGTGTGCATCGGTCCATGGCCCACTGCACCCTGTTGCCGCCCGAACCCGCCGCGGCGGCCGCCGTGCTGGACGCGCTGCGCCAGGATGCGCTGGGGGCATGGTCGCGGCCGCTGGGCGGACCTATATAGAGGGCCACCAGCCCCCTCGGAGCGCCCGCGATGTCCGCCACCACGCCCAAGCCTGACGATGGCCAGATCCCCGTCACCGTGCTGACCGGCTATCTCGGCGCCGGCAAGACCACGCTGCTGAACCGCATCCTGACCGAGCAGCACGGCCGCAAATATGCCGTGGTGATCAACGAGTTCGGCGAGCTTGGCGTCGACAACGACCTGGTCGTGGACACCGACGAGGAAGTGTTCGAGATGAACAACGGCTGCATCTGCTGCACCGTGCGCGGCGACCTGATCCGCATTGTCGCCGGGCTGATGAAGCGCCGCGACAAGTTCGACGGCATCATCATCGAGACCACCGGCCTGGCCCAGCCCGCCCCGGTGGCGCAGACCTTCTTCGTCGACGACACCGTGCGCGCCAAGACCCGCCTGGACGCCATCATCACCGTGGTCGACGCCAAGCACCTGCCCGCGCGCCTGGCCGACAGCCATGAGGCCGAGGACCAGATCGCCTTCGCCGATGTCATCGTGCTCAACAAGATGGACCTGGTCACCGCCGCCGAAGCCGCCGAGGTTGAGGCCGCGATCCGCAAGATCAACAAGTTCGCCAAGATCCACCACGCCACCAAATCCAACGTGCCGATCGCCGAACTGCTGGACCAGGGCGCCTTCGACCTCAATCGCGTGCTGGCCCACACCCCGGGCTTCCTCCAGGACGACACCCACGAGCACAACGACGACATCGCCAGCATGTCCTTCGAGGTCGAATCGCCGATCGACCCGGAACGCTTCAACGCCTGGATCGGCGCCCTGCTGGCGGAACAGGGGCAGAACCTGCTGCGCACCAAAGGCATCCTCAGCTACGTCGGCGACGACCGCCGCTTCGCCTTCCAGGCCGTGCACATGATCGCCGACGGCGACTTCATCGGCCCCTGGAAAGACGGCGACCCGCGAACCTCCCGCCTGGTCTTCATCGGCCGCAACCTCAACCGCCCGCAACTGCGGCGCGGGTTCGAGTCGTGCCAGGCTGAGTAGCTCGGTGCTGGGGTAAGGAAGGGGGGGGGGGGGGGGGGGGGGGGGGGGGGGGGGGGGGGGGGGGCGGGGGGGGGGGGCCGGCCGCGCCGCCCGCCGCCGGGCC
>JBIPLY010000371.1:0-4297 GCA_044369385.1 Acetobacteraceae bacterium | reverse complement strand
GCTGCCGGCCAGGGACAGCGGCACGGTGACGGCGGCCGCCAGCGTGGGCACCGTGCGGCGCAGGAACACCAGCACCACCAGCAGCACCAGCACGCAGGAGATCAGCAGCGCGTTCTGCACCTCCGCCACGCTGGCGCGGATGGTCTGCGTGCGGTCGACGATGATGGTCACTTCGACATCGGGCGGCATCCAGGCCTGCAGCCGCGGCAGGATCGCCTTGATGCGCTCCACCGTCTCGATCACGTTGGCGCCGTTGGCCTTGGTGACGTTGATCAGGATGGCGGGCCGGGTGCCGAGCCAGGCGGCCAGGCGGTTGTTGGTGGTGCCGTCGATCACCTCGGCGACATCGCCCAGCCGCACCACGCCGCCGCCGGGCACCGTCTTCAGCACCAGGCCGCGATAATCCGCGGCATAGCGGAGCTGGCCGTTCAGGGTGATCAGGGCGGCCTGTTCCGGTCCGTCGAAGCCGCCGGTGGCGCCGGCGACGTTGCTGCGGCGGATGGCATTGAACACGTCCTGGCTGGACAGGCCGGCGGCGGCCAGGGCGGCGGGGTCGATGCGCACGCGCACCGCGGGCTTCTCCGCGCCGTTGATCTGCACGCCGCCGACGCCGTCGACCTGCATGATGCGCTGGCCGACCAGGCTGTCGGTCAGGTCGTAGAGCTCGGCCATCGAGCGGGTATCCGAGGTCAGCGCCAGGCTCATGATCGGCGCGCCGGCCGGGTTGAACTTGCGCAGGAAGGGGCGGGTCGGCAGGTCGGCGGGCAGGTCGGGCGTGGCGGCGTTGATGGCGGCCTGCACATCCTTGGCCGCGTCGTCGATGTTCCGTTCCAGGTTGAACTGGATCACGATCGAGGAGGCGCCGACCGAGTTGGTGGAAGTCAGCTCCGACACGCCGGCGATTTCGGACAGGCGGCGTTCCAGCGGGGCGGCGATCGAGTTGGCCATCGTCTCCGGGTCCGCGCCGGGGCGGCTGGCGAAGACGACGATGGTGGGGATGTCCACGTTCGGCAGCGGGGCGACGGGCAGGAAGCGCCAGGCAACGAGGCCGGCGATCATCAGGCCGAGCGCCATCAGGATGGTGCCGACGGGCCGCGCGATGAAGGCCGCCGAGAAGCCGCCCATCTACTCGGCCGCCGCCGGTTGGCGGCCCGCCCAGCGCAGGCGCAGCCGCTCGAAGGCCAGGTAGATCGCCGGCGTGGTGTAGAGCGTCAGCACCTGGCTGAGCAGCAGGCCGCCGATGATGGTCACGCCCAGCGGGAAGCGCAGCTCGCTGCCGCTGCCGGATTCGAGCGCCAGCGGCAGGGCGCCGAGCAGGGCGGCGGCCGTGGTCATCATGATCGGGCGATAGCGCAGCAGGCAGGCCTCGGTGATCGCAGCCTCCGGCGACAGGCCGCGGGTGCGCTCCGCCTCCAGCGCGAAGTCGATCATCATGATGGCGTTCTTCTTCACGATGCCCATCAGCAGCACGATCCCCACCAGGGCCACCAGCGACAGGTCCTGGCCGGTGAGCATCAGGCCGAGCAGGGCGCCGATGCCCGCCGAGGGCAGGGTGGAGAGGATCGTGACCGGGTGGACGAAGCTTTCGTACAGCACGCCGAGCACGATGTAGATCACCACGATGGCGGCCAGGATCAGGTAGGGCTCGGCCTCCAGCGAGCGGGCGAACTCGGCGGCGTCGCCGGAATAGGTGCCGGAGATGGTCTGGGGCAGGCCGATCTCCTCCTGGGCGCGGGCGATGGCGGCCACGGCCTGACCCAGCGCGGCGCCAGGAGCGAGGTTGAAGCTGATCGTGGCCGAGGGGAACTGGTCCTCTCGCGTGATCGTCAAGGGCGCGGTGCTGCGCCCAATGGTGGCGATGCCGGACAGCGGCACTTGCGCGCCCCCCGATCCAGGCACGCGCAGTTGCAGCAGGGAGGCGGGATCGGCCTGCCACGCCGCCTCGGCTTCCAGCACCACGCGGTACTGGTTGGCCTGGGCGAAGATGGTGGAGATCTGGCGCTGGCCGAAGGCGTTGTAGAGCGTGTCCTGCACCGCCTGCATGGAGACGCCCAGGCGCATCGCGGCGTCGCGGTCGACCTGGACCTGGATGCGCAGCCCGTCGCTTTGCTGGTCGGAATTGACCTCGCGCAGCAGCGGGTCGGCGCGCA
Source organism: Acetobacteraceae bacterium (assembly GCA_044369385.1). Classification (GTDB taxonomy): domain Bacteria; phylum Pseudomonadota; class Alphaproteobacteria; order Acetobacterales; family Acetobacteraceae; genus CAMDGX01. The sequence continues at coordinate 2,147 of JBIPLY010000371.1, read as the reverse complement.
GCCGGTCCAGCAGGCGCGGGGTCCATTCGGCCAACGGCTCCGGCTCGGTGTCGACCAGGGTGTACTGGAACTGCGTGCGGCTGATGCGGGTGCCGATCTGGATGTCCTGCACCGGCTGCATGTAGGCGACCAGGCCCGGGATCGGGTGCAGGGCGGCCTGCAACCGGTCGGCGATCTCGCGCGCCGTGGCCGTGCGTTCGCGCCGCGGCTTCAGCACGATGGTCAGCCGGCCGGCATTGCCGGTGGCGTTCACGCTGCCGGCGCCGACGAAGGCGACGATGCTGACCACATCGGGGTCGCGGCGGATGATCCCTGCTGCCTGGCCCTGGAGCTGGGCCATGCGGGTGTAGCTGACGGACTGCGCGGCTTCGGTGGTGGCCACGATCAGGCCGGTGTCCTGCAACGGCAGGAAGCCTTTCGGGACAACGAGATAGAGCCATCCGGTGCCGACCAGGGTGAGCGCGAAGGTGCCGAGCACCAGGCGCTGGCGGGCCATCGCCCAGGTCAGGGTGATCCGATACCAGTCCAGCGTGGCATCGAAGCCGCGCTCGAACAGGCGGGAGATCAGCCCGGGCCGCGCCTCGGCATGGGGGCGCAGCAGGCGGGCGCACATCATGGGCGTCACGGTCAGCGAGACCACCGCCGAGACGATCACGGCGACGGACAGGGTGACGGCGAATTCGCTGAACAGGCGGCCGATCACCCCGGTCATGAACAGCAGCGGGATGAACACGGCGATCAGCGACACGGTCAGCGAGATGATGGTGAAGCCGATCTGCTTCGATCCCTCATAGGCCGCCGCCATCGGGGACTTGCCTTCCTCGATGTGGCGGACGACGTTCTCGATCATGACGATCGCGTCGTCGACGACGAAGCCGGTGGCCACCGTCAGCGCCATGAGGGACAGGTTGTCCAGCGAATAGCCCAGCAGGTGCATCACCCCGAAGGTCGCCACCAGGCTCAGCGGCAGGGCGACGGCCGGGATCACGGTGGCGCGGGCGGAGCGCAGGAACAGGAAGATCACCGCCACCACCAGCCCGATCGACAGCATCAGGGTGAACTGTACGTCCGAGACGCTGGCGCGGATCGTCTCGGTGCGGTCGGTCACCACCACCATGCGCAGCTGGGCGGGCAGGGTGCGGCGCAATTGGGGCAGGGCGGTGCGAATGCGCTCCACCGTCTCCACGATGTTGGCGCCGGGCTGGCGCTGGATGTCCACCACCACCGCCGGGATCGCCGGGCTTGGCGTGCCGTCCGGCCGCGTGGTGAAATACCAGGCGCCGGCGCGGGTGTTCTCCAGCCCGCCGACCACGGTGCCGATATCGGACAGCCGGATCGCCGCCCCCCCGCGCCAGGCCACCACCAGGTCGCGATAGGCTTCCGGGGACATGATCTGGTCGTTGGCGCCGAGTGCTATGGCCTGGCGCGGGCCGTCGAAGCCGCCCTTGGCGCCGTTCACATTGGCCGCCGCGATGGCCACGCGCACGTCGTCCAGGCTCAGCCCATAGGCGGCGACGCGGGCCGGGTCGACGCGCACCCGCACCGCGCGGCGCATGTTGCCCAGCACGGCGACGCGGCCGACGCCGGTGATTTCCGAGAGTTTGGGCTGCAGCAGCGTGTCCGCGGCATCGCTCACCCGGTCCTGCGTCAGCGAGTCCGAGAACAGCGCCAGGGTCATGATCGGCGTGTCGGCCGGGTTCACCTTGGCATAGACCGGCGGATAGGGCAGGCCGGCGGGCAGGGTGCCGGCGGCGGCGTTGATCGCGGCCTGCACGTCCTGCGCCGCGGAATCGATGTTGCGCCCCAGGGTGAAGGTCAGCGTGATCTGGCTGGTGCGCTCCGAGCTGGTGGAGGTCATCGATTCCAGCCCCTGGATCTGGCCGAACTGGCGTTCCAGCGGCGCGGTGATCAGGTTCGAGATCACTTCCGGGGAGGCGCCGGGCATCTGGGTGGTGATCTGGATGGTCGGGAAATCCACCTGCGGCAGGGCGGAGACCGGCAGCACCCGGTAGCCCAGGGCTCCGGCCATCGGGCGCGGGCCGCGCTGGGGCGGGGCGGCCGGCGTGGTGACGTTCACCTTGGTGCCGTCCGACAGGCGGGAGGCGCCGTCGATCACCACGCGTTCGCCGGCGCGCAGCCCCTCGGAC
>JBIPLY010000370.1:0-4298 GCA_044369385.1 Acetobacteraceae bacterium | reverse complement strand
GGGTTCCAGCGGCCAACCGGCGCTGAAACCCCACTTTCGAAGCATTGAGGTCCAGGGGCTCGGCCCCTGGCGGGTCTGGGCGGAGCCCAGCCTTACCTTCAGGCGTTCGCCACCGGCGGTGCCGCCGCCGCCGCGCCCTGCTGGCGGCGGCTCTGCCACAGCGCCAGGAAGTCGATCGGCTGCACCAGCACCGGCGGGAAGCCGCCGTCGCGGGTGACATCGGCCAGGATGTTGCGCGCGAACGGGAACAGGATGCGCGGGCATTCCACCAGCAGCACCGGCTCCACCGTCTCCGGCGGCAGGCCGCTCAGCGTGAACACGCCGGCATAGACCAGCTCGGCCAGGAACACGCGGCTTTCCCCGGCCGCGCCGTTCGGGTCATGGGCCTCGGCGCGGATCTGCAACGCCACTTCGAACACATCCTGGCCGTCGGTCACGCGGCGGGCCTGGACGTCCAGGTTGATGTCCACCCGCGGCGCTGCGCGCAGCGTGGTGAACACGGCCGGGGCGCCGGGCACTTCGAAGGACAGGTCCTTGATGTACTGGATGTTGACCACCAGCGGCGGGGCCGGCTGGGCGCCATTGGCTTTGGTGGTGTCCGACATTCTGGTCTCCATGGATGGCGATGGCGCGGCGGTAGCACAGCGGGAGGGGGGAAGGAAGCCGCCCGCCCTAATGCCGCCAGCTGAACCCCTCGGGCGCCGACGCCGTCGGATCGCACAAGCGCTGCTCGCAATTGGTGATCTTCTCGCCGGTCATCGCCAGGATGAAGCCCCAATGGCTGATCACCAGCGTGTCCGACCAATCGGGCAGGGCCGCCATCTCGGCGCGGAACAGTGCCGCGCGCGCGGCGATGCCCTGTTCCGGCTCTTCCACCGCCGGCCACCAGGTGTCGTCGATATGGGAGAAATCCAGCTCCGGCCAGGCCCGCGCCAGCTCCGCGCAGCGCGACCCGACATCGCAGGCAAAGGCGTAGCGCTCCCGCACGATCGGATTGACGATCACCGGCACCCCGCCCAGCGCGCGCGCGATCGGGGCGGCGGTCTGCAGCGCGCGGGTATAGGGCGAGGCGATGATGCGCCGGATCGGGGCACCCCGCTGCTGACCCGCGCGCAGCCGCTCCGCCGCCTCGCGCGCCTGGCGATGGCCCAGCGGCGTCAGCTTCGGGTCGACGATGCCGGGATCACGGCGGGTGACCGTGAAATGCAGGTTGAACTCGCTCTGGGCGTGCCGCAACAGGATCATTCCCCCCGGATACCGCCGGCATTGCGCGCTTGCAATGGGTCATAGGCCCGGCTTCGGTTGTGAAGTGCGGCGGCTTTGCCTATGTCTGGTGGCGCACCCGCCTTGGCGGGCAGGGAGAATGGCACGATGATGGGCGCGACCGGCGGATTTCCGATCGACCTGATCCTGTTCGGCATGATCGCGGCCTTCCTGGTGCTGCGGCTGCGCAGCGTCCTGGGCAAGCGCCAGGGCTACGAGCACCCGCCCGAGGCGCCGGGCCGTCCCGATCTGCGCGTGGTCGAAGGCGGGCTGGCCGAAGCCCCGCCGGCCGAGACCCCGGTTCGCGGCCTTCCGGCGCCGGACAGCCCGGCGGCGCGCGCCCTGGTGGCGATGCGCGCGGTGGATTCGAACTTCGCCCCGGAGAGCTTTCTCGCCGGCGCGCAACAGGCCTTCGCCATGATCGTTGCCGCCTTCGCCGCCGGCGACCGCGAAACGCTGCGCCCGCTGCTCTCGCCGGAAACCTATGCGGCCTTCGACGGCGCCATCGCCGGGCGCGAGACCGCCGGCGAGACCCAGCGCACCGAAATCCGCGCCATCCACGCAACCAGCATCGAGGCCGCGGAGCTGCGCGGCGGCACCGCCACCATCACCGTGGCCTTCACCACCGACCAGGTGAACCTGACGCTGGACCGTGACGGGCGCGAGGTGGCCGGCACCGATGCGGTCACCGAGATGCGCGACATCTGGACCTTCGAGCGCGACCTGGGATCGCCCGACCCAACCTGGCGGCTGATGGCCGCGCGCAGCGCGTGAGGCTCGCGGTCTTCGCCCTGCTGGCGGGGCTCCTGCTGTCTGGATTGGCCGGCTGCGCCCCGCCGCACACCGCCGGGCATGCGCCCCCCGGCGTCACGGTGCCGCCCGGCCCCGGCGCGGCGATGACCCCGGCGCGGTTCGACCAATTGCCCGGCTGGCCGGCGGACCGCGTCGCCGAGGCGGTGCCGGCGTTCCTGGCCGGCTGTGCCCGGCTGCCGCGCGATGCCGATCCGCGCCTGCCAGCGCTCTGCGCCGCCGCCCGCGCCCTGCCGCCCGGCGACGATCCCGCCGCGCGTGCCTTCTTCGAGCGCGGCTTCGTGCCGCATCTGGCCTCGGCCGATGGCAGCGCGCAGGGGCTGGTCACCGGCTATTACGAGCCCGAATTCCGCGCCAGCCGCAGCCGCGGCGGCGAATACCAGACCCCGCTGCTGCGCCGCCCGCCCGGACATATGCAGGGCCATATGCTGCCCGCCCGCGCCCAGATCACCCGCGGCGCGCTGGCCCGGCGCGGGCTGGAGCTGCTCTGGGTCGCCGATCCGATCGACGCCTTCTTCCTGCAGATCCAGGGCTCCGGCCGCGCCCGCCTGCCGGACGGCAGCATCGCGCGCGTCACCTATGACGGGCAGAACGGCCAGCCCTATGTGCCGATCGGCCGGGTGCTGGTGGATCGCGGCGAGATGAAGCTGGAAGACGTCTCGATGCAGTCCATCCGCGCCTGGCTCGCCGCCCATCCCGGCGAGGCCGCCGGCGTGATGGACCAGAACCCGTCCTATGTCTTCTTTCGCGAACTGCGCGACGCGACCCCCGATGCCGGCCCGCCCGGCGCGATGGCGGTGCCGCTGACCGCGCTGCGTTCGGTGGCGGTGGATCGTGCCCATATCCCGCTGGGCACGCCGGTGTGGATCGACACCAACGACGCGCTGACGCCGGCCACCCCCTGGCGCCGGCTGGTGATGGCGCAGGATGTCGGCGGCGCGATCCGCGGGCCGACGCGCGCGGACATCTTCTTCGGCTGGGGGGCAGAGGCGGAGGCGCGCGCCGGGCGGATGCGCCAGCCGGGCAGCCTCTATGTCCTGCTGCCCCGCTGATCGGCACCGGTTGATCACTGGCGACTGCCTGGCCGTGCTTGCGGGGATGGCGGCGGACAGTGTCGATGTCGTCGTCACCTCCCCGCCCTACAATATCGGCCTGGGCTACCGCGCCTATGCCGACCGGCGCGAGGAGGCGGACTACCTCGACTGGATGGTCGCCGTCTGCACCGAGCTGCGCCGGGTGATGAAGCCGGACGGCTCCTTCTTCCTCAACATCTCCGGCAGCTCCGCCCGCCCCTGGCTGCCCTTCGAGCTGATCGTGCGGCTGCGCGGGCTGTTCGAGCTGCAGAACCACATCACCTGGGTGAAATCCATCGCCATCGGCACCGACAGCGCCGGGCACCACAAGCCGGTCGGCGGCGCGCGCTTCCTCAACCACGCCCACGAACACGTCTTCCACCTGACCCGCACCGGCCGGGTGAAGCTGGACCGCCTCGCCATCGGGGTGCCGTTCAAGGACAAGTCCAACATCGCCCGCCGCAATCACGCCCAGGACCTGCGCTGCCGCGGCAACACCTGGTTCATCCCCTACCGCACCGTGAACAGCCGCGCGCAGAAATTCCACCATCCCGGCACCTTCCCGGTCGAACTGCCGCAATGGTGCATCCGCCTGCACGGCGCCCCCGCCCCGGTGGTGCTCGACCCCTTCATGGGCACCGGCACCACGCTGCTGGCCGCCGGGCGCGAGGGCGGGCACGGCATCGGCATCGAGATCGACCCCAGCTATGTCGCCGTCGCCCAGGCCCGGATCAACGCGGAAGCTTCGCCAAACCCGACCAACCCCGTATAACCACCGCCATGCCCCACACCCGCCGCCCCCGCGTCGCCCTGTTCGTCACCTGCCTGGTGGACCTGCACCGGCCCACAGTGGGCTTTGCCGCCATCCGGCTGCTGGAACAGGCCGGCTGCACCGTGGAAATCCCGCGCGCCCAGACCTGCTGCGGCCAGCCCGCCTACAACGCCGGCGACCGCGAAACCGCCCGCGACCTCGCCGCCGGCATCCTCGATGCCTTCTCCGCCTATGACTACGTCGTCGTCCCCTCCGGCTCCTGCGGCGGCATGATCTCCCACCACTTCGCCGGGCTGTTCGACCGCGATCCGCAGCAACGAAGCCGCGCCGAAGCCCTGCAAGCCAAGACCTTCGAGCTGGTCGCCTTCCTGCACGACGTC
>JBIPLY010000575.1:0-13412 GCA_044369385.1 Acetobacteraceae bacterium | reverse complement strand
GCGATCGCCCTTATCGGTGTTTATCCTCTCCATTACTCCGAATTACGCTGTATCGAATATTTGCCTCTACCAGAACAAATTTTTATGAGTAATGCCAATCTTCAATTTACATTAGTACGATATTTTTTTTATTTGATTTAATTATATCAAATAAAACATTTAAAATCAATCCCTCACAACAAAATACTCCGTAGGTACGGAATACTTTGTTGTGGCTTTCCATTAAAAAGGTACGTCCTGTTCTTCTGTTATTAATTTTGCTTTGTATATATCCTCAGACAAATTCGGAGTCTGCATCATCAGAGCAAAATCAATATCTGGTGGCAAGTATTTTTTAGTTTTTTCACTCATACTCATTCCCTTACTAGCGGATTTGAGTTGTTGTTTTAGCAATTGATGTGCGGCTATTTGCTCAGGCGATCGCGGAGCAACATCATCGTCAGAATATTCAGAAGCACTAAATTCCCGACGCTCTGGGGTAACAATTTCTACCGGAGGTGTGAAATTTTGATCGGGATCTTTGCGAAAACTTGTCCAGTGGTTCGTAAAATCGTACCTCAAGTCCTGAAGTTTGTTTATCGGCAATATCTCTAAAAGGGCAGCACCGCCAAGTCGTTTGATTGCATATTGGGAAGCCATATCTAAATCATTCAACGAGAGCTTCTTAGAGATGGCTTCAAGGGCTTTCGCCCAGGCATCAGCTACCAATTCCTTCTCCGATGCTTTAACCAGGTTTAAAACCTCTTTTCCGGTGGGGCATTGCTTGAACTCGAATACTGCCTTGCGAATTGCCATCTCAAATTCTTCAGATGTCAACTGACTTCCCAATTGCTCAAACCAGACCTCGTACTTGAGCTTAGTAAAATTCGCGTCTGGGAAATTTTGCTTGAGGCTCTCAATCCCTGCCTTGAAAGTTTCACTTGTTAACATTTTTTTGTTGCTCCTTCAGTAGAATTTTGTTTTCAATAGCTTTGAGAATTGCATCCAGTTCATCTTCTGGGATTTCGTCAATGTTTTGCGTATCGGGATATTGGGCTGTGGTTGCCTTAGATTTTTGCCAATTTTCAATTTCGCCAAGTATTCGTAACGGGTCATCCCGCCATAATTTACCTAAAGATGACTTGGCATGATGGGTTGTACATTCTCGACCCCGTTTTTTGTAGGCATCGCAACCATTCAGGAACAATCGGTAAAATTCCAGAAACCCAGGATCAATACAACTAGATCCCTGCATTGCTCCGGTTTTTGCGATCGCTCCTCTAGCTTCCATATTTTCAGCAGTTGGGTCAGAAGCAACAAAACGAGAATCATTCTCATTCGCCGGAACATTGATCCTTTGAGGAGGGATTTCGGTTTGTACAAGAGGTTGTTTTTGAGTTTTCTGGGTAGGTAGTGGATTTGTGATCGCATCTTCCTCTGAAGCATCCTGAATCTCAAAACCATTATCAACAAAATTTTTCCCCACCACTTCCCCTTGGGGGGTAAGGGGGGAATTTGAATTTAGATCATGAATATTAGATCTTGAATCATATATAAGATCAGGTGACAAATCTAAACCCGCAGTGTTTAAATTTGGATGATCAAGTGTTTGTTCTGAAATACTGGGATCTGAATTTCCTAAACTCTCCATTGTTTGAATTTGGATACTGGGAGATTTCGTCTTTTTGAGTTTGCGATCTTTGAAGAACGATTGAGCCGCAACGTCCAAGGCTTCTTGGATATTCTCGATATTCAGTCTCCAAAGCAATGTCTGATCCCAAGGATGAGGACTTGGTTTGGTTTCAACAAATCCCAATTCCTTGAGAAGTTTTAGTGATGCCAGTACCTTGTTCCGTTTAAATGTCCCGTAGAGTGAATCTACAAAATCCTGAGTTTTTTCGTAGAGCCACAAATCAGGAACGGGAAATCTTGTTGACTCACTACGAGATTCTGCGTTTCGTCTTTCAATTTCCTCAATCGTGACGATCTTGCTTCTTGTCCAGTATTCGAGGGATGACAAAATTTGAGCAGCGCAAGCATCCCCCGTAATTGCGACATAATCGGCGCGAACCATACTGTAAAAGCCAAAATGCTGAAGAATTTCAACCATTGCACACCTCCTCTTGTTGAGCCTTTGAGTTAGATTTATTTAGGGCTTGCTGAATGTTTTCAATGTTCAATTTGTAGCTAAGTGTTTTGTCTCTTGAATCGAGGCTTGATTTGCTTTCGATAAATCCCTTTAACCTCAGAATCTTCAAAGACTCAATAACCTTACTTCGTTTAAACGTCCCACAGATCGAATTAACAATATCTGAGATTTGAACATAGAGCCAAGGATTGTTGTCCCCATCTTTTAGTCGTTCATAAGTCCACGTTTCAAAGGTTGACAAAACTTGGGCTGCACAAGGATCGCCCGTGATGCCAACATAATCGGAATAGACAATACTAAAGCGTCCGGTGTGATGAATAAGTTCTCTCATGCTGCACCCCCCTTTTTGCTTGCTCGGTTTTTGGCTGGACTGGAAGGAGTCTTGATTTCTTCCTTTTCGGCTTCCGATAGTGTTGCGAGGTATTTATCTTTGAGGGTTGGATTCTCAAAAACGACGTAACGAGAACTCCATTGCCCAAGAGAATCACGTCCTCGAAAGCAAAGTAAATAACCAGCTTCACAAAGTTCTGATAATCCACTTAGTAACGAATCTTTGCCATCGGCTTTAGAGTTGTGAAGATAATCTAGGTTGGTGTAGCGATCGCTCGAATGATTCATCAAGAACATCCATAAACCCGTTGCCTTATAGCTAAGTCTTGGATCTGTGATTGCACTTGCAACCGAAAACTCACCTTCTTTTTTGATTAAAACAATACTTTTTTCGTTTTGGCGATCGCGTTTCATACTGCACCCCCTTGTTGTGTTTGGGGATATTGATTTTTAGATCCATTCCCAGAAGGAACGATCTGCGATATGATGTTCATATTGGCTCCTAGCCTTAATAGGGGTTAACTTAAACCTCGCTTAGTGTTCAACGCACCGGGCGAGGTTGTTTTTATTGTAGCACCAAACAACTCACCTAGTATTTATGAGCGATCGCACCACTTGACAACATAAAATATAAAAGCGATCACATTCAACACAAATACATGAGTAACAGCAGATTTAATGACCATCCGTATCTGGGGCCAAAATACTTAAAACGGGGAATTGGGAACTACTGTATGAACTGCGGGAAAAAGATGGGTAATATTGGGCCAGATTTGAGAAGCGCAAACCCAACTTGGTGTCTCACGGATACTAATCAATATGCCTTTATTGGTTTCTCGCATATTATTTGTCCAGGGAAAGGTAGAGAAAAAGAGAGTGTTTCTTGATGTTGCGATCGCATTTTAAATATTTGCGATCGCTTTTTTGTACCCATTTTTTCTTGTAACCGCGATCGCAACATCAATAGACCAATCCCGGTTCCTTGATGTACCCCAAAATACCCCATAAGTGATATATTGATTAAATACGAAACCAAATTAGGAGACAAAAATGGACATAGGATATTTCAGAAGAAAACAATTAATTGAAGATATTGCAAAACAAATAGCAGTATCTCAGGGTTGGGAGATCAAAGAAAGACCAACCCAAGAACCCAAAAAGTCTCCAGGTGTAGTTGGAACAATTGTTGTTGACAATACACCCTACAAAGACGAAGTTCGGTACAACAAGATTTACGATATAGCTGAGAAAGTTGTTGACACCGTGTTAGCTGCAATCAACGAGGATTCAGAGGAAGAAGAATAAATAAATGCGATCGCATCCCCACACCAAATAAAATACTCCGTAGGTACGGAATGTTTTTAAGAATACTATACCCTTGTATCTGATCAACTTTCTGAGAATGGATATGTCTATATTCAAGAAATAAATGATGTTGGCGATTTAATAGGAAAACCCAAAGAGATTCGGCAGAGACAGTACGTTGACTTAGATAACCGAGGGCAGATTGTTCATTGCATAACCCCTCTAAATCCCCTAAGTTTTATAGAATATGATGCTATAATTTGAGGGTTAAAAAGTAAAGCGATCGCATTCAATAAAAATGCGATCGCTTTCTAGTTAATAAAATTACTTCATCAAAAGAGTGATCGCTTTACTTCGAGTCGAACAAAGGGTTTCTTCTTTTAATACTCTACCTTCTATATCTGCGGATATGATATTTTCTCTGTCCACGGAAGCAACCCACAAAGAATTACTTCTGATATGCCCTTGATTTACTGCATCCCATTTTGCGACATATCCAATCACCTTACTATCAACCGCTACCTGACTCCAGATGTCATCAAATTTTTTAACTTTAAGCATTCTAGGCGGATCAGGTATTCTTTTATTGAACGTTCCAGGGTGCATTCTTGAAAACTCGTAAACTATATTCTCCTCACAATTGTTTATTGTTCCTGATTTTAATTTGGGTACTGCCTTTTCGTAGTATTTCCCTTTCTTCGTAATTACTTGGTATCTGTAATAGTGGGAAAGTAATCCACCTAATCCCATTATTTTTGAAACAGAATCCAAGGGAACGCTATCGTAATTCATCGTAATATTTCACTCCTTTTTGTTTACTCTAGTTTATCTTGAGTGGTTCTTTAGGTCAAGTCGTTGTATTGGTAAATGCGATCGCGGTTGTCGATTTTACTAAATCACGCTATACTCAGATTTGTTGAGAGCTAAATTCAGTTAAAAATGAAAACGGTTTGTTTCAAAATTTATCCCAATCAAGAGCAGGTCAAAACAATTGAGAAATGGCTTGGTGGTTTGCGGTGGGTTTGGAATGAATCATTGAACCTTGTTGAAGAATCAGACCAATACTCTCTCAGGGAAAAGAATGATCTCTTGGACGATGATATCCCCGTAAAATGGAGGTGGCATCCCAATAAAACCGGAGATAAAGCCAAAACCGTTTTTGGTTTGTGTTGTGACATTACAGCCCCATACTCGCGTCGGTACAACAAAAAAGATCAATTATTCCCCTCGCCCTATGCAGACTATAGACCTGCGTGTTCAATTAAGCGTTTAAAAGGAAATGAGCCACCTGCTGCGTATTGCAAAGGTCGTGATCCTTGTATAACTTTGAACAAATACTTTTCTCATAAAAAACATCAAGACAAATTGTGGTTTCAAGCTATTCCAAGTTGTTTTATTAGAGGTACGATTAAAAGTCTAGCTGAAGCGTGGAAAGGGTATAAACAAGGGATAAAACAACGTCCCAAATACAAGGGGAGATTAGATCGAATAAAATCCCTTATTAACAATGATGCTAGTTCAACCAAGGTTTTAGGAAGGAAAATCAATATAACAAAACTTGGAAAGTTTAATGTTAAAACCCTTGACGAAAGATGGGATGCTTCGATCAAAGTAAATACCCTCAAGGTTTGCAAAAAAGCGTCGGGCTACTACCTGCAATTAACAGGGGATGTCCCAAAAACTATTTATAAACCCTCTAATATTGCTTGTGGCTTAGATATTGGACTGCAATTCATTGTCAGTGATGATGCAGGGAAAACCGTCGCACCACCAAAATACTATCGAAAAGCAGAAAAACGACTAAAGCGACTACATCGAAAAGTTAGTCGTAAACAAGATTTCAAGAAACGACACCCCGATCAATCTCAGGGTAAAAACCTTGAAAAAGCTAAGAAATTATTGGCTCGTCAACATGAAAAAATAGCCGATCAACGGAGTCGATTTAACCATAAAATCTCAACTTATCAAGTTCGGACTTACGGCGCGATCGCTGTTGAAAATATTCAATTAAAGAACTTGGTTCGTAGACCTAAACCCGTAGAAACTTCTGAAGGTTCAGGAATTTATTTAAAAAACAATGCTAGTGCAAAATCTGGTTTAAACAAATCCTTTTCTGATGCAGGTTTGGGTCAGTTACTTTCATTTATTGAAACAAAGGCTAAAACCCATGAACGAGAGTTCGTCAAAGTTAACCCTCGTTACACATCACAGGACTGCCCTGTTTGTAAAAACAGGGTTAAGAAATCTCTATCAAATCGTACTCATAATTGTTTAGAATGTGGTACGATTTTACCTAGAGATGTTGCGGCAGCAATTAATATTAAAAATGCCGCAAATTTTGATTCTTTAAAGTACCGGAGTTCAGTTCGGGAATTAACGCTTGGGGAGATTTCAAAAGAAGTCGAAGAACCAAGAATGGTGGAGGATTCAGTGAAACTGGGTTCGTCGATACCAACTTCCTCCAGATTGGAGGACACTTTACTTATTCCCATTCAGTTATCCTTGTTTAGCCTCGACCCCTTTTGTAATAGTGATTTTGGCTCATCAAACTTATCTCAGTCTAGTCTAAATTCATCAAAAGTTTCTCAGCCTCGAAAACGAGAGTTGAAACCCAAGTGCAACAAGGACTCTGGGATACAAGGGGATCTACTCTTGTGGGATGTAGGCTAAAGTGGAACCATTTGAATCGTATCTACGGTCAAGCCGTCAAAGTCTGAGGATCTACTCTTGTGGGATGTAGGCTAAAGTGGAACGGGAATGTTAAACGATTGGGAATGTTAAATAAAAAGGTTTGGATCTACTCTTGTGGGATGTAGGCTAAAGTGGAGCATCGGGAAACATTAAAGGACTTTACTCGAAAAGTATTAGAGGATCTACTCTTGTGGGATGTAGGCTAAAGTGGAGCTTCAACCTTTGACGGCCTCCAAATCGACACTATTCAGGATCTACTCTTGTGGGATGTAGGCTAAAGTGGAACGGAACCTGAAACGGCTACTCAAATGATTCAAAAACTTAAAAAACTAATTGAAGACTCAAAATAAAATATGAACTATTTTACTGTCCAAAACAATCAAATAGCCCATACTTCGGGCGGGGTTGTTCCGATACCGGGATTAAAACCCCAATTTGTTGAACAAGCGATGGAAACCTTGCAAATATCTGATGAGAAATGGGCTAACTTTAATTCCGGTGAGGAGGAATGGAAAAAACGGCGGGTTGTCGAAGCACAGTTAAAAGTGTTAGCTAATTATTCCCAATGTCGTTATCAAGTAATTACTGATGATCTGTTGACATTAACTGCCTTGTCTAGCTTTTTAAGTACCAGACTGGATGAACCCGCACCCACTGAAGGAATGAAAATTAGCTATACTTACTCCATTGATAACAATGTTTTAACTGCTTTACTTAACTATCGTGAAGGATGTTGGCATATTACCCCCTGTTGTTAGCGAACACAAAAAAGACCTATCGAAAGACGGGTCTTTTTTGTGTCAATTTATAGGATTCTCAACTCCGGTTGTGGCAGTAGGAATTTTATCTTGATTTTTCCGCATTATTTCCCAAAGTTGAATAGCTCGGTTGCGATCGCTTTTCCCAACAATACTCACAAATTCCTCTTTAGTTTTGAATGGCTTACCGAAATGTTTTAATTTAGCAATTTCGGCGGCATCACTTACTTCAAATACTTTTTTAATATCTTCATCGGTCATTGTGGGCATGACCCCATTTAGTTTTTCCAGTAACTTCGCTTCTTGTTGAGCAAAATTTGACCAAGCCACATAACTGCTAATTCCGGCTTGATTAGGAGTAGCCCGATCTAAAAAATCCTGCTTGTCCCTGAATGGGCGCGAGTTTAATAATTTGCGAATCACAGTTTCAGGGGTATCGGGTGGTAGTCCAAATAATTCGATGACCTTTTCTCGACTGGGATTTTCAGCTAAAACTTTATTGATACCATCGAGGATAACTGAATCTGAAGGGGATACAGTTCCGCCTATTAATATAGGAGTCCCAATTCTTTTTAACGATAAACCACATTCTGCAACATCAATTATTCGACGATTTGCAGAAATATTTTCAGCATCCGATACCTTGTCTAAATTCCCAGATTTTATCCCTTCCAATATTAAATTATAATCCGTCATGATTTGATTAAATTCTTCTAATTTTAAAACTCCTTCCAACCCATTGTAATTATTGGTATAAATTCCATTACCTAAAGGTCTTTTATAGATTGGGTTTGTGCCAGGTCTTTTTTCCGCGATCGCAAATGCTAAATCCTGCTTTAACTTTTCCTGCATCCTTGGATCGTCTATAACATCTTTGGGAATTAAACCCGATACTAATAATTGAATTAGGGTATCGGGGGATAGTTTTAAAACCTCCTCAACTTGTTTGAATTTATCCCCTTCTAGTAGATTTTCTAATTCCTTATTACCGTTCTCACCTAAACACTTGGCAAGTTGTTGTTTGACAATCAACCGCTCACCTTGCTTTTGGCGTTCCAAGTCCGATTGCTTGTCCGCGATCGCCTTCACCGGAGTATTGGTCAAGGGTTGAGCGAGTTGGTGTTTAGTTCCCTTCCCTCCAATCATCTTGAACTTTAAGTTAACTGCACAATGTCTAAATCCCATCGCGCCGGGTAAGGGTTCATCATACTGAGCATCAAAACTTTCACACACGCATGGGTCAATCATAGTTTTCCCTACTGTAATCATCACCAACGGCGGGGTGTGGGATGTGTCTGTGATTTCATGGAGGTGCGCGATCGCTTCTACTAATGGCCGAATATCTTCGTTGATTGAGGAAAATTCAATTGATAGATCGAGCGATCGCGTCGAAATATTACTAAAGTTTGCCCCTACTCGAATAGCTTTGCCCGGAGTGTCTTCCCAGTTAGCTTGTTGGGATTCGCTGAGTTGCACAGTATTCAATCCCAAATCCAAATCCATTCCTTTATAAACCCCAGTTAAGATAGTGATTTTGATCGGGTCATAGAATGGATCGAATTTCGCATCCCGCTTCTGACTCATGATTATTTTTTCAGAGTCGGGAGTTTGGAAGTCAATCTTTAAGGGTTTCTGTTCTGAAGCAAAACCTCTATTGGGGAAGTAGTAATCATTTGGATTTCCAGTTCCTTGAGGTGCGGGAACGGCAGGGGTAATTGTTGTTGTAGTATTTTCCGCAGGCTTATTGCTATTTACCATGATTGAATGCTATGATTTGGCTACCATTGTTGATTTTGGTACGAGGATGCTCCTCATGGAAGTAAGCAAACTCGAAATCAGCATAATGGATTCGCGCGATCGCAAGATCTGTGATTCATTTGGTAACTCAACCTTCCATGGGATTTTTGCCGACCCCCGACTCATTCGTGAATCGGGGGTTTTGTCTATTGGTCTAAGTTGGCAATTTGTGTTTTAATGCGATCGCCAATTTGCTGAATCTCAAGAGCAGCGGCTTCTGCAATACCTGGGGGAAGTAAATTATTGTCAGAAAGAACTTTGACTGCTTCAAGAATATCCATTTTTGGTTCATCAACTGACTCCGTTCGTAACCGACTTGATAAATCAATAAACTTAACAGCATCTTCCATTTTCCATCTAGCTGCTTCAATGATGTTACCGTTCTCGTCCCGTTCTTTCCGTAGGGGAACTTTTATCATTTCAATGCCTTTGTTTTCCAGTAAGTCAGCTAATTCCCATTTATTTTGTAACATTTTAATTTTGCGTCTAATTCTTAAATTGGTCATCTCTTTTAAGACAACTGCCATACAGAATTTATCATAGTCTCTTGCTCTATCTACCCACTTATATTGAGATGAGAAATTACTAATAGCTTTGGAACTCTTACCGCAAACGTCTGCGGTCTTTTCTAGGGAACGAGCATCTTCAAAAACCAAATAAACACAAAAATAACGATAACAATGAGATGGCTCATCCTCCCACTGCAAGCAGCTTTTGACTGAGTTTATTACATCAGGATCTAATTTAGATAAAACAATATCTATTTCTACATTTGAACAGCTTTTATCATAGTCAGTTGCCCTTTTTATCCAATCAAAATCAGATGCTACTTTTTTAATGTTTCTAATTGTTTTTTTATCTAAAGTCGCAACTTCCTCTAGTGTCCTACGACTTCCTAGGGCGAGATATAATAAACATGAATCATAAGTCCGTTGTCCTTCATTGGTTTGTCTCTTACAAGAAGGATTACTAGCGATCGCATCTTTGTCCAAGAGGGACATAATTTCAATTCTCGTATAAACTTGATTTTCCATAATGAGTTTGTAAAAAATAAACTCAGAAAGATCGTGAAATAAATCTCCTGAGTTTAGGGTAGTTATCCGTGTACTGTTAATTTAACATAATATTCTATCATGCACCAGGAAGCGGAAATTAGAGAATATCTTGAGAAAGCGATCGCGGAATTTAAAGCAATAAACAAAGCTACCAACTACTTTCTTGAGAAAAACCCTTTGATCGATTCGGAACTTCATGTCTCAGAAAGGATTGATGTGTCGAGTTGGGTTTCTTGATATTTTTTTTTGCGAAATCAAACCTGATCAATTTTGATTTGACAACCAGATCGCATATTGTTGGGCTTGATACGCGATCGCTTTTTCAACTCGAATCGTCGTCAACTCCCCCTTGTATGGAGATTTACCCCGTCCTCCCACTCTTGACCATGCAGTATTTTCCCAGGGAACCTGAATTGGGACAAACGACCAATTAACCGCTTGAGGTAATTGCTTCATCTCCTCAACATCCTTTTCTGTAAATAGCTGATTGGCTATTGGATGATTGGATTGTCCTAAAACAATATAGAAATTCATGGTTTTACCTCTTTACAAACCGTATACAGTTATTGTATAATAAGTATAACAAAAAGAAAAAAGGAAATCGAAATGATTAATGTTAATGCGAATACAGTCTACGCTTACGCTTGCTGCTTGAGTATTCATGGGTTTTGTGAAACCCATGAGGAAGCTCAAAAAGAAGCATCGTTACTCGAACCAGTTCGTATTGGTGATTATTATGAAAACGGGTATGTTCTTACAATAGAACCCGGAATGGTGTCCGACGACCTATATCAAGGTTCGGAGGGTACAAACGATTACATCATCCTTTGGGGTGATCAGATGTACTGTTTCTGTCGTCCAACATGGATGACTATGATTGATGACGGAAAGCATACGCCTTTAGATAGCCTTGATGAAATCCAAGGCAAAATTGAGAACCAACATCTTAAACAGAAGTTTGAGAAATTCAAGAAAAGAGAAGTGATCAGCGATCGCTGATCACGCTCTTTAACTCGATACACCGATAGGTATTAAATACTTATCGGTGTATTTTTTTTGTCTAAAATTATGCGATACGATATTGTGATCAATAATTATCGTTATTTTATTTAAACAGTTTACAAACCGTATACAGTTATTGTATAATAAGTATAACAAAAAGAAAAAGGAGTTTGTATATGACACGCAAGAAATGGCAAATGCAACTAATCGATCCCCAGGGTAAAACCTGGGAATTAGGTAGTATAGGATATGCTGCTTCAACTCCAGAACTGTCCTATGTTCTAGGGCAAGTCGAGGAATACTTAGAGTCTGATAGTTGCACATACACCAGCAAACACTTTGTGCTTGCCGATGTATGGCAGACAATAATAAATGAGTCTTTTCACTCATACCACAGCCTAAGATTGGTTTGGGGGTCAATCCCTGAAAGAGAAGTGAAACCTCATTCTGCGTACCCGAATGGACGAGATATTGATTGGCACTTGGTTCTACAATCAAATGGTCGAATTAAAGAGTGTACATCAGGCTCACTACCCGAAGGGTGGTGGGAACTGGATGAGGATGAAAGGCAACATCAGTTGCAGAACGTACTGTAACTGGTGAGGTTTAGAAAACACCGATAAGTTTAAATACTTGTCGGTGTTTTTTTGTCTAAAATTACGCGATCGCATTCTCTAAACTCCAAACCCCGCCAATAAATATTTTGGTGGGTTTTTTTTTGTCTTTAAATGCGATCGCGTTTTACTTAAAAATGTACTTTCGGTTATTGTCTTTATGTAGTATTTGTGTTACAATTGTTACGCAAAACAAGAACAAGAAGGAAAACAAAAATGATTCTCAAAACATTTACCGAGTTTGTCAATGAAGTCTGTGAGGAGTTCCCTGCTTTTACTAAAGAAATTCAGGAACGTGCTACAAACATCACCAGCAAAGAACACGCTGGGCATAGTGACAATTTGTACATTGCAGAGTTCGGTTGTTGGGTAGTAACTTATAATTTGAACAAAAAATATGCAATTAGCTTTAGTAGTTGTAGTAGTGAAGGAGAAACACCTTCAACTGCTTATAACGATTTCGTCGAGGCTTATGACACATATTGCAATTCTCGTTAGGTAAAAAGCACCGATAAGTATTTAATACTTATCGGTGCTTTTTTATGTCAATTTTTAAGAGCGCGATCACATTCCCTAAACTCAAAACCCCACCAAAATATTTATTGGCGGGGTTTTTGTTTTTAAGTGCGATCGCTAATTAATCAAGCGTCGCTAAATTAGAATGTTTTTGAAAAACTGATTGCTCCCAGTTCTGGATTTGAATTTGGGAAGAACCACTGTAGCTTGTTTCCATACAGGAAACAACTAGGTTGTTAATCGGGTCTACCGCAAAGCGATATAACGTCGCGCTGCTAGATATACCGGATGAACCACGAGAAATGGAACTGCCCTGTAATAGATTAGTTCCTTCTATTGGTTCACCTTGGAAAGATTTCCAGTCAACCTCGTAAACTACCCATAGCTTTTCATCAATTCCCTTGGGATCGTATTTCGTTAAGTATTCAATCTCCGATTCCGTATAGGGTCGTTTTTTTGACCCTATTGTTTTTGTCTGGCAACCAAAAATAGTTAACAAACCCGATTTATCCGAAAGGACGATATTTTTGTTTTCCGCAAACAGAAAAGCGATAACTCCGTCGTAAAGTGGTTTGGTATTCAACAATGCTAATTCCATTTTTGCCTGTATTGAACTCAACAGACCCCATATTACCCCATATTATGAGATAAGTCAAGTGTTTACTGGGGTCTACGATCGCACTCTTTCACATACCCAACAGACTGATTAATTGCTTTAACGGGGGAATTAATTGCTTCTCCCAATCCGAACCAGAAATAGCCTTAACCGCACATCCCAACAACATTGCGTTAAACCCGCCGGAATCCCCAGAGTTTCGGAAGTCAGTTCGCAACAGGATTATTGGCTTCTTGAGTGCGTAGGCGTACCCGCATTCCCAACAGGTTCCTGAATCTGCATCAGCACCATCCATAACAGCAAGGATTATATCTGAGGATGCAACCCCTTTTTTGCAATCCTCAAAGATTTGCTGAGAGTTTTTAAATGCAATTGCCTGGGGTAGAAACATCTTGATATCTGGACAATTTTTTAAGATGAGTTTTGCGATCGCTAAATTAAATTGCTTCTCGGCTTCTGAAAATAATGGTGCTGCTAAATAGATTTGCATTTTGATTTCCGTTTGGTTTTGGGTGTTTCTGGTTGGGGAAAGACAATCATTTCCATCCCTTGTTTTTTGGAAGCGCGATCGCACCTAAAAGAAAACTCAGGAATCCGGGT
>JBIPLY010000368.1:0-4318 GCA_044369385.1 Acetobacteraceae bacterium | reverse complement strand
CTCGAGGTTCGATTCAACGGAGATCATCTAGGCTCTCCTCACCCCTGCGCCGGGGCGTCGGCGGACGCCCCCAGCGGCTGGCCATTCCGCTCGACCACGGTCCAGGTCTTGCGCTTGCTGATCGGCCGGCATTCCTCGATGCGCACGCTGTCGCCGATCTTGCAAAGATTGGCCTCGTCGTGCGCCGCGTAGTTCTTCGACCGGCGGATGAATTTCTTGTACAACGGGTGCATCACGCGACGAGCAACAAGAACGGTCACCGTCTTGTCCATCTTGTCGCTGGTCACCCGCCCCATCAGGACGCGCCTCGGCATCGCCCTACTCCTTTACGACTGCGAAGCCGGCTTGCCGGCCCCGCGCTTCTGCTCACCCATGATCGTCTTGACCCGCGCGATGTCGCGGCGAACCGCCTTCACCCGCCCCACGCCCTCGGTCTGGCCGGTGGCCTTCTGGAAGCGCAGGTTGAACTGCTCCTTGCGCAGGTCCAGCAGCTGGGTCCCCAGCTGGTCGGCGGACTTGGCGCGGATATCGGCCGGCTTGGTCTGCTTGGCCATCTCACGCGTCTCCGATGCGGGTGATGAACTTCGTCTTGATCGGCAGCTTGGCCGCACCCAGCGCCAAGGCCTCCTTGGCGAGTTCCGGCGCCACCCCGTCGATCTCGAACATGATCCGGCCCGGCTTGACCCGGCACACCCAGAACTCCGGCGAACCCTTGCCGGAGCCCATGCGGACTTCGGCCGGCTTCTGCGACACCGGCACGTCCGGGAAGATGCGGATCCACACGCGCCCGGCACGGCGCATGGCGCGCGTGATCGCCCGGCGGGCCGATTCGATCTGCCGCGCGGTCACCCGCTCCGGCTCCAGCGCCTTCAATCCGAAGGCGCCGAAATTCAGCGCGGTGCCGCCCTTGGCCACACCCTTGATGCGGCCCTTATGGGCCTTGCGGTACTTGGTCCGCTTGGGAGAAAGCATTGCTGTGATCCCTTAGCGCTGAGGCGCCTGCTCGGCGGCGCGACGGTCCTGCACGAGCGGGTCATGGGCGAGGATCTCACCCTTGAAGATCCAAACCTTCACGCCGCACGTGCCATAGGTGGTCTTGGCCGTGGCGACGCCGAAATCGATGTCCGCGCGCAGCGTGTGCAGCGGCACCCGGCCCTCGCGATACCATTCGACGCGCGCGATCTCGGCCCCGCCGAGGCGTCCGCCGCAATTGATCCGGATGCCCTGCGCACCCAGGCGCATCGCCGACTGCACCGCGCGCTTCATCGCCCGGCGGAAAGCCACCCGGCGCTCCAGCTGCTGGGCGATGTTCTCGGCCACCAGGGTCGCGTCGATCTCGGGCTTGCGGATCTCGACGATGTTCAGGGACACTTCGCCCTTGGCCATCTTGCTGAGGTCCTTGCGCAGCACCTCGATGTCCTGGCCCTTCTTGCCGATCACCACGCCAGGCCGCGCGGCATAGATCGTCACCCGCGGCTTCTTCGCCGGGCGCTCGATCACCACCCGCGACACGCCGGCGCCGGACAGCTTCTTGCGCAGATGCGCACGCAGCTTCAGGTCGTCATGCAGCAGCTTGGCGTAGTCGCCGCCGGCATACCAGCGGCTGTCCCAGGTGCGATTGATGCCGAGCCGCAGCCCGATCGGATTGACTTTGTGACCCATCGGTTATGCCGCCTCGTTCTGGGTTTCGGCCTGCTGGCGCTCCGCGACCACGATCTTGAGGTGGCTGAACCACTTCTCGATCTGCGAAGCGCGGCCGCGACCGCGGGCATGGAAGCGCCGCATGGTGATGGAACGACCCACCTCGGCGCGGGTGACGACCAGGCGGTCGACATCCAGCTGATGGTTGTTCTCCGCGTTGGCGATGGCGCTTTCCAGCACCTTCTTCACGGTCTGGGCGATGCGGCGCTTGCTGAAGGTCAGCGTGGCCACGGCCTCGGCCGCCCCCTTGTTGCGGATCAGACCGGCAACCAGGTCCAGCTTGCGCGGGCTGACGCGCACGTTGCTCAGCAGCGCCTGCGCCTCGGTATCGGCCAGGCGACGCGGTGTCTTGGGTTTGCTCATCTTAGCCGCGCCTCGCCTTCTTGTCCGACGCATGACCGGTAAAGGTCCGCGTCGGCGAGAACTCACCGAACTTGTGACCGACCATGTTCTCGGTCACCTGCACCGGCAAAAACTTGTGCCCGTTATAGACGCCGAACGTCAGGCCGACGAACTGCGGCAGGATCGTGGAGCGGCGCGACCAGATCTTGATGACCTCGCTGCGGCCGGATGCCCGCGACGCCTCGGCCTTGTTGAGCAGGTACCCGTCGACGAACGGGCCCTTCCATGTGGAACGTGTCATGGCCTCAGCCCTTGCCCTTGTTGCGGCTGCGGATGATCAGCCTGTCGGTGCGCTTGTTGACCCGCGTCTTGTAGCCCTTGGTCGGCTTGCCCCACGGCGTGACCGGATGACGCCCGCCCGAGGTGCGGCCTTCGCCGCCGCCGTGCGGATGGTCGACCGGGTTCATCACCACGCCGCGCTGATGCGGCTTGCGACCCATCCAGCGCGAACGGCCAGCCTTGCCCAGGCTCTGGTTCGAATTGTCCGGGTTCGAGACCGCGCCGATCGAGGCCATGCACTCGCCGCGCACCATGCGCAGCTCACCGGACATCAGCTTGATCTGGGCGTAGCCGGCATCCTTGCCGACGAGCTGGGCATACTGCCCGGCTGCCCGGGCGATCTTGCCGCCCGCCCCCACCTTCATCTCGATGTTGTGCACGATCGTGCCCACCGGGATCGCCGACAGCGGCATCGCGTTGCCCGGCTTGATGTCGGCGCGCGCGCTGGCCACCACCTGGTCGCCGGCCTTCAGGCGCTGCGGAGCCAGGATATAGGCGAGCTCGCCGTCCTGATACTTCACCAGCGCGATGAACGCGGTCCGGTTCGGATCGTATTCCAACCGCTGCACCACCGCCGGCATGTCGCGCTTGCGGCGCTTGAAGTCGACGATGCGGTAGGATTGCTTGTGACCGCCGCCGCGGAACCGGCTGGTGATGCGGCCATGGTTGTTGCGCCCGCCGGACTGGCTCAGCCCTTCGGTCAGCCCCTTGACCGGCTTGCCCTTCCAAAGCTCGGCCCGGCTGATCAGCACGGTGCCGCGCAGGCTGGGCGTGACGGGGTTGAAGTTCTTCAATGCCATCTGCCTGATCCCCGCCTTACGCCAGGCCGGTGGAGAGGTCGATCGACTGCCCCTCCGCCAGGGTGACGTATGCCTTCTTCACGTCCGACCGGACGCCGGGGCGCCCGCGGAACCGCTTGGTCTTGCCCTTGGCAACCAGCGTGTTGACCGCCGTCACCTTCACGCCGAACAGGCCCTCGATCGCGGCCTTGATCTCCGGCTTCTTGGCATCGATCGCCACCCGGAACACGAACTGGCCGCGCTCGGACAGGATCGTGGCCTTCTCGGTCACGACCGGGTTGCGGATGATGTTGTACATCGCCTCGCGCGAAAGCTGCGGCTTGCGGCGGGCGGGCTTCGCGTCGCTCATGCCTGGCCTCCCTCGGTGGCACCAAGCCGGGCCTTCAGGCCTTCGATCCCGGCGGTGGTGATCGCCAGAACGTCGTGGCGCAGGATGTCGTAGACATTGGCGCCGACCGTCGGCAGCACGTCGATGCCGATGATGTTGCGGCTGGCCAGCAGGAAGCCCTGGTCCACGGTGTGGTCGACCACCAGCACCGACTTCCAGCCCAGCGCGGCCAGCTTCGCCTTCAGCTCCTTGGTCTTGCCCGACCCGCCAGCGGCGGCATCCAGCACCACCAGCTTGCCGTCGGCCGCCTTCTGCGACAGGGCGGAAATCAGCCCCAGGCGACGGACCTTCTTCGGCAGGTCATAGCCATGGCTGCGCACCACCGGCCCATGAACCGCGCCACCGGTGCGGAACTGCGGCGCCCGCAGGCTGCCCTGGCGGGCATTGCCGGTGCCCTTCTGCTTGTAGGGCTTCTTGGTCGTGCCGCTGACCTCGCCCATGCCCTTCACCTTGTGGGTGCCGGCGCGACGCTTGGCCTGCTGCCAATGAACCACGCGGGCCATGATGTCCGGGCGCGGCTTGGCGGCAAAAATCACGTCCGGCAGCTCGGTCGAACCGGCGGTCGTGTTGTCCAGGGTCTTGATGTCGATCTGCATGTCCCTGCCCTCAGCCTGCCGTCACGAGGCCGGCCGGATACGGCGCCTCGGCATGACGGGCCTTCTTCACGGCGTCGCGCACCTGCACGTAGCCGCCCTTGGCGCCGGGAATGGCGCCCTTGATCATCAGCAGCCCCTTCTCGGCGTCGACC
>JBIPLY010000062.1:0-13448 GCA_044369385.1 Acetobacteraceae bacterium | reverse complement strand
GCTGGCCGGCACCCGCTATCGCGGCGATTTCGAGGAGCGGCTTAAGGCCGTCATCACCGAGCTTGAGGCCCACCCGAACGCGGTGCTGTTCATCGACGAGATCCACACCGTGATCGGCGCCGGCGCCACCAGCGGCGGCGCGATGGACGCCTCCAACCTGCTGAAGCCCGCCCTGGCGCAGGGCACGCTGCGCTGCATCGGCAGCACGACGTACAAGGAATTCCGCAACCACTTCGAGAAGGACCGCGCCCTGGTCCGCCGCTTCCAGAAGATCGACGTCAACGAGCCCAGCATCGAAGACGCGATCAAGATCCTGCGCGGCCTCAAGGGCACCTACGAGAAGCACCACAAGGTCCGCTACACGGAGGAGGCGATCCGCGCCTCGGTCGAACTCTCGGCCAAGTACATCCACGACCGCAAGCTGCCGGACAAGGCGATCGACGTCATCGACGAGGTCGGCGCCAGCCGCATGCTGGTGCCCGAGAACAAGCGCAAGAAGACCGTCACCTTGAAGGATGTCGAGGAGATCGTCGCCAAGATCGCCCGCATCCCCGCCAAGTCCGTCAGCACGGATGACAAGGAAACCCTGCGCACCCTGGAACGCGACCTCAAGGCGATGGTCTTCGGCCAGGACAAGGCCATCGAGACCCTATCCGCCGCCATCAAGCTCGCCCGCGCCGGCCTGCGCGAGGTCGAGAAGCCGATCGGCAACTATCTCTTCTCCGGCCCCACCGGCGTCGGCAAAACCGAGGTCGCCCGCCAACTCGCCAGCACGCTGGGCATCGAGCTGGTCCGCTTCGACATGTCCGAATACATGGAGCGCCACTCGGTCTCCCGCCTGATCGGCGCCCCCCCGGGCTATGTCGGCTTCGACCAGGGCGGCATGCTGACGGATGCCATCGACCAGCACCCGCACTGCGTCCTGCTGCTCGATGAGATCGAAAAGGCCCATCCGGACCTCTACAACATCCTGCTCCAGGTCATGGACCACGGGAAGCTGACCGACCACAACGGCAAGACGGTCGATTTCCGCAACGTGATCCTGATCATGACCACCAACGCCGGCGCCTCGGACCTGGCCAAGGAGACCATCGGCTTCGCCCGTGAGGAAGGCCGCAAAGGGGAGGACCAAGACGCCATCAAGCGCCTGTTCACCCCCGAATTCCGCAACCGCCTGGACGCCATCGTCGCCTTCGCCGCCCTGACCCAGGAAATCGTCGGCCGCGTGGTGGAGAAGTTCGTGATGCAGCTGGAAGCCCAGCTCGCCGACCGCAACGTCACCATCGAGCTGTCCAGCGCCGCCAAGGAATGGCTCGCCGAACGCGGCTACGACCGCCTCTACGGTGCGAGGCCGCTGGCCCGCGTCATCCAGGAACACATCAAGAAGGCGCTCGCCGAAGAACTCCTGTTCGGCAAGCTGGTCAAGGGCGGCGCGGTCAAGGTCACCCTGAAAGACAAGGCGCTCGCCTTCGAATTCACCGAAGCCGCCGCCCCCGCCCTGCCCAAGCCCGAAAGCGACAGCGACGAAGGCGGCGCGGAAAAGGAACCGGAAAGCGTCGGCTGACCCCCCCGAAAAGCCCTCTCCCCTTGGGGGAGAGGGTTGGGTGAGGGGGTGCCACAACCACCACCCCCAGAAAAGCAAGCAAGCGCGTTCTTTCTTGAAAGAAAGAACCAAAGAACTTTCGTCCACGCACAACATTGGGCGGCCGTCAGCCCCCCGTCATG
Organism: Acetobacteraceae bacterium; assembly: GCA_044369385.1. Taxonomy (GTDB): domain Bacteria; phylum Pseudomonadota; class Alphaproteobacteria; order Acetobacterales; family Acetobacteraceae; genus CAMDGX01. The sequence continues at coordinate 11,723 of JBIPLY010000062.1, read as the reverse complement.
CTGCCGCAGATCGGTCTGCCATTTCGCGGGTTGGCAGGAGCGCGCATTGCCGAAGCGGCTGGGAGCCAAACCCTCCAACGCCATGCGGAAAAGGCAGCCGCCGAAGCCGGCCACGGGCGGATTATTCCCGGGAATCCGCCCGCCGCGCCATGAACCCCGCAGGCGGGATCCACGTCTCCGGCATGAACCGGTTGGCCCACCGGCACATCTCCTGCAGCATCGGCAGCATCGCCTCGCCCTTTTCCGTCAGACGATATGCATGGCGCGGCGGGTTGTCCTGATACCGGCGGCTCTCGACGACGCCCGCCCCCGCAAGCCGCTCCAGCCGCTCGGCGAGCACATTCGTCGCAATCCGCTCCGGCGAGGCCAGGAATTCCGCATAGCGCGACTTCCCGTTGACCATGTCGCGCACGATCAGCAGCGACCAGCGATCGCCGACGATGTCCAGCGTGGTTGCGATGGGGCACAGGGATCGGTGCGGCCGGGTCGGATTGCGCGTCATGCGCTGAAAGTGGCGCCACCGCTTGCAATGCACAAGCCGTCGATCTAGTATCACTTGTGTTTTGCAAGCGACATGAGGAAGCACCATGCTCCAAGGACAATGCCTGTGCGGTCAGGTCCGGTTCACGATCGCGGGCGCGCCGCTGATGAGCGGCCGCTGCTGTTGCAAGTCGTGCCAGAAGCTCAGCGGCACCGGCCACACCGACAACATCGCCTTCGCCGAGGATGGTTTTGCGATCGAGGGCACGTTCGCGGACCACATCTGGACGGCCGACAGCGGCGGCACGGTCACGACCAGCTTCTGCCCCCGATGTGGCTCGCCGCTATTCGGCCGCAGCACCTCGATGCCGGGCATGCGGATGGTCCGCGTTGGCGCGCTCGACGATCCCGGCGTCTACGCGCCGCAGATGATGGTCTTTGCGAAGCGTCGCCATGCCTGGGTCCATCGCGACGAGGGGCTTCCCGCCTTCGATGCCATGCCGCCGATGGGCGGCTGAGCCGATCCGCGCCGCGGGCGGCCGTTTCGGCGCAAGGCGGCCCACTTGGCTGGAACAAATTCCTTGCACCGCTCCGGCGCATGTGCTAACTAACCAAAATGCACAGCATCCCGCTCCCCCCCGCCGAAAAGCCCGTCACGGGCACCGGGGGAGAATTGCGTCCGCACCCCAACCAGGCTTTCGCCACCCTGGCGCAGCAGCTTGAAGGCATCCGCGCCACAATCCCTGAGGACAGCCCCACCGCCCTGAATGCCTGGGTCGCGCGCATCATCCGGCTGCTGCTGGCCATCCTCGCCCGCCTCGCCGCCGGCCTTCCCCCCTGCGCCCCCACCGCCCCGCGCCGTCCCGGCCGCGCAGCCTCCTCCCGCCGCCCCTGCCGTCCCCGCCCGCGCGCCACCCCGCGCCGCGTCCGCGCGCCGCTGCCCGGCCCCGATCCCATCGCCGAGCCTCCGCGCGTACGGCATCGCGCCCGGCCGTTTCCGCACGCCCATCGCCTGGCTTCCGCAGCCCTGGCGCGCGCGCTTGCGGCTCCATGCCCGCATCAGCTCCGCAGCGCCCGCGCACCGCCCCCCGGATTCTTCAATGGCCCTCTGACGGCAACGTAGACTCACGTCTAGAAAATTACGGTGTCAGAACAAAAATGCTGAACCCCGACCAGCCAGACTGGCCACCACCCCGCCCACCGACTAACCTGCGCCCCAGCCCGCACCAAGCCCGGGCCTCCAGGGGAGCGCACCACATGCTGACCGACCATCACGGCCTCGACCTGTCCACCGCCGCGCCTGCCGCCCGCGACGCCTACAACCGCGGCTGCGAGCTCATGCTCGGCGCCTTCCCCGGCGCCCCCGAAGCCTTCCACAGCGCGCTCGCCGCCGACCCCGACCTCGCTTTGGCCCATGTCGCTGTCGCCCGCCTGCAGCAGATGCGCGGCGACATGCCGGCCGCCCGCGCCGCGCTCGCCGAAGCCACGCGCCGCGCCCCCGACCTCTCCGCGCGCGAAGCCGGCCACATCGCCTATTTCAACCTGGTCTTCACCGGCCAGTCGGACGCAGCCCTCGCCGCGCTGACCGCCCATCTCGGCAAGTTCCCGCGCGACGCCATGGCGCTCAGCACCTGCATGACCCCCTCCGGCCTGCTCGGCTTCTCCGGCCGCCTCGGCCGCGAACGCGAACAGACCGAATTCCTCGCCCCCCTCGTCCCGCATTACCAGGACGACGGCTGGTTCGCCGCCCACCACGCCCATGCCCTGATCGAAGACGGCCAGAACGCTGCCGCCCGCCCCGTCCTGGACCGCGCCGCCGCCCTCACCCCGCGCAGCCCCTGGATGGCCCATGCCCGCGCCCACCTGCATTACGAGGAGGGCGAGCCCGAAGCCGCCCGAAGCTTCCTCACCGCCTGGCTGCCGGATTACACGCGGGACGGCGCCCTGAACGGCCATCTGAGCTGGCACCTCGCCCTCTCCGAACTCGCCGCCGGCAACCCCGAGACCGCCTTCGAGCTGTACCGCACCGCCTTCGGCCCCGGCGCCCATCGCGGCCACAAGATGATCCAGCTCGGCGATGCCGTGGCCTTCCTCTGGCGCGCCGAACTCGCGGGGGCCCAGCCCGACCCGGCCCACTGGCAGGTGCTGCACGAATTCGCCCGCTCCATGTTCCCCCGTGCCGGCACCGCGTTTGCCGACTGGCACGTCGCCCTGACCGACGCGGCCGCCGGCGACACCGCCGCCCTGGATGCCCGCCTCGCCGAAATCGACCGCCTGGCCCAGGACGGCCGCTACCCCGCCGCCCCCGTCATCCCCGCCCTGGCCCGCGCCTTCGCCGCCTTCCGCCAGCAGGACTACAACGCCGCCATCGCCGCCATCGCCCCGGTGGTCACCGAACGCGAACGCATCGGCGGCAGCCGGGCCCAGACCGACCTGGTCGACTTCACCCTGCTGCGCGCCTATGTCGCCGCCGGAAGGCTGGAGGAGATGCAGGCCATGCTCGCCCGCCGCCGCCCCGGCCCCGGCCCGGTCCCGGTGGCCGGCGCCGCCCTGGCGCACTGACCACCCGCCGCTTCACCGTCGCGCGCCGCCCTATTTCGGCTCGCGCTTGAACAGGTCGGCGGTCAGCGCCTCCAGCTTGCCGAAGACGAAATCCGCCCCCGCGCCGACCAGGAACGCCACCGCCGGGATGGTCAGGTTCGCCACCTCGATCAGCCCGTCCGGCCCCTGCGCCTGCTGCCCGCCCGGCGCGTAGAAATACGACAGCACGATCCCCGCACTCATCCCCAGCACCAGCCGGGCCGAGGCCGCCCGCGTGTTGCGCGGCGTCAGCAGCCGCTCGCGGATGTCGTTGACATGGGCGCGGATCACCGAGATCAGCGCCCCCAGCAGGCTCATCATCGGCGCCAGCAGGAAGAAGGTGATCTTGCCGACCACCGTCGCCGCCGCCTGGTCGGTCAGCAGGATCGCCTCGCCGTCCTTGTCCTTCGGCGCGATCGGCGCAATGTCGCGGCAGAACACCACGCGCCCCCAGGAGCAGATCATCGACGCCCGCACCACCGCATCCAGCCCCGCCGCCGCCTCGTTGCGCTTGTTGGTAAGGTCGTGCCAGTCGGCACAGATGTAGAAGTGCTTCTCGTCCAGCGGCCGGTTGTAGGTGAAATCCTCGCCCGCGGGGCAGTAGATCGGGAAGGCCGCGCGGCGCGCCTGCTTGTCCTTGGCCAGCACCGCCTCCTGGATGGCGATCTTCGCCAGCGCCGTTTCGGTCTGCTTCTTGAACTCGCCCAGCACCTTCATCGCGCTGGACATCGCATGCAGGTCCACCGAGATCAGCCCCACCACCAGCAGCACGAACAGCAGCAGGTAGCGGTGGATGGTGTGGGACACGCCGCCCTTGCGGGCCAGCGGCACATAGGACGGAAACGCCGTCGTCGCATCCGTCACCGCCCCGTTCGCCTTGCCTTCGTTCAGCGAGTCCGCCACCAGCACGGAGAACGCGATCGAATCGCCGCCCACCGGATTGGTCAGCGACCCCAGGTAGTCCAGCGTCTCCAACAGGAAGCTCACCTGCCTGGTCGTCACCGGCTGGTCGCGCCGCACCAGGTCGGCCACCTCGGCATAGGTCGCCAGCATCGCCGCATAGGTGGCGCAGCCCTCGGGGATCTTCAGCGTGGCGTTGCCGCGATAGGAGTTGTTCGGCCGGCTGGTCAGGAAGTCCAGCAGCAGCGCGATCTCGCTGACCAGCGGCTTCAGCCCGATCGCCGGCGGGATGTCCAGCAGGCTTGCCGGCGGCGGGGCGGTCGGCGGGGCGGTCGGCGGCGGCGGCGGCAGCGGCGCGGCGCCGTCGTGAGTGTCCTTTAGCATGGCATCCCCCCATCGCTGTCACGCTGCCCGGACCGCGATGCTGGCAAACAAAAATCGAAATAGCAACGAAAATTGCGATCCGCCCCAGGGCCGGCGGCGCGGGCCACGAATGCCCGGCTTCGCGCGGCCAACCCCGCCGGCCCACCCGGTTGACATCCCCCGCCGTCGCCGCCACTGGGCACCGAAACGGAGGCACCCCCATGGACAGCCAGATCCCCGACTCCCACGGCCTGAACCTCCACCGCGCCGACGCGGACGCCGCCGCCCTGCACGCGCTGCACCTGCCGCCCGACCTCGCCGCCCATCTCGCCCCGCATTTCGACCGCCTCGGCGCGCTGGCCGGCGGCCCGCTCGACCGGCTCGCCGCCACCGCGGACCGCAACCCGCCCACGCTCTCCGTCCGCCGCCGCACCGGCCAGGACGCCAGCGACATCGAGAAACACCCCGCCTATGTCGAGATGGAGCGCCTGGCCTACAGCGAGTTCGGCCTCGCCGCCCTCTCCCACCGCCCCGGCGTGCTCGGCTGGCCGGCGCCCATGCCGCCGGCGGCCAAATACGCCCTGACCTATCTGTTCGTGCAGGCGGAGTTCGGCCTCTGCTGCCCGGTCTCGATGACCGACAGCCTGACCCGCACGCTGAAGAAATTCGGCGCCCCCGCGCTGCTCGACCGCTACCTTTCCCGCCTCACCAGCCTCGATGTCGACACCCTGGCCCAGGGCGCGATGTTCATGACCGAACAGGGCGCCGGCTCCGACGTCGCCGCCACCGCCACCCATGCCGAACCCGCCAATGACCAGAGCTGGCGCCTCTGGGGCGACAAATGGTTCTGCTCCAACGCCGACGCCGACCTCGCCATGGTCCTCGCAAGAAGCGAACCGAAACCCGGCCTCTCCGGCATCTCCCTGTTCCTGCTGCCAAAAATCCGCCAGGACGGCACCCCGAACGCCTACCGCATCCTGCGATTGAAAGAAAAGCTCGGCACCCGCTCGATGGCGTCGGGCGAGATCCGCCTCGAAGGGGCCGAAGCCTACCTGGTCGGCGAACCCGGCCGCGGCTTCAAGCAGATGGCCGACATGATCAACAACTCGCGCCTGTCCAACGGCATGCGCGCCGCCGGCCTGATGCGCCGCGCCAGCACCGAGGCGCTCTACATCGCCCGCCACCGCCACGCCTTCGGCCGCCCCCTGATCGACCTGCCGCTCATGCGCCGCCAACTGGCGAAGCTCCTGGTCCCCACCGAGCAGGCCCGCGCCATGATGTTCCTCACCGCCGCCGCCCTGACCCGCGCCGACCAGGGCGACCCGACCTCAGCCAAGCGCGCCCGCATCCTCACCCCGTTGATAAAATTCCGCGCCTGCCGCGACGCCCGCCGCGTCACCGGCGACGCCATGGAGGTCCGCGGCGGCTGCGGCTACATCGAGGAATGGCCGGATGCCCGCCTGCTGCGCGATTCCCACCTGGGCTCGATCTGGGAAGGCACCAGCAACATCGTGGCGCTCGACGTGATGCGCGCCATCACCCGCGAGGCCGCGCTGCCCCCGCTGGTCGCCCATCTCCGCGCCATGACCGACGATCCCGCCCTGCTGGCGGCGCTCGACCGTGCCGCGGCGTTTGCCGAGCAGGTGGCGGGGCAGGGGGCCGAACCCCTGGCGCGTCAGGCGGCCTCGGCGCTGTATCACGCCACCACCGCCATCGCCCTGGCCTGGGAAGCCGCCCAGGCCGGCCTGCCGCACCGCGCCGCCCTGGCGCAGCTGGTGCTGATCCATCGCCTGGCGCCGCGCGATCCGATGATGGCGCCGGATGACCAGGGGCTGATCGACCGGGTGCTTGACGCGGCCTAGAAAGAAAGCGGTTCTTTTTTGAAAAAAAGAACCAAAAAACTTCTACCCGTTTGCACCCGCCTCTCCCGGGGGAAACGGGTGCAAGCGGATGAAGTTTTTTTGCTTCTTTTTGTTCACAAAAAGAAGAATCCTTACTTCACCACCACCCCAACCCCCAACGCCGCCGCCCGCGCCAGGATCACATGCGCCGCCGCCAGGTCCTGCGCCGCGATGCCCAGGGACCGATACAGCGTGATGTCGCCAGCGCCGCGCCGCCCCGCCGCCTGCCCGGCGATGACCTCGCCGATCTCCGGGATGTCGTGGTCCGCCGCGATCAGCCCCAGCCGCCGCGCCGCGATCACCTCGGCGGCCTGCGGCTCCAGCGACGGGCGATAATCGGTCACGAACCGCACCGCCGGCACCACATCGGCGTCCAGCTCCTGCATGAAGGCCACGCTGGCGCCGACGGCGTTCACATGCTGGCCGGGCCGCAGCATCGCCGCGGTCAGGAATGGCGCCTTCGCCGGCGTCGCGGTCACGATGATGTCGGCCTGCGCCACCGCTTCGGCCGCGCTCGCCGCCATTTCCACCCCGTTGGCGGCGGCAAAGGCTTCCAGCTTGGCGCGGTCGCGGCCCCAGGCGATGATGCGCCGGATCGGATGCACCGCGCGCATCGCCGCGATATGGCTGTGCGCCTGCTCCCCCAGCCCCAGGATCGCCAGCACCTGGCTGTCCGGCCGCGCCAGCACCCGCGAGGCCACCGCCGTGGACGCGGCGGTGCGGATCGCGGTCAGCACGGCGGCGTCCATGCACAGCACCGGCAGGCCGGTCGCGCCGTCGAACAGCAGGTAGAGCCCGGAATGCGAGGAGCGGCCGAATGTCGGATTGTCGGGATACAGGCTCAGCACCTTCACCCCATGCCCGGCCGGCTTTCCCAGATGCCCGGCCATGATGCCCATGTGGTTCGCCCCCGGCAGCTTGATCATGGCGCGCAGCGGCATCTCCACATTGCCCGCCGAGACCTCGACCATGGCCGCGGCGATCGGATCGATCAGGTCGGCCACGCCCACCAGCGACGCCACATCCGTGCCGGACAGAACCCGCATCAGCTTTTCTCCTGCATCAGCTTTTGCCGCGCCTCGGCCATCCGCGCCGCATCGCCCGCATCCATCCGCGGCGGCTCCAGCGCCATGCGCTCCAGCGCGTCGATCATGGCGCCGATCACCACCAGGCGGGCGAACCACTTGCTGTTGGCCGGCACGATGAACCAGGGCGCCGCGGGGCTGGCCGTCGCCGTGATCGCGTGCTCATAGGCGGCCATGTAGGCATCCCAGTGCCCGCGCTCGGCCACATCCTCCGGGCGGAACTTCCAGTGCTTGGCCGGCGTGTCGATGCGGTCCAGGAAGCGCTGCTTCTGCTCGTCGCGGGAGATGTTGAGGAAGAATTTCAGAACCACCGTGCCTTGGCGCGCCAGGTACGCTTCCCAGGCGGCGATGTCGGCCAGACGGTCGCGCCAGAAATGCTTGCCCCGAACCGCCGCCGGCATGCCCTGGCGGTCCAGGAAGCCCGGATGCACGCGGGTGACCAGCACTTCCTCGTAGTGGCTGCGGTTGAAGATGCCGATATGGCCGCGCTTGGGCAGCTCGCGGTTGATGCGCCAGAGGAAGTCATGCGCCAGCTCATCGGAGCCGGGTGCCTTGAAGGAATGCACATGCACCCCCTGCGGGTTCACCCCGGACATGACGTGCTTGATGGTGCCGTCCTTGCCGGCGGCGTCCATCGCCTGGAACACGCACAGCAGCGACCAGGTGGATTGCGCATAGAGCAGCGTCTGCAGCTCCGACAGCCGGGCGATGGCGGTGTTGAGCAGCGCCTCGCCCTCGGCCTCCTTGACCACTTTCGGCGCGGTGTCGCCGGGGTCGTGGTCGCGCAGGGCAAAGCTCTTCCCGGATGTCAGCCGGGTGCGTTCGACCAGCTTGCGGATCTGCTTGCCGTTCATGCCGTGCCCCTCCGTCGCAGGAACCGCCAGGCCCACAGCAAGGCCGCGACCTGCATTGCCATCGACAAGCCCATCGCCCAGACATACCCCTCCGGCTCCCATCCGCCGGCCGCCGTGCGCGGCCAGAGGTCCAGGATCCAGCCGATCAGCGACTGCATCAGGAAGGCGCCGCCCAACACCACGGTGTTGATCACGGTGGAGACGCGGCCCATCTGCTCCACCGGGAAGAACTGCGCGATCACCGCGTATCCCGGCGGGCCGGCCGCGGCGATCAGGGCGAGCGCGCTCCACAGCACGGTGACGGTGATGAAATCCTTCGGCGCGAAGACGAAGCCCGCCTGGATCAGCAGCATCAGGATGGCCGCGGCCGCCGGCACCAGCATCGGCGGATGGCCGCGCATCTGCATCCGGCTGGTCAACTGCCCCATGGTCAGCCCGCCGATCATCATGCCGATGGCATAGCAGAACAGCGTCGTCGCCCGCGCCTGTCCGTCCAGCCCCGCCAGGTCGCGCAGCCAGGGGCCGGCCCAGAGCCCGTGATAGGTGAAGGTGAAGATCGACATCAGCCCGATCAGCGGCGTCAGCCGCCAGAACACCGGGCTGCGCGCGATCGCCAGGATCACCGCCGTCTCGCCGCGCCAGCCGCGGCTTCTTGGGGCGTTGGGGCTGCCGGGCTGGTCCTCGACCGAGGTATGGATCCACACGACTGCGGCCAGGGTCAGTCCGACCAGCACCCAGTTCGCCCCGCGCCAGCCGATCAGCGGCAGCAGCGCCTCCACCGGTGCGGTGGCCAGCAGGCTGCCGGCGGTGCCGATGAACATGGCGATCCCGGTCATGCCGGCGACCTGGGCGCGCGGAAACACCTGTGCGTTGGCCTTCAGCACCGCCATCAGCCCGGCGGCGACCCCCACGCCGATCATCGCGCGGGCGATCATGAAGCCCACCAGCCCGTCGGACAGCGCAAACAGCGCGAAGCCGGCCGCTGCCAGCAGCCCCATCCAGGTCTGCACCCGCCGCGGCCCGAACATGTCCAGCAGCACGCCCAACGGCAGTTGCCACAGGCCATAGGCCAAGAACAGGACGCTCGCCAACAGGCCAAGCTCGCTGGCCGACAGCCCGTACTGCACCGCCAGCACCGGCCCGACCACGGCCATCACGCCGCGCCCGGCCTGGTTGATGAAGCTCATCCCCGTCAGCGGCAGGGTGACGCGGATGAAGCTGCGCAGCACCCCCGCTCAGCCCTTTCGCTTGACGGTCAGGGCCGAGGGCGCCTGACAGGTCGGCATCATCTCCATGCGGTTGATGTTCACATGGGCGGGCAGCGAGAGCACCCAGGACACCGCCTCGGCGATATCCTCGGGCGACAGCGGGGTGGTGCCCTGGTAGACCGCCGCGGCGCGGGCGGGGTCGCCGAAGCGCACGGTGGAGAACTCGCTGCCGCCGACCAGGCCCGGTTCCAGATCGGTCACCCGCACCCCGGTGCCGACCAGGTCGGCCTTCAGGTTCAGGCTGAACTGGGTCACGAAGGCCTTCGACGCGCCATACACATGCCCGCCGGGATAGGGATAGGTGCCGGCGGTGCTGCCGAGATTGATGATGTGGCCGCGATCGCGCGCCACCATGCCCGGCAGCAGGGCGCGGGTGGCATGCAGCACGCCGGTGACGTTGGTGGCCACCATGGTGTCCCAATCCGTGGTCTTCGCCTCCCAGGCAGGCGACAGGCCGAGGGCGAGGCCGGCGTTGTTGACCAGCACATCCACCTCGCGCCACCCGTCCGGCAGTGCGGCTGGCAGGGCGGCGACGGCGGCGGCGTCGGTGACATCGAGCGTGCAGGGCAGCAGGTTCGGCCCCAGCTCGGCGGCGAGTGCTGCCAGCCGGTCGGCACGGCGGGCGGCGGCGATGACGCGATGGCCGTCGCGCACCAGGCGGCGGGCGATGGCGGCACCGAACCCGGCGGAGGCGCCGGTGACGAAGACGGTAAGGGGCAAGGGGGAGACCTCCGGTTGCGGAACCGGAAGGCTAGCAGCCCCGGGCGGGGAGCGGCAGGCCCCTTGGCGCCGGCCGTTGCGTTGACAGGATCCGGCCCGCGTTCCCTGATGTGCGCCACGAACCGGCGAAGGGGATGGGGCGATGAGCGGCACGGAAATGGCGCCGGTGCAGGCGACGCGCGCGCGGATCACGGTTGGCGGGCAGGTGTTGCACTACCTCGACTGGGGCAATGCGGCGGCGCCGACGCTGGTGTGCGTGCATGGCTATACCAGCAGTGCGGACGCGTTCAACGGCTTCGCGCGGCGGTTTCGCGACCGGTTCCATATTGTGGCGCTGGATGTGCGCGGGCATGGCGAGAGCGCGTGGTCGGGTGCCGGGGACTATCAGTATCGCGACCAGGCGGCGGACCTGGCGGGGTTTGTCGATCAGCTGGGGCTGGGGCGCTTCATCCTGATGGGCACCTCGATGGGCGGGTTGATCGCGATGACCTATGCGATGGAGCATGCGGCGCGGCTGCGGGCGCTGATGCTGAACGATATCGGGCCGGAGATGGAGATGGGGAGCACGCGGATCACCCAGATGGTCGGCGGGCGGCCGGATGATTTCGACACGCTGGCGGCGGCGCTGGCGTATCGGCGCGCGGCTTCGCCGATCGTCGCGGCGCGGGGGGCGGCGGATCAGCGCGAACTGGCGCTGGGGGTGTTGAAGCAGCTTGCGGATGGGCGGTGGGGGTGGAAGATGGACCCGGCCTATATCCGCCAGCGGGTGGAGCGCGGGCCGCCGGCGCGGCCGGATTTCTGGCCGATGCTGGGCCAGTTGGCGTGCCCGGCGCTGGTGGTCTGGGGCACCGAGAGCGACGTGCTGTCCGAGGCGCAGGCGGGGCGGATGGTGGCGGCACTGCCGAAGGGGGAGTTGCTGGCGGTGCCCGGCGTGGGGCATGCGCCGAGCCTGGTGGAGGCGGCGTCGCTGGCGGGGCTGGAGCGGTTCCTGGCGGGGGTTTAGGGAAGCAAAAAGACTTTTATCCGCTTGCCCGTTGGAAAGGCCGCGCCCAAACGGACAAAAGTTTTTTGGTTCTTTTTTTCAAAAAAGAACGCGCTTGCTTCTACGCTTTCTTGATCCGCGCATCCCCCGCCTCGACCACAAAAGCGCCCTTGTCGACAAGAGGCGCGCCGGGGCGGGTGACGTAGTCCAGGCCGCGGAAGGTGGCGGTGATGCGGGCGGGCGTGGTTTCGTGCCGGGTGTAGCCCCGCCGGTTGTTGAAGAAGGCGACGTGCGGGTTGCGGGACAGGACGCGTTCGGTCGCAGGCAGGACCTCGGAGCCGTCGCCGTTGCTGCTGATCGAGGTGGCGACGAATTCGCTGGCCACGGCTGGGGATGTGGCGTCGTCGGGGTCGAGGTGGATGGTGCCGGCCCAGGCCTGGTGGACGTCGCCGGTCAGGACGGTGACGTTCTTCACGCTGCGGTCGTGGATGTGGCGCAGCAGGCGGTCGCGGGCGGCGGGGTAGGCGTCCCATTTGTCCATCGAGATCGACAGGCCCTGGGTGCCGAAGTCGCGGCGCATGATCGGCACC
>JBIPLY010000367.1:0-4337 GCA_044369385.1 Acetobacteraceae bacterium | reverse complement strand
GGCCAGGGCGGCGGCCAGGTCCGAGAGGATGTCGGCATGCAGGTTGGTCGCCACCACCGTGTCGATCGACTGCGGCTTGCGGACCATGCGCATGGTCATGGCATCGACCAGCTCCTTGTCCCAGGTGACGTCGGGGTAGTCGGCGGCGACCTCCAGCGCGATCTCGTCCCACATCACCAGGCCGAAGCGCTGGGCGTTCGACTTGGTGACGATGGTGATGTGTTTCCGCGGGCGGGCGCGGGCGCAGTCGAAGGCGAAGCGCATGATCCGCTCCACGCCCACGCGGGTGAAGATCGCGACCTCGGTGGCCACTTCCTCCGGCAGGCCCTTGTGCGCGCGCCCGCCATGGCCGGCATACTCGCCCTCGGAATTCTCGCGGATGATGAGCCAGTCGAGATCGCCCGGCCCGACATCGCGCAGCGGCGAGGTGACGCCCGGGAAGATCTTCGTCGGGCGCACATTGGCGTATTGGTCGAAGCCCTGGCAGATCGGCAGGCGCAGGCCCCAGAGCGAGACGTGGTCCGGCACGTCCTGCGCGCCGACCGCCCCGAAATAGATCGCGTCCATGGTCTTGAGCTGCGCCAGCCCGCCCTCGGGGATATAGGCGCCGCTGGCCTTGTAGCGGTCCGAGCCCCAGTCCAGCCGCGTCACCTCCAGCCGGAAATCGCCCATGCGCGCGGCCAGCGCGTCGAGCACCTCCAGCCCGGCCTCGATCACCTCCGGCCCGATGCCGTCGGCAGGGATGGAGGCGATGCGGTGGAAGCGCATGGGGGTTTCCTCGGACGATTCGGCGCCAGAGTGACGCGCGCCCAGAGTGACGCGAGCGAAGGGGCGGATCAACCGGCCGGCCCGTCGAAGTGGATCACCCACTCCGACCGCCCATGCACGAACAGCCGTGCCGCGGCCCCGGCCCGCGCATCGGTGCCGGCGATCGCCGCCGCGCCGAAGACCTGCACATACCAGCCGCCGCCGGCCAGAACCCGGCACGGCGCGGACCAGGAGCCGGGATCGGCGATGTCCCCGATCGCCACGGCATAGGCGCCTTCCTGGCGCCAGTCCGGCCCGGCGCAGCGGTTCAGCAGCACCACGAAGCGGCCGAGATGGGTGTTCCAGTGCACCGACGGTCCCCAGAACGCATCGCTGCCCGGCCCATGCCAATCCGCCCGCGCCGGCAGCACCGGCACCCCGATCCCGCCCAGCCCCGGCGCCCCCCAGCCCGCCCCGTCCCAGCGCCAGACCCGCCCCACCGGCGCATCGAGATCGGCCAGCGCCAGGCGGGCGATGCCGATCCCCTGGTGCGCCACCGCGCCGGTATAGGCGGAGTACAGGATGTAGGCGTACCCGCCCGCGGCATCGATCGCCCAGCCGGGATCGCCGACGCCGCCCGGGAAGTAGGTGTTGACGCTGTTCCCTCCGGCCTCCGGCACCCCCTCGTCGGCCATGACGATGCCCAGGTCGGTCCAGGAATCGCCGCGGTCGTCCGAGTGCGCGATGCCGATCCGCGGCACCGTCAGCCAGGGGCGCGCCGGGTCGAGCAGCAGGTACTGCTCGAGGTGGTACAGCGCCCAGACCCGTCCGCCGGGGCCATGATGCACCGCCTCGATCCACCAGCGCATGTCCGCGCCGCGCAGCCGCACCGGTGCCGCCGGCCCCAGCGTCTCCAGCGCCAGGCCATGCGCGACCGACGGATGCTGCGCCGAGGTGAACACGCGCAGCGCCCCGCCATCCCAGAACGCCGGCGAGGCGCAGTCGACCTGCCCGGTCAGTGTCAGCAGCGGCGCCGGCTCCAGCCGGATCGCGGGTGGATCGGCGCGCATCATCCCTCCTGAGTCAGGCCGGGCACCCCGGCCACCACCCGCCCCACGACGGCCGCCGCGCACCCCGCCGCCCGCAGCGCCGCCAGGCAGTCCGCCGCCCGATCCGCCGCCACCCCGGCCAGCAGCCCGCCCGAGGTCTGCGGATCGGCCAGCAGCGCCGCGACCGGGTCAGACAGATCGAACAACGCCCGGTTGGCCGGCGCCAGCGTGCTCGCCACGCCCTCGGCGGCCAGCTCCCGCGCCCCCGGCAATGCCGGCAATGCCGGCGCCAGCACCGCCGCCACGCCCGAAGCGCGCAGCATTTCCATCAGATGGCCGCCCAGGCCGAACCCGGTCACATCGGTGCAGGCCACCACGCCGAAGTCGCGCAACACCGATGCCGCCGCGCCATTGCCGCGCCCCATGCTGTCCAGCGCCGCCTGGAGCCAGCCCACCCGCGCCAGCCCGCGCATCTGCCCGGCCAGCACGATCCCGGTGCCGAGCGGCTTGCTCAGCACCAGCGCGTCGCCGGCCCGCAGCCCGCCCTTGCGCCACAGCGCCCCGGGCGCGGCCAGGCCGGTGACCGCAAAGCCCAGCGCCGCCTCCGCCCCCTCGCCGCTATGGCCGCCGACCAGGGCGCAGCCCTCCGCGCGCAGCACCTCCGCCGCGCCCAGCATCATCGCGCGCAGGTCGCGTGCCATTGTCGCACCTTCGGCGGCGGGGAGCGTGACGATGGCCAGCGCCGTCCATGGCCGCGCGCCCATGGCATGGATGTCCGACAGCGCATGGGAAGCGGCGATGCGGCCGAACAGCCAGGGATCGCCGACGAAATCGCGGAAATGATCGACGCTCTGCACCAGCGCCGTGCCCGCCGGCGGCAGGGTGACGGCGGCATCGTCGGCCTCGGCCAGGCCGATGGGGATGTCGGCGCGCGGCGGCTCGGCCAAGCCGTCCAGCGCCGCGGCCAAAGCCTGCGCCCCGATCTTGGCGCCGCAGCCGCCGCAGCGCATCGGCTCCGCGGGGGCCATCGGCCGCATGTCCTGGTACATCGCCATCCAGCGCCGGTCGATGCGCCGCTTCCAGGCCGCCGCCAGCCGCCCGCCGAACGCCCAGCGCCCGCGCCAGGCAACCGCCCGCCCGGCTCCCAGCCCGATGATCGCCAGCGCCGCGCGCTGCGGCACCCATGGCACCAGCGCCGCGCCGCGCGCCGCGCGCACCAGGTTGTCGGCCAGCGGCGCCCCGGCGCGCACCGCCCAGACCCCGGCCTTCGGCCGCGGCGCGCCCTGCACCGCCGAGCAATCGCCGGCGGCGAAGACGTTGGCGTGGCTGATGCTGCGCAGGTTGGCATCGATGATCACGCAGCCGGCGGCATCGCAGGCCAGCCCGGATTCGGCAAGGAAGCCCGGCGCCACCACCCCGGTTGCCCACAGCACGTGGCCGGCCTCGACCACGCTGCCGTCGGACAGGGTAATGCGCTGCCCGTCATGGCCCAGCGCCGCCACGCCGTTGATCGTCTCCACCCCGGCGGCGGCCAGCGCGTCGCGCACCGCGCGCATCACCCCCTCTGGCGCGCCCGCCATCGGCCGCGCCGCCCGCCCGACCAGCATGATGCGCGCCCGCCCCGCCAGCCGGTGCGCCAGCGCGATCGCCAGCTCGGAGCCCGCCGCGCCGTTGCCGACCACGGCGATGCGCGCGCGCGGTGCCAGCTCCGCCTCGATGGCCGCCAGCTTCGCCAGGAAGCGCCCGATCGGCTTCACCCCGATCCCGCCGCGCCCGCCATCCGCGCCAGCCGGCACGCCGCCGACATCGATCGACAGCAGGTCGAAGCCCAGGGCCGGGCGCCCGGCCAGCAGCACTTCGCCGCGCACCAGCGCCAGCCCCACCGCCTCGCCCAGGATCAGCCGCGCCCCGGCGGCCGCGGCCAGGCGCGCGCAGTCCAGATGCGCGTCGTCCACGCCATGCTCGCCGGCGATCAGCCCGGGGAGCATCCCGGAATAGGGCGTCAGCCCCTCCCGCGCGACGAGGGTGTAGCGCAGCCCGGGCTCCGGGCGCATCGCCGCGCGGCGCAGCACCTCGACATGGGCGTGGCCCGCGCCCAGCAGCACGATGTCGCGAGAGGTGGGGGCAGGGGGCTTCATCGCGGCAGGTTAGGCCGCGCAGGCCGCGCCGCCCAGGCCCCGATCAGCCCCGCGGGCAGGTGTTCACCCCGATCAGCGGATAGAACGGGCAGAAGCGCAGAAATGCGGTGGCCAGCGGGATCACCCCGATCCAGCCCCAGTTGGTCTGCGGTCCCACGAACACCAGGGCGATCAGCACGATCCCCAGGATGGCGCGCAGCACGCGATCGATTCCGCCGACATTTGCCGTCATGGTCCAAACTCCCTTGCAACGGCACCATCTCAGCCCGTTGCCGCCGCGCTGTCGGTGACATCGTCACCATCGGCCAGTGCCCGCAGCGCGCCGGGGTCCAGCAGCGCCGCCGCCCCGCGCCCCGGCCGCACCCATCCGGCGGCGGCGAAGTGGCCCATGGCGCGGGTCACC
>JBIPLY010000366.1:0-4353 GCA_044369385.1 Acetobacteraceae bacterium | reverse complement strand
CCGGCGCTGTGGGGGGTGCTGGGGTGGTGGGGGATCGAGGGGGCGGCGATGCTGTGGGCCGGGCGGATGGCGGCGGTGGCGGCGGTGCGGATGGGGATGGCGGTCCGGCTGCTGGCGGGTTAAGCCGCTGGCATGGAACACATGATCTGGCTTCAGGTGCTGCTGCTGGGGGTGCTGGAGGGGCTGACCGAGTTCATTCCGGTCTCCTCCACCGGGCATCTGATCCTGATGGGCGCGGTGCTGGGGTTCGAGGGGCCTCCCGGTCGGGTGTTCGAGATCGCGATCCAGCTCGGCGCGATCCTCGCGGTGGTGGTGCTGTATTTCCGCCGGCTCTGGGGGGTGCTGGTCGGGCTGCCGCGCGATCCCGCGGCGCGGCATTTTGCGCTGGCGATCCTGCTGGCGTTCCTGCCGGCGGCGCTGGTGGGCGTGGTGGCGCACGGGTTCATCAAGGCGGTGCTGTTCTCGCCCTGGGTGGTGGCGGTGAGCCTGATCCTGGGCGGGGTGGCGATCCTGCTGATCGAGCGGGCGCGGCCGGTGGCGCTGGTGCATTCGATCGAGGCGCTGTCGCTGCGCCGGGCGCTGGCGATCGGGGCGGTGCAGTGCCTGGCGATGATCCCGGGGGTGTCGCGGTCCGGGGCGACGATCATGGGGGCGCTGCTGCTGGGGGTGGATCGGCGGACGGCGGCGGAATTCTCGTTTTTCCTGGCGATCCCGACCATGTTCGGGGCGGTGGTCTATGACCTTTACAAGAACCGGGCCGGGCTGACGCTGGATGGCGGGATGGTCATCGCCGTCGGCTTCGTGGCGGCGTTCCTGGCCGCGCTGCTGGTGGTGCGCGCGGTGATCGGGTTCGTGGCGCGGCACGGCTTCGCGCCCTTCGCCTGGTATCGCATCGCGCTGGGGGTGGTGGCACTGGTGCTGTTGTCGGTGGTCTAGGCGATGCGCTGGGGCGCAATTGCGCTGGCGGGCGGGGCGCTGGCAGCGACCGGGCTGGTGGCGTGGTATGGCGCGGCGGCGATCGGCGCGGAGGTGTGGCTGGCGGCCTGGACGCTGCCGGCGATCCTGGCGATCCATGGGGTGACGCAATGGCTCTCGGCGATCGCCTGGCGCCAGGCGGTGGGGGGTGGCGGGCCCGCGCCATGCAGGTTGGGGCTGGGCGGGTGGTTCGCCATCCGGGTGATCCGCGAATCCGTGAACGGGCTGCTGCCGGTGGCGCAGCTGGGCGGCAACCTGGTGGGCATCCGGCTGCTGATGCGGCGCGGCGTGTCCGGCACGGCGGCGACGGCGGGGACGACGATCGACGTGACGATCGAGGCGGTCAGCCAGTTGCTGTTCACCCTGCTGGGCCTGGCGGTGCTGGCGGCGATCAGCCGGGAGGCGGGCTGGGCGCCGTGGATGCTGGCCAGCGTGGCGGTGATGGTCGCGGCGATCGGGGTGTTCCTGTTGGCGCAGCATGTGGCGGGGTTGCGGGTCATCGAGTGGATCGCCGGCCCGCTGACAAGGGTGTTTCCGCGCTTCTCGATGGCGGCGGTGCGCGGGCTGTTCGCGGCGCTGCGGACGCGGCAGCGCCAGCGCGGGATGCTGGCGCGGGCGATGGGGCTGCATCTGCTGGCCTGGCTGATCGGGGTGGGCGAGACCTGGCTGGCGCTGTGGGCGATGGGGGTGCCGGCGGGCTGGGCCGAGGCGCTGGTGATCGAGAGCCTGGCGGTGGCGGTGCGCAACGCGGCGTTCGCGGTGCCGGGGGGGCTGGGGGTGCAGGAGGCGGGGTTCGTGCTGATCGGCGGGCTGTTCGGGGTGGCGCCGGACCAGGCGATCGCGATCTCGATGCTCAAGCGGCTGCGCGAGCTTGGGTTCGGGGTGCCGGGGCTGCTGGGCTGGCAGTGGCTGGAGGCGCGGCGGGCGTAGCCGATGGCGCCTATGTGCCGGCGGCGGGCCACAGCCGGCTGCGCATGTCTTGCGGCAGCAGGTCGGCGGGATGGCCGGGCAGGCCGCCGCGGCGCTGGAAGAAGTGGCGGCACACCGCCTCGATGCGGTTCAGGAAGGTGGCCAGGTCGGCGTCGGTGCGGACATAGGGGGTCTGCTTGCCGAGCGACGGCGAGTGGTAATGCAG
This sequence comes from Acetobacteraceae bacterium, assembly GCA_044369385.1. Classification (GTDB taxonomy): domain Bacteria; phylum Pseudomonadota; class Alphaproteobacteria; order Acetobacterales; family Acetobacteraceae; genus CAMDGX01. The sequence continues at coordinate 2,243 of JBIPLY010000366.1, read as the reverse complement.
CATGAAGCTGCGGCAGCCGCGCGCCAGCATGGCATCGATCAGGCGCACCTGTTCCTCCGCCGTCACCCCTTCCGGCGTCAGGGTGACGGTGCTGGCCAGGCGCAGCCGCGCCAGGATGCCGCGCAGCCGCAGCCGCTGGCCCAGCGGCGACTGCAACGCCCCGTTCACCGCCGCCGGCAGCGGACCCAGCGCGCCGATCTGGCCGCGCGTCATCGGCACCGACAGCATGCGCGCCGTGCCGGCGCGGTACGGCACGCATTCGGCGAAGCGGAAATCCGGGCCGCCGCGCGGGCGCAGATCCGCGCCGGGCAGCAGGCTGAGATCGAGCTGAAAGCCCAGCTCATGCAGGAGATCGATGGTGTTGGGCCCGACGCCGTAGCGACCGGCGCGGAAGATCAGCGGATCGATGGCGAAATTCCGCCGGATCATCGCCACCAGCGCATCCAGCTTGCGCGCCTCCAGCTCGCGCGGGAGGTTGCCGCCGAAGGAGTTGTGCTCGGAAATGATCTCCTCGAACGGCGGCGTGATCCAGGCGTGCATGTGCGCGCCGACCACGCAGGCGCGGCGATCGAGGAAGCCGCGCAACGGGCCGAACCCCTCGGGCTGCGAGGCCACGGCGTAGTCCACCACGTAGATCGGCCGAACGCCCCAGGATTCGAACAGCTGCTGCACCGGCTCCTGTTGCCGCATGCCGGAGACCGCGGTCAGCGAGCGGCCGAAGCCCTTGTTCCAGTCGAACTCCGCCTCGGTGTCGACCACCACGTTCAGCACCGGCGCGTCGTCGGGCGACGGCGGCTGGGGGTGGTAGGCCAGGGTGTTGATGGTCACCGCGGGGTGGCGCGGGGCGGGGGCCGGCCGGGCGCGGGGGCGCAGGGCGCGCAGCGTGGTGGCGAAGGACGCACGGCCGAGATGGCGCAGTGCTCCCGGATGGCCCGCGCGCAGCATCGCCGCGAGCATCGCGCCCCAGGCCTCGGCTGTGGCGGCCGCGATGTCGCTGCGTTGCGCGGGCGTGGCCTGATTGCGGGCGGCAAAGGCGTCTGCCAGGCGGTCCAGCGCCGCGGCCAGCCGGGCAGCGGCGCCGGGGCCGGGGCCGAAGGGCGCGGCGGCCACCAGATGCTCTGCCACCAGCGCCGCCGCGGCGGGGCCGTCGGTGGGCCCGAGCAGCGCGGCAAAGGGCGCAGACAGCGCGCGCGCCGTGGCCGCGGCGGGGGCGGGGGCGGGCAGGCGCGGGCGCTGCAGGGCGAAATTGTCCGGCATGACTGCGAACCCGCCCAGCGCCGCCATGCGCATGGCGAGATCGAGCGGGTCCGCGCCGCCAACCCGGCGGGCGGCCGCGGTGCGGGCGATCAGCGTGGAGGGTGCGGGCGGCGCGCCGAGATGCAGCCGCCAGGCGGCCAGCGCCGGGTCGGCCAGCGCGGGATCGGCCACGGTCGCGCGCACCTGCCCGCGGTCCAGCTCGGAGGCGGCCGCGCCCAGCAGCATGACATCGGGGTGGGCGGCGAGATGGGCGGCCTGGCGCGACAGGCGGTGCGGCCGGTTGAAGTCCCCGGCGACGAGCCAGGCGACCAGCGGGGCGCGCGCCGCATCGAGGCCGGCCGACCAATCGGCGCTGGGCGGAAGCTGGCGGATGCGGGGGTCGTCGATGGCCGCCAGGGCGGGGATGCCTTCGGGGACGAGCAGCTCGAACGCGTCAAAATCCTGGGCGAGCAGGCTCTGCACGCTGGCCAGGGCGAGGTCCGGCGTGTCGGTGGCGGGCATTACCACGCTGATGGCGGGGGCGGCTGTCGCCTGCGGCATGTCTGGCTTGGTCCTGTGGCGCGCGAACCCGCGCCGTTGGAGCGACGACGCCGGTCATGGAAGAAGCATTGTCTGTCGGGAATGGTCAAGCGCCAGCCCCTTGCGCCTGGCCGATTCCTGCCCGCCGTGCCGCGCGTGGCCGCGGCTGCGGCGCCGCGTTCCCGGCTGTTTCGCGCCCATCGGTGAAGAACGGGTCAATGCAGGCCGGGGTCGCGACCTAGAGCATGATCCGCGCTGATAGAAGCGCGGCCCATGCTCTAGCCATTTGGTTGATCGCGGGATTCACGTCTCCGGCGCTTCCGCCTCCGACGATCACGCTCTAGGTTCTGTGGACTCTTGGGGTTCCGGCGCGATGTGAAGATGTGATTCAAGGCTGTCTCTTGGAGGGGAGGCAGCTTTGGGTGTTTTGGATCGCCTGGTTCTGAACGATTTGGCGTGGTCCCGTA
>JBIPLY010000365.1:0-4356 GCA_044369385.1 Acetobacteraceae bacterium | reverse complement strand
CCCCGCCCGCGCCCGCACCCAAGCCGCGCCCGCTGCCCCGCGCCCGCCGCGCGCCCGCGCCTGGATGCTCAAGCGCGCCGGCCATCACGCCGCGGCCTACACCGCCCAGCTCCAGCATTGGCTGGCCCAGCCCGACACCGCCCGCTTCCTCGCCGAGGTGCCCCGCGCCGCGCGCCAGCTGCGCCCGCTCGCCCATCTCCTCGGCCTGCGCCCGCTCCCGGCCGCCATCGCCCTGCCGCCGCGCCCGCGGCCCGCGCGCCCCAAACCCGCGCGCGCGCCCAGACCCCCGCCCCTTGACCTGCCGCGCCACATCCGCGCCGCCGCCCGCGCCCTCAAGCACCCCGAAGAACGGGCCAGAACCGGAAACGAGCCCTCTCCCCTTGGGGGAGAGGGTTGGGTGAGGGGTGGCCGCGCCCCCCCCCACGCGCCACACCTGACGCCGCGCGCGGCTAGGCCTTCTTCTCCCAGCCCTGCGCCCCTTGCTGCCAATAGCTCAGCGTGTGCCCGGCCTCCCGCGCCGCGCGCCATCGCGCCCGCGCGCCCGCCACCTGGCCCTCGTCGGCACCATCGAAAATATCGAACACCCGCGCGAAATCCGACAGCCGCGCACTCGCGCAGCCATCGATCAGGAACAGGAACGTCGCCCCGTTCGGCGCCTCATCGGCCGTGGTCAGCCAGATCGGCGCCAGGTCCGCATCCCCGCCGCCCTCGGCGCCATGCGGCAGCCAGTCCGGCTCCTCGCCCAGCCAAAGTGCGGCATCCAGCGCCGCCACCCGCTCCGCGCTGCCGCAGCGCACCACCGCCCGCGCCCCGGCCGCCAGCGTCCGCCCCAGCAGCCGGCCCAGCGTGGCCTCCAGCCCGGAGCGCGTCAGATGGTAGAAGGCGATTTCCGCCACCCTCACCCCCGCTCGAAAGCGTCGGCCACCAGCCGGTCCAGCAGCCGCGGCCCGAACCCGCTGGGTCCCTGCGCATGCAGCGCATCCGCCTCCCCCCGCTGCGCCACCCCGGCGATGTCCAGATGCACCCACGGCACCCCGCCCACGAACTCGCGCAGGAACGCCGCCCCATGGCAGGCATCCGGCTGCATCCGCTCGGACAGGCAGTGCCGGATATCGGCAATCGCGGAGTCGAGATCGCGCCGATGCCCCTCCCCGATCGGCATCCGCCACACGCGCTCGCCCACCGCCGCCCCCGCTGCCGCCACCTGCGCCGCCAGCCCGGCATCGTTGTCGAACATCCCGGCCATATGGTGCCCCAGCGCGGTCACGATGCTCCCGGTCAGCGTCGCCAGGTCGATCATCGCCCGCGGCTTGTGCTGCCGCGCCGTCCAGGCCAGGGCATCGGCCAGCACCAGCCGCCCTTCGGCATCGGTGTCCACCACCTCGATCGTGGTCCCGTTGGCCGCGCGCAGCACGTCGCCGGGCCGGTAGCTCGCCGCCCCGGTGGCATTCTCCGCGATCGGCAGCACCGCGATCGCCGGCATCGGCGAATTGCGCAACGCCAGCGCCAGGAGCGCCCCCGCCGCGGCTGCCGCCCCCGCCATGTCGCCGCGCATCGCCTCCATCCCCTCGGCGCCCTTGATGCAGATGCCGCCGGTGTCAAAGGTGATGCCCTTGCCGACAAACGCCACCGGCGGCCCCTTGATCCGCCCCTTCCAGCGCAACACCGCCATCAGCGGCGGATGCACCGAGCCTTGCCCGACTGCCAGCAACGCCCCCAACCCCTGCCGCGCCAGCTCCGCGCGTTCCAGGATGCCGACCGCGATGCCATGCCGCGAAAGCCCCCGCAGCCGCTCGGCAAAGGCCTGCGGCGTCAGCACATTGCCCGGCTCGGCCACCAGCTCACGGGCAAACTGCGCCCCGCGCACCGCCGCACCCACCGCCGCCCAGGCCGCCTGTACCGCATCCGGCGTCTCGGTCAGCAGGTCGATCGCCGCCAGCTTCGCATCGCCCTCCGCGGCCCGCGTCCGCCACCGTTCGAACCGCCAGGCGCGCAAACACGCACCCTCGCCAAACGCCGCCGCCAGCCCGGGCGCCAGCCCCCGCGCATCAAGCGCGATATGCGCCACCCCCGCCAACGCCGCCGCCGCCCGCGCGCCCGCCTCCCGCAACCCGGCTTCGTCCAGCCGATCGCCCAAGCCGACCAGCAGCACCCGCCCCTGGCCGCCGAGCACCTCGCACCATGCGCCCGCCGCGCCGGAAAACCCGTCCGCCGCCGCCGCCGCCCGCAACCCTTCGGGGATCACCCCGACCGGAATCGCCGTGGCCGTCGCGGCGGGCGCGGACCGGGCGATGCGAAGCTCGGCCATGACGCCCGCCTAGCCCTCGTAATGCTCGGCCACCAGCCGGTCGAGCAGCCGCACCCCGAACGCCGTCGCCCCCTTCGGAATCGTCGGCGCATCCTTTCCTGACCAGACCGTGCCGGCGACGTCCAGATGCGCCCAGGGCTTGCCGTTGACGAAGCGCTGGATGAACTGCGCCGCGGTGATCGCGCCCCCTGGCCGCCCGCCGATATTCTTCATGTCGGCGATGTCGCTCTTGATCTGCTTGTCATAGGCATCGGCCAGCGGCATCCGCCACACCTTCTCGCCGGTCACCTCGCCCATGGCGTGCAACTGGCCGGCCAGCGCGTCGTCGTTGCTGAAGAACCCGGCGTATTCATGGCCCAGCGCCACGATGATCGCCCCGGTCAGGGTGGCGAGATCCACCATGAAGCGCGGATCGTATTTCTGCTGCGCGTACCAAAGCACATCGGCCAGCACCAGCCGCCCCTCGGCATCGGTGTTGATCACCTCGATGGTCTGCCCGCTATAGCTCTTGACCACGTCCCCAGGCCGCTGCGCGGTGCCGGACGGCATGTTCTCCACCAGCCCGACCAGCCCGATCACATCCACCTTGGCCTTGCGCCCAGCCAGCGCCGCCATCAGCCCGATCACCGTCCCGGCGCCGCCCATGTCCCACTTCATGTCCTCCATCCCGCCGGCCGGCTTGATCGAGATGCCGCCGGTGTCGAAGGTGACGCCCTTGCCGATGAAGGCCAGCGGCTTGGCCTTGGTCTTGGCCTTGGGCGCGCCGTTCCAGGTCATCACCACCATGCGCGCCTCGTTGGCGCTGCCCATCGCCACGCCCATCAGGGCGCCGAAGCCCAGCTTGGTCATCTCCTTCGGCCCGAACACCTCCACCTTCAGCCCGAGCGCCTCCAGCTTGCGGCAGCGCTCGGCCATCTCGGCGGGGTTCAGCACATTGGCCGGCTCGCTGACCAGGTCGCGGCTGAGGAACACGCCCTCGGCCACCGCCTTCAGATCGGCCCAGGCATCGCGTGCCTTGGGCAGCTCCGTGGTCAGGATCGTCGCCTTGGCCAGCTTCGGCTTGTCCTCCGGCTTCTCCGTGGTGCGGTAGCGGTCGAAGCGATAGCCGCGCAGGGCGAGCCCCATGGCGACATGCGCCGCCTGCGCCCCGGAAAGCCCGGTGGCCGCAACATGGGCCGCCGGCTCGCGCGACAGCGCGGCGCAAGCCGTCCCGCCGGCGTCCTCCAGATGCCGCGCCGCGATGCCGTCGAGCTTGCCCAGCCCGATCGCCACCACCCGCGACAGCCCGGCGCCCGGGGCCAGGATGGTGACGCTCTGGCCACGCTTGGCCTTGAACTCCGCGGCGGCCAGCGCGCGGGTAACCGCACCCCCGGTGGCCTCGTCGGCGGCGGCGAGCAGCGGGGCAGGGGGGCCATCGCCCTCGGCCAGCAGCAGGACCAGGGCGCCGGCCTTGGGCAGGGCCGGCTTGGCAAAGGCGATGTCGAGCATGGAGCAGGCTCCGCGAGGGGGGAAGTTTCTCCCAATGTAGCAGCGCCGCCACGATTGGACTACGGGCGAAGTCCCGGTATGCAGGGGCGATGAACGACCGTGACATGCTGGAACTGGCCTTCACCCTCGCGCGCCAGGCGGGCGAAGAGATCATGCGGGTGCGCGCGCGCGGCTTCGCCACCATGGAGAAATCCGACGAATCGCCGGTGACCGAGGCCGATCACGCCGCCGAGGCGCTGATCCTGGCCGGGCTGCGCGCCGCCTGCCCGGGCATTCCCGTGGTCGCGGAGGAGGAAATGGCCGCCGGCCACATCCCGGCGGACGCCGATACGCTCTGGGTGGTCGATCCGCTGGACGGCACCCGCGAATTCGCCAAGCGGCGCGACGATTTCGCCGTGTGCATCGGCCTGGTGCGCCATGGTGCCCCGGTGCTGGGCGTGGTCGGGCAGCCGGCCACCGGGGCGCTGTATGGCGGCATCGTCGGCGTCGGCGCCTGGAAGCGCGAGGGCGCGGTGACGCGGGAGATTTCCGCCCGCCGCCCGCCCGCCGCCGGGCTGTCG
>JBIPLY010000364.1:0-4373 GCA_044369385.1 Acetobacteraceae bacterium | reverse complement strand
CATCGACATGAAGACCCCCGGCATCACCGTGCGCCCGATCATCTCGATCGACGGCAGCCACCACTTCAACGAGGTCTTCTTCGACAACGTCCGCGTCCCCGTCAGCCAGCGCGTCTATGAGGAGAACAAGGGCTGGGACGTGGCCAAGTTCCTGCTCGGCAACGAGCGCACCGGCATCGCCCGCCTCGGCAAGTCGCTCGCCCGCCTCGAAGACGTCCGCGACCTCAGCCCCCGCCTGCGCAACCACGGCGCCCCCCTGCTGGCCGATCCGCTGCAGCGCGAACGCGTGGCCGCCCTGGAAGTCCGCGCGAAGGCGCTGGAGATCACCCAGCTGCGCGTCGTCGCCAAGATGATGCAGAAATCCGACGGCAAGCCCGACCCCTTCTCCTCCCTGCTCAAGATCAAGGGCAGCGAGCTGAACCAGGACACCTCCGAACTCATCATGGACGCCGTCGGCCCGCTCGCCATGCCCGACTGGGCCAAGGAACTCGACCGCCTGAACCGCGAGGACGGCGACAACGAACCCCCGATCGGCCCGGACTACGCCGCCTACGCCGCCCCGCCCTACCTGATGCACCGGGCGTCGACCATCGCCGGCGGAACCACCGAAATCCAGAAGAACATTCTCAACAAGGCGGTGCTGCGGCTGTAGGAAGGAAGCAAGAATCTTCTTTTTCTGAAGAAAAAGAAGCAAAAAGACTTTTCCCGTTGGCCGACGGCATTCCATGCGGGCGCGGGTGCGGCGTGTGACGCACGAAGACGGGGGAGAAATTTTTTGGTTCTTTTTTTCAAAAAAGAACCGCTTCCTCCCTCCCTTGCGCCCCGCCAAATCGCGCCACATACTGATTGTCAACAACGGCCGCGCGCGAGAGGAAACCCAATGGACCTGCGCTTCACCGAGGAAGAGGTCGCCTTCCGCAAGGAAGTCCGCGATTTCATCCGCCAGAACCTTCCCGCCCGCACCCGCGAGCGCCTGCGCCTGGGCTATTCGCCCACCAAGCAGGACATCGTCGACTGGCAGCGGATCCTGAACAAGAAGGGCTGGGCCACCTACAAGTGGCCGAAGGAATACGGCGGCACCGATTGGTCGCCCACCCAGCGCATGATCTTCCAGGAAGAGAACCAGATCAATCACGCGCCGGAGGTGAACGGCTTCAACATCACCATGATCGGCCCGGTCATCATCCAGTTCGGCACGCCGGAGCAGAAGGCCCACATCCTGCCCCGCGCCGCCAACCTCGAGGATTGGTGGTGCCAGGGCTTCTCGGAGCCCGGCTCCGGCTCCGACCTGGCCTCGCTGAAAACCGCGGCCAAGCGCGTCGGCGACGAGTACATCGTCAACGGCCAGAAGATCTGGACCTCCACGGCCCACAACGCCGACTGGATATTCGCCCTCGTCCGCACCGACCCCAACGCCCGCAAGCCGCAGGAGGGCATCTCCTTCCTGCTGATGGACATGAAGTCGCCCGGCATCACCGTGCGCCCGATCATCTCGATCGACGGCAGCCACCACCTGAACGAAGTCTTCTTCGACGACGTGCGCGTGCCGGTCAGCCAGCGCGTCTACGAGGAGAACAAGGGCTGGGACGTGGCCAAGTTCCTGCTCGGCAACGAACGCACCGGCATCGCCCGCCTCGGCAAGTCGATGGAGCGCATCAACTACGCCCAGGAACTCGCCCGCGACGTGCGCCAGAACGGCCGCCCGCTGATCGAAGACCCAGGCTTCCGCCAGCGCGTGGCGAAACTCCAGGTCCAGGCCAAGGCGCTGGAACTCACCCAGCTCCGCGTCGTCGCCAAGGCCGCCGGCAACTCCGACGGCAAGCCCGACCCGTTCTCCTCGGTGCTGAAGATCAAAGGCACCGAACTCCTGCAGGACACCGCCGAGCTGGTGATGGACATCGCCGGCCCGCTGGCCATGCCGGACTGGGCGAAGGAGCTTGACCTGCTCAACCGCGAAGCCGGCGACAACGAGCCGGCCATCGGGCCGGAATGGGCCGGGTACGCCGCACCGCCGTATCTCATGATGCGCGCCGCCTCGATCTATGGCGGCACCAACGAGATTCAGAAGAATATCCTGAACAAAGCGATCCTGAGGCTCTGATGGATTTCGAACTCACCGAAGACCAGCGGCTGCTGAATGACAGCATCAGCCGCCTGCTGGCAGACCGCTACGCCTTCGATGCGCGCCGCGGTTACATGAAGGCCGCCCAGGGCTACAGCCAGGAGATGTGGGACAAGTATGCCGAACTCGGCCTGCTCGGCCTGCCGTTCAGCGAGGACTATGGCGGCTTCGGCGGCGGCGCCGTCGACGTCATGATGGTGATGGAGGCATTCGGCCGCTCGCTGGTGCTCGAACCCTATCTCGCCACCGTCGTGCTCGGCGGCAGCGCCATCAAATACGCCGGCGACGAGGCCCAGAAGGGCGAACTCCTGCCGCAGATCGTCGACGGCTCGCTGAAGCTCGGCTGGGCCCATGGCGAACAACAGGCGCGCTATGACCTGTCGGACGTCATGACCACGGCGACGAAAGACGGCGCCGGCTGGGTGCTGGAAGGCGCGAAATCCGTGGTCTTCCACGGCGACAGCGCCGACACCCTGATCGTCTCCGCCCGCACCGGCGGCGACCGCATGGACCGCGCCGGCCTCACCCTGTTCCTGGTCCCCGTCGGCACCCCCGGCGTGGCCCGCCGCGGCTATGCCATGCGCGACGGCACAAGGGCTGCCGAAATCTCGCTCTCCGGCGTCAAGCTCGGCGCCGACGCCGTGCTCGGCCCGATCGGCGAGGCCTGGTCCACCATTGAACGGGTGACCCAGGCCGGCATCGCCGCCATGGCCGCGGAGTCCGTCGGCGCCTGCGAGGCCGCCCACGCCATGACGCTGGAATACCTGCGCACCCGCGTGCAGTTCGGCCGCCCGATCGGCACCAACCAGGTGTTGCAGCACAAGGCCGCCGACATGCTGATCGAGGTCGAACAGGCCCGCTCGATGGCCATGCTCGCCGCCATGATGGTGGACGAGGAAAACCCCGCCGAGCGCGCCCGCAACATCTCGATGGCCAAGGTCGGCGTCGGCCAGTCCGGCCGCTTCGTGACGCAGAACGCCGTCCAGCTCCATGGCGGCATCGGCATGACCGAGGAATACCAGGTCGGCCACTACTTCCGCCGCGTCATGGTGTTCGAGCACATGTGGGGCGACAGCGCCTACCATCTCGGCCTGCTCGCCGACCAGGTCGGCTGACCCTCCCCCAGAAAAACCCTCTCCCCCGAGCGCTTACGCAACGCAAAGCGCGTTGCTGTCGCAGACGGGAGAGGGTGGGGTGAGGGGTGCCCCCCCTGCCGGCACGCCGCACACCGTCCGGGCCCGCCACCTCCCCCGACCGATCGCCGTGCGAGCGCCGCATCCGCTTGCCCATCCGGCTTGATCCTGGCGCAACCCTTCTCTACGCTTTGCGCAACGCCGCGTCCCTCCGGGGCGTGACCATCCCCCACCGCATCGGAGACCACGCGTGCGCAAACTCGCCATCGCCATCGCTCTCGCCGCCGCCGCCGTGGCCCCGGCCGGTGCCCCCCCGGCCAGCGCCCAGACCCTCAGCCTCGGCCTGCAGAACGAGCCGAACACGATGGACCCGCAGTGGAACCTGCTGGGCTCCAACACCCAGGCGATGCGCAACCAGTACGACACCCTGATCGGCCGCGACGTCAACCTCCAGCTGACCCCCAGCCTGGCGCTGTCCTGGAAGGTCGTCGACGAGACCACCTGGGAGTTCAAGCTCCGCCCCGGCGTGAAGTTCCACGACGGCTCGGACTTTACCGCCGAGGACGTGAAATACACCCTGGCCCGCATCCCCACCCTGCCGGGCAACCCCAGCTCCTATATCGTCTACACCAACCAGATCAAGGAAGTGGTCGTCGTCGACCCCCACACCGTCCGCTTCATCACCACCGCACCGGCGCCGCTGCTGCCCACCAACATCTCCAACGTCTTCATGATGTCGGCCAAGACCGGCGCCGCGACGCCCAGCGACTTCAACGCCGGCCGCGCCGCCAACGGCACCGGCCCGTTCAAGCTGGTCTCCTGGTCGCCCGGCGCGCCGCAGATGCTCGCCCGCAACGATGCCTATTGGGGCGCCAAGCCGCATTGGGCCACCGTGCGCATCAACCCGATCGCCCGTGACCCCGCCCGCGTCGCCGCCCTGCTCGCCGGCGATGTCGACTTCATCAATCGCGTGCCGATCGCCGATATCGCCCGGCTGAAGTCGGACCCGAAGATGAAGCTGTTCTCCGGCCCCTCCGCCTATGTCTACATGGTCTACCCCGAGGTCGGTCAGGACCAGCCGCAGGGCGTGAAGGACAATGCCGGCAACCCGCTGGCCA
>JBIPLY010000061.1:0-13632 GCA_044369385.1 Acetobacteraceae bacterium | reverse complement strand
GTAGATCAGGCCGAGCATGATGTAGACCTCGGTGCAGAAGGCCTGCCAGATCGGGTCGGCGACGGCGACCTTGCCGGAGGTCAGCAGGTCGAAGATGCCGATGATCAGCACCAGCGAGGTGTCCTTGAAGAAGCCGATGAAGGTGTTCACCAAAGGCGGGATCACCAGGCGCAGCGCCTGCGGCAGGATGATCAGGCCCATCTTGCGCCAGTACGACAGGCCGAGCGCGTCGGCGGCTTCGTACTGGCCCTTCGGCAGGGCCTGGAGCCCGCCGCGGATCACCTCGGCGAGGTAGACGGCGGCGAACACGATGATGGCGATCTGCGCGCGCAGCAGCTTGTCCGGGTTCATCCCGGCCGGCATGAACAGCGGGAACATCACGCTGGCCATGAACAGCAGCGAGATCAACGGCACGCCGCGGATCACCTCGACATAGATGACGCAGAGCAGCTTGACGGCCGGCAGGTCGGTGGAGCGGCGGCCGAGGGCGACCAGCACGGCGATCGGGAAGGCGCAGGCCAGGCCGAAGGTGGACAGGATCAGGGTGATCGGCAGCCCGCCCCAGCTGTCCTGCGGCACGTATTCCAGGCCGAACACGCCGCCCCACATCAGGGTGAAGATCGCCGTCAGGGTGACGACCCAGATCAGCGCCAGCGACGGGCGCCAGAAGCGGCGCATCGCCGAGACGATGAACAGGCCGAGGAACAGCACCAGCACGATGGCGGCGCGCCACTGCTCCTCGAACGGGTAGCGGCCGAACAGGATGAAGCGGTACTTGTCCCAGATCACCGCCCAGCAGGCGCCGGTGCCCTTGGCCTGTCGGCAGGCCTCGGGGTTGAGCTGGCCGGTGGCGGGGTTTGTGGGCACCGTCCAGACGCTTTTGAGGAAGGCCCAGTCGATGAAGCCGACGGCGAACTTGATCAGGAAATAGGCCAGCGCCAGGGTGACCAGGCTGGACAGCCACGAGCTGAACAGGTTGGCGCGCATCCAGGCCAGGGGGCCGGCAACCAGCAGCGCCGGCTGGTCGCGCCGGGCGATCGGGGTGTGGGTGGTGGTGGTGGTGCCCATGGATCAGCGCTCCACCAGCGCGATGCGCGCGTTGTACCAGTTCATGAACAGCGAGATCGACAGGCTGATGGAGAGATAGACCGCCATGATGATGGCGATGCCCTCGATCGCCTGGCCGGTCTGGTTCAGGGTGGTGTTCACGATCGAGACCAGGTCCGGGTAGCCGATGGCGACGGCCAGCGAGGAGTTCTTGGCGACGCCGAGATAGGTGCTGGTCATCGGCGGGATGATCACCCGCAGCGCCTGTGGCAGGACGATCTGGCGCAGCATGGTGCCGCGCTTCAGCCCCAGCGCGCCGCCGGCCTCCCATTGGCCGGAGGGGACGGAGAGGATGCCGCTGCGCACGATCTCGGCGGCGAAGGCGGAGTGGTAGAGCACCAGGCCGATCATGAGGGCGATGAACTCGGGCGAGATGCTGCCGCCGCCGGTGAAGCGGAAGCGGCCCTTGACCGGCATCTCCAGCGCGAAGGGGGCGCCCATGATGGCCCAGACCAGGACCGGCAGCAGCACCAGGGCGGCGAGTGCCATGGGCCAGACGCGCGGGCGCAGGCCGGTGGCGTGCTGGATGCGGGTGGCGCGGCGGTTGGCGAACCAGGTGGCGATCGTGCCGGCGGCCAGCGCCAGGGCGAAGCCGGTATGGGCGGGCTCCCAGATCAGCAGCGGCACCTTGAGCCCGCTGTTGGACAGGAAGACGCCGGGCAGGACGCTCATCGACTCGCGCACCGGCGGCAGGGTCAGCAGGATGGCGTACCAGAACAGCAGGTGCAGCAGCAGCGGCACGTCGCGCATGACTTCGACGAAGGCACGGCACAGGCGCGAAAGCAGCCAGTTGTTCGATAGCGAGGCAATGCCGATCGCGGTGCCGAGGAAGGTGATCAGTACCACGCCGACCACGGTGACCATCAGCGTGTTGAGGATGCCGACCAGCACGGCGCGGCCATAGGTGTTGACCGAGGGGTCGTAGGGCACCAGGTGCTCGCCGATCGGGATGCCGGCGATGGTGCCCAGGAAGTCGAAGCCGGTGGCGATGCGGCGCTGTTCGAGGTTGGTGGCGGTGTTGCTGGCCAGGTACCACAGCCCGCCGACCAGCAGGCCGACGATGACAACCTGCCAGACGATGGCGCGCAGGCGGGGATCGGACCAGGAGAGCGAAATGCCCTTTCGCGGGGCTTTGCGCGCGCCGGCCATCCGGGGATCAGAGGTGGTGGAGGACATGCCGGCCTGCATCCTGTTGCTGGCGGATCGCCGCGTGGGTCACGGCGGAGGGGTTAGCAAAACCTGCGCCACATTGCGGCATGTGACCGTCCCGGATCAATCGCTTGGCGGGCCGGTTGCTGCCGGGGCCACGAAAAAGCCGCCCTGGCGAACCAGGGCGGCCATTCACGACTGCCCGATGCGGATCAACGCAGCGGCGGGGCGTAATGCAGCCCGCCGGCGTTCCACAGGTTGTTGATGCCGCGCGGCACGCCGTACGGGGTGATGTTGCGGTTCCACATCTCGCCGAAATTGCCCACCGCCTTGATGGCGTTGTAGGCCCACTTGTTGTCGACGCCGAGCGCCTTGCCCATGTCGCCCTCGACGCCGAGCATGCGGCGGACTTCCGGGACGACCGAGGTCTTGGCGACTTCGTCGATGTTGGCCTGGGTGATGCCGTATTCCTCGGCGATGGTCTGGGCGAAGTAGGTCCAGCGCACGATGTCGAAGAACTTGTCGTCGCCCTTGCGGACCATGGCGCCGAGCGGCTCCTTGGAGATGATGTCCGGCAGGAGGACGTGGTCTTCTTTCTTGTCGCCCTGCTGGAAGCGGAAGCCGGCCAGGCCCGAGGCGTCGGTCGAGTAGGCGTCGCAGCGGCCGGCGAGGTAGGCGTTCTGGATCTCGTTCGTGTCGGCGATGATGATCGGGGTGAACTTCATCTTGTTCAGGCGGAAGAAGTCGGCCACGGCCAGCTCGGTGGAGGTGCCGGGGGCGACGCAGACGCTGACGCCGTCCATCTCCTTGGCGGACTTCACGCCGAGGGACTTCTTCACCAGGAAGCCGGTGCCGTCATAGAAGTTCACGCTGGCGAACATGCCGCCGAGGTTGCCTTCGCGGCCCAGGGTCCAGGTGGTGGAGCGGTACAGCAGGTCCACTTCGCCGGACTGCAGCGCGGTGAAGCGGTTCTGCGCCGTGGTGGGGATGAACTTCACCTTGCGGGCGTCGCCCAGGATGGCGGCCGCGACGGCGCGGCAGCTGTCGGCGTCGATGCCGCGCATCACGCCCTGGCTGTCCGGCAGCGAGAACATCGGCGAGTTGCCGGCGGTGCCGCAGTTCAGCTCGCCGCGCTTGACGATCGCGTCGATGGTGGCCGAGCCACTGCTTTGGGCCAGGGCACTCGCGCCGGCCACGGTGAGGAAGGCGCCGGCGATCATGGCGCCGACAGTCATGCGCATCATTGTGAAGCTCCCTATCTGGGCGGCCGCGGGGCCGCCGATGCCCCTGTAATGGCGCCGGTTGCGGCAAAGATCAATGCCTGCGTTGTCCGCCACGCATCGCTCGCGCCGCTATTTCACCGCGCCCGAGGTCATGCCGGCGATGAAGTGGCGCGACAGAACGACATAGACGGCAATGATCGGCAACGCGGACAGGCTCAGCCCGGCGAACAGCACGCCCCAGTCGGTGTTGTATTCGCCCATGAAGACGGTCAGGCCCTGCGGCAGGGTTTTCAGGCCCTCGCTGCTGATCAGGACGAGGGGAAAGAAGAAGTCGTTCCAGATCGGCACCGCGTTCTGGATCGCGGCGATGACCAGGGCGGGGCGGGCCAGGGGCAGCATCACCTGCAGCATGATGCGCAGTTCGCTGGCGCCTTCCATGCGCGCGGCCTCCTCCAGCTCCGTCGGCAGGCTGCGCAGGAAGCCGGTGAGGATGAAGATGGCACTCGGCAGGCCCATGGCGACGTAGATCAGCACCAGGCCGGCGCGGGTGTTGATCAGGCCGAGCCAGTCGAGCTGGATGAACAGCGGGATCACCGCCAGCTTCAGCGGCACCATCAGCCCGGAGAGGAAGAACAGGAACACCAGGCCGGAGAGGCGGAACGGGTAGCGGGCCAGGGCGTAGGCGGCCATGGTGCCGATGAGCAGGATGGTCAGGACGGAGGCGGTGGTGACGACGGCGGAATTGGCGAGATAGCGGAGGAAATTGGTCTCGCCCCAGACGCGGGCGGCGTTGGCGAGGGAGAATTCCGCCGGCAGGGCGAAGGGGGAGGCGAAGATCTCCGCGTTGGTCTTGAACGCCGAGAGCAGCATGACGAACAGCGGATAGACCATCACCAGGGCGTTCAGCGCCAACAGCGCCTGGATCGTGGCGATCTTGGCCCATTCGCCGCGCGGGCGGGCCATGGCGTCAGGCTTCGGCGGCGGGGGCGCGGTACCAGGCCGGCAGGCGCTTGTCGCGGAAGGCGGCGGTCCCCTCCAGGCCCTCGGGCGAGGCGCGCTGGATCCAGCCTTCGTGGGAGAGCTGCGTCACCTGGCGGGGGTCGAGCTTCAGGCCGTTGGCGGCCAGGAAACTGTCCTTGGTGGCGCTGATCGCGCAGGGGGCGCCGAGGAAGATGGCGTCCAGCACCTCGGAGAGGCGGGATTCCATGTCGGCGGCGGCGACCACCTCGTGCACCAGGCCGATGCGGGCGGCCTCGGCGGCGCCGAAGCGTTCGCCGGTCAGCGCGTAACGCCGCGTGTGGCGCAGGCCGATGGCGTTGACCATGTGCGTGCTGATCGGGGTGGGGGCGACGCCGACGCGGATCTCGGTGATGCCGAACAGGGCGTCCGGGGCGGCCAGTGCCACGTCGACGCAGCAGACGATGCCGACGCCGCCGCCGAAGCAGGCGCCCTTGACCACGGCCAGCGTCGGGTGGGGGAACTCGTTCAGCTTGCGCATCGCCTCGGTGGTGGCGTGGCTGGCGGCGTAGGCGCGGTCATGCGGGTAATGGGCGGCCTGGTGCAGCCAGTTGATGTCCGCGCCGGCCTGGAAGTGCTTGCCGGCGCCGCGGATCACCAGGGCGCGGATGGCGGGGTCGGCGGCCAGGCGGTCCAGCCCGCCGAGCAGGGCGGCGAGCAGGTCCTCGTCATAGGCGTTGCCGCGGGCCGGGCGGTTCAGCGTGACCGTCGCCACGCCCCGCGCGTCGATGTCCAGCAGGACGGGATCGTCGCTCATGCATCACCCCACAACATTGGCCGGATCGGTGTTCGAGCCGCAGACCAGCACGCCGAGGCACGCGCCCGGCGGCGGCACGAAGGCGCCGGAGAGCACGGCGGCCAGGGCGGTGGCGCCGCCGGGCTCGGCGACCAGGCGGAAACGGTCCCACAGCAGGCGCTGGGCGGCGCGGATGGCGTCGTCGGTGACCAGCACGGCCTGGGTGACGTGCTGCTGGGCGACCGGGAACATCAGGCTGCCGACGACGCGCGCGCCGAGCGAATCGGCGGCCAGCCCGCCCACCGGCGCCTCGACGCGGCGGCCGGCGGCGAGCGCGTCGTGCAGGCCGGGGCAGCCGGTGGGCTCGACGCTGACCATCTTCGCGCGCGCCTCCACCCAGGCGGCCATGCCGCCGATCAGGCCGCCGCCGCCGGTGGCGACCAGCAGGTGGGTGATCTGCGGCGCGTCTTCGAGGAACTCGATCGCCGTGGTGCCCTGGCCGGCGAGCACGGCGGGATGGTCGAAGGCGTGGACCTCCATCGCGCCGCTTTCGGCCTGGCGGGTGCGGCTGGCGGCCAGCGCCTCCACATAGGTTTCGCCGCCGCGCACCAGCTTGGCGCCGAAGCTTTCGATGCGGGCGATCTTGGCCGCCGGGGTGTGCTGCGGCACGAAGATCTCGGCGGTCACGCCCAGCGCGCGGGCGGCATAGGCGACAGCCGCGCCATGGTTGCCGCCGCTGGCCGCGATCACGCCGGCCGCCGGCAGGGTGCCGGCCGAGAGCATGCGGTTGAAGGCGCCGCGCGGCTTGAAGCTGCCGGCGTGCTGGAGCAGCTCCAGCTTCAGCACCATGGGGCAGGCCTGGCCCAGCTCGCCGGCAGGGACCGCCAGGGTGGGGGTGCGGCGCACGAAGGGGGCGATGCGGGCGGCGGCGGCGGCGATGTCGGCGCGGGTGATGCTCATGGGGGCAGGAGTCGCATGGGGGAAAAGGCAAGGCAAGGCCTTCTTTTTGTGAACAAAAAGAAGCAAAAAAACTTTTTCCGCTTGCAAGCGGGCTGGCCCGGCCTTGCCTGTGGGCCGGGTGGTGGTGCTGGCGGATGGGAAAAGTTTTTTTGGTTCTTTTTGTTCACAAAAAGAACGCCTTTCTTGCCTGAAAAACTTCAGGCTTCCTTCCCCCCCGCTTCCGCGCCATGCTCCGGCCCCATGCAGATTCATGCGAGCTGCGCTGCCCGTGACGGGGCGGGTGTTCTGGTGACGGGTGCGTCCGGGTCCGGCAAGTCCGAGCTGGTGCTGCGCCTGCTTGACCGCGGCTTCGTGCTGGTGGCCGACGACCGGGTGGAGATCGCGGACGGCATGGCCAGCGCGCCGGCGGCCCTGGCCGGGTTGCTGGAGGTGCGGGGGCTGGGGATTCTGCGGCTGCCGTTCCTGGCGCGGGCGCGGCTGGTGCTGGCGGTGTCGCTGGACCGGCCGGCGGCGCGGCTGCCGGTGCCGGCGCGCGATACGGCCACCGGGCTGCCGCTGTTGGCGCTGGATGCCGCCCGGCCGGCAGCGCCGCAGATCGTGGCGCTGGCGCTGGACTGCGCGCTGGGGCGGCTGGCGCAGCATGCCGGGGCCTTCGCGTGAGCGGCGCGGGCGAAGCGCGGCGGGTGGCGCTGGTCACCGGGCTGGCGGGGGCGGGGCGGGCCTCGATCCTGCGGGCGCTGGAGGATGTCGGCTATGAGGCGATCGACAATCCGCCGCTGGACCTGATCGAGGGGCTGGTGACCAGCATCGCCGGCGGGCCGGCGCGGGTGGCGCTGGGGGTGGATGCCCGCTCGCGCAGCTTCACGCCGGAGCGGGTGCTGGAGCTGCGCGACCGGCTGCGCGGGTTGCCGGGGATGCGGGTGGACCTGATCTTCGCCTGGGCCGAGGAATCGGTGCTGCTGCGGCGCTTCACGGAGACGCGGCGGCGCCATCCGCTGTCGCCGCAGGGGCGGGTGGCGGACGGGATTGCCGCCGAAACCCGGCTGATCGCGCCGTTGCACGAGCAGGCGGACTGGGTGATCGACACCTCCGAACTGCCGCTGGCAGCCCTGCGCCAGCAGATCGATGCCGGGTTCGGGCCCGATGCGACCGAGGGCGGGGGGCAGCAATCCCTTTCGATTTCGCTGATCTCGTTCGCGTTTCCCGCAGGACTGCCGCGCGAGGCGGAGCTGGTGTTCGACACAAGATTCCTGCGCAACCCATTCTACGACCCCGCATTGCGCCCGCGCACCGGGCTGGACGGGGAGGTCGCCGCCTATGTGCGGGCCGATCCGGACTACGGCGAATTCATGGCGCGGCTGACCGGCATGCTCGACCTGGTCTTGCCCCGCTTCCTGCAAGAGGGCAAGAAATACGCAACCGTCGCCATCGGCTGCACCGGCGGGCGCCACCGTTCCGTCACGGTGGCCGAGCATCTGGCCCGCCACCTGGCCGATGCCGGATGGCGCGTGACCGCTTCGCATCGTGAACTGGCCCGTGAGGGCGCCTTGCCGCGGCAGAACAGCCGCACCGATCCCACCCAAGCGCCGCCTGCGCCGGAGACCTTCGCCTTGAGCAAACCCGAGCCATGATCGGATTGGTTCTTGTCACCCACGGCCGCCTGGCGGAGGAGCTGCGCCTGGCGATGGAGCATGTGGTGGGCGCGCAGCGCAATGTCGCCACGGTCTGCATCGGCCCCGATGACGACATGGAGGGCCGCCGGGCGGAGATCCATCGCGCCATCACCACGGTGGACACCGGCGACGGCGTGGTGCTGCTGACGGACATGTTCGGCGGCACGCCATCCAACCTCGCCATCTCGCAGATGGTGCACAAGGGGGTGGAGGTGCTGTCCGGCGTGAACCTGCCGATGCTGGTCAAGCTGGCCAAGGTGCGCGGCAGCCAGCCGCTGGCCGATGCCGTGGAATGCGCCACGGCCGCCGGGCGCAAGTATATCGCGGCGGCCTCCCAGATCCTGCCGCAGGCCAAGCCCTGCGAGGACGACTGCGGCTGACGATGTCGGATTCCTCCGTCCTGGTGCGCCATCTGGTCGTGGTCAACAAGCGCGGCCTGCATGCGCGCGCGGCGGCGAAGTTCGTGACCCTGGCGGAGCGGTTCGGCGCCTCGGTGGAGGTGGAGAAGGACGGGCAGTCGGTGTCCGCGCGCTCGATCATGGGGCTGATGATGCTGGGCGCGGCGAAGGGCGCCACGATCACGCTGCGCGCGGAGGGGTGGGACGCCAAGGAGGCGATGGAGGCGCTGTCCACCCTGGTCGAGGCCGGCTTCGATGAGCAGGACTAGCGGGCCGGAGCCGGATGCGCCGGTGGGCGCGCAGCGGCAGCTGGTCGGGATCGCGGTTTCGCCCGGCATCGCCATCGGGCCGGCCTTCGGGGCGGAGGAGCCGCCGGCGATCGTGGTGCGCACGCGCATCCGCTCGGCCGATGCCGCCGCCGAGGCCGCCCGGCTGGATGCGGCGATCGCGCAGTCGCGCAAGCAGCTGCTGAAGCTGCGCGAGCGGCTGGGGGTGTTGCCGGAGGACAGCCAGGCGGAGATCGCGCCGCTGCTGGATGCCTATCTGCAGATGGTCGGGCCGTCGCGGCTGGTGCGCGGGGCGCGGCGGCGCATCGCCGAGGGGCTGGTGAGCGCCGAGACGGCGGTGTTCGACGAGAGCGAGGCGATCGCGGAGCTGATCCAGTCGATGCCGGCCGATGACGATCGCGCCGGGCGGCGGCGGCGGGCGGACGAGGTGCGCGAGATCGGAAGGCGGCTGGTGCGCAACCTGACCCGCGCGCCGTTTCGCAGCTTTGCCGGGCTGCCGGCGGGCGCGGTGCTGACCGCCGAGTTCCTGCGCCCGGCCGATGCGGCGCTGCTGGACCCGTCGCGGCTGGCCGGCGTTGCCACCGACGAGGGCGGGGCGGACGGGCACACCGCGATCATGCTGCGCGCGCTGGGGGTGCCGACGGTGCTGGGGGTGGCTGGGCTGTCGGATGCCGTGCGGCCGGGCGACATCATCGTGGTGGACGGCAGCGACGGCACCGTGACCATCCATCCGACCGCGGCCACGCTGGCCGAGGCGCGGCGGCGGGTGGCGGCGTTTGCGCGCGAGCAGCAGCGCCTGGCGCGGTTGCGGCGGCTGCCGGCGGTGACCACGGATGGCGAGGCCGTCGAGCTTCAGGCCAATCTGGAGATTCCCGCCGAGCTGCCGCTGATCGCGCAATCCGGGGCGGCGGGGATCGGGCTGCTGCGCAGCGAGTTCCTGTTCATGAACCGCGAGACGCTGCCGGACGAGGACGCGCAATACGAGGTCTATCGCGCCGCCGTGGAGGCGATGGAGGGCGATCCGACCACGATCCGGGTGCTGGACTGGGGCGGCGAGAAGGATATCGAGGCGTTGCAGACCGAGGGGATCGTCTCGGTCGCCACCGAGGCGAATCCGGCGCTGGGGCTGCGCGGGCTGCGGCTGTTGCTGCGCCACGAGGAGCTGTTCGAAACCCAGCTGGCCGCGATCCTGCGCGCCAGCGTGCATGGGCCGACGCGGGTGCTGCTGCCGATGGTCACCACCGTGGCCGAGGTGCGCCAGGCGCGCGAGATCTATGAGCGCGTCGCCCGCCGCCTGCGCCGGCGCGGGGAGCGGATGGCCGACAAGCCGCCGCCGCTGGGCATCATGGTGGAGACGCCCGGGGCGGCGCTGGCGGCCGATGCGCTGGCGCTGGAGGCGGATTTCTTCGCCATCGGGACCAATGACCTGACCATGTACACCCTGGCCGTCGATCGCGCCGACAGCGAGGTGGCGGAGCTGTACGACCCGTTGCATCCCGCCGTGCTGCGCCTGGTGCAGTTCGCCACCGAGGCGGCGCTGCGGATGCGCATGCCGGTCTCCGTCTGCGGCGAGATGGCGGGCAATCCGCGCATGACGCGGCTGCTGCTGGGCTTGGGGCTGCGCAGCTTCAGCATGAACGCCTCGGCGGTGCCGCGGGTGAAGCAGGCGGTGCGCGGGCTGGACATCGACGACTGCACCCGCTTCGCGCGCCGGGTGATGGAGCAGTCCGATCCCGTGGCGATCCGGGCGATGGTGATGGGGGAGGCGGCGGCATGACGCACCCTTTGCGCATCGCAATCGGCCTCGGGATGACCGAATTCCCGTTTGCCGATGCGGCGGGGTTCTGGCGCTGGGCCGATCTGTGCGACCAGGGCGGGATCGACAGCCTGTGGCAGACCGACCGGATCGTCTCCGCGCAGCCGATCCTGGAGTGCATGGCCACCATGGCGGCGCTGGCGGGGCGGACGCGGCGGCTGAAATTCGGGGTCAATGTGGTCTCCCTGGCGATGCGCGATCCGGTGCTGCTGGCCAAGCAATGCGCCACGATCGACATGCTGTCCGAAGGGCGGCTGCTGCCGGGGTTCGGGATCGGGTCGCCGCGGGCGCCGGAATGGGCGGCGCTGCATCTGGACCAGGCGACGCGGGGGCGGGTGACCGACGAGGCGCTGGAGGTGATCGCGGCGCTGTGGACCGGGGCGCCGGTGACCTATCACGGCCGGCATTTCCGGCTGACCGGGGCGCAGATCGCGCCGAAGCCGGTGCAGGCGAACCTGCCGATGTGGATCGGGGGGGCTTCCGAGGCGGCGGTGCGGCGGACGGCGAAATACGGCACCGGATGGCAGGCCGGGGCGGAGACGCCGGGGCAGTTGGGCGCCATCGTGGCCGCGATCAAGGCGGCGGCGGGGGCGGCCGGGCGGGCGATCGATGACGACCATTACGGCGCGGCCTTTGCCTTCCGCTTCGGCACGGCGGACGACCCCGGCCTCGCGCGGCTGAAGGCGGGCTATGCCAAGCGCACCGGGCAGGACCCGGAGGACTACTTCGCCATCGGCGATGCGGCGGAGATCGTGGCGCGGATCGGCCAATACATCGATGCCGGGGCGCAGAAGTTCATCCTGCGGCCGCTGGCCGAGGATGGGGCGGAGGTGATGCGCCAGACGCGGCTGCTGGTCGAGCGCGTGCTGCCGGAGGTGGCGCGGCGGTGGCCGAAGGCTGGGCGGTAGGCAAGGCAAGGCTGGGCTCCGCCCAGCCTTTTCCTTCTGACCTATCGCTCGACAAACCGCGCCAGCCTCACCGCCGTATGCCCGCGCCCCGGGCGCAGGCTGGGCATGACCAGCAGGCAATCGTCGTGCGGGGTGCGGATTTCCGTGGTGCCGTCCAGCGCGATCAGGGTGTTGCGGCGCGCGATCACCTCGCCGCCGCGGAAGGCGCGGACGAAGGCGAAGCCGGCGGTGGCCGCAGTGACGACCTGCGTCACCTCCGCCACGCGGCATGGCTGCGGGCCCGGCACCGGGAGGGCGGGGTGGGCGCGGGCCAGGCCGAGGGTGCGCAGCAGGCCGGCGACGCTGGCGGCTGCGGTTTCGATGGTGGCGGGTTCCCAGTGCTGGCCCGCCTCCACCAGCATGGCGCGCGCCGCCCCGGCCGGATCGGTGAAGCGGGGGTGATCGATCAGCCGGGCGCCGTTGGCGTGGCCGCGATCGGCGACGACCAGGCCGGGGGCGCCGACGGACGCGGCCAGCGCCCGGCCGCGGGCTGAACTGCCGGCCAGGATCAGCGGGTCGGACGGCCACAGCATCGAGTGTAGGTCCAGCACCACATCCGCCGCCTCGATCGCCGGGCGCAGGGCGCGGGCGCGATCCAGCTCCCGCGAGCGGTGCGGGCCGTCGAGCACGGCGGGGTCCCAGAGGCGGTTCATGTCCTCGTCGAGGTAGCGGCTGGCGGTGGGGTTGGCGGGATCGAAGCCGTCGAAGGCGTCGAGATTGGCAAAGCCGATCGACAGCCGGCCGGCGAGCGGGCGCAGCCTGGCGCGCAGCAGCCGCTCCAGCACCACCGCACCGGCGAACTCGTTGCCGTGCATCAGCGCCAGCAGCAGCACATGCGGGCCCGGCGCGGCGGCGGCGTGGCTGGTGACGCCCTCGATCCCGGTATTGCCGGCGCGCCAGGGGGCCAGGTCCGGGGGCGCGATGCGCACCGGGAAGCTGCACGCCCCCAGTCCGGGCGGATCGGGTCCGGTCATGCGGGCGGCTAGCTGGCCAGGCGATCGGCGAGGCGGCGGATGAAGCCGTCGCAGGCGTCGAGCTGGGCCTGTTCGATCCACTCGTCGGGCTGGTGCGCCTGCGCGATCGCGCCGGGGCCGCAGACGATGGTGGGGATGCCGGCCTTCTGGTACAGCCCGCCCTCGGTGCCGTAGCTGACATGGCCGGTGGAGTTCGAGCCGGTGAGCTGCTTGACCAGGTCGGCCAGGCCATGTCCGGGCGGCAGCGCCATGCCGGGGATCCAGTTCATCACCTCCAGCGAGACCCCGCAGGCGGGATCGACGGCTTTCATTGCCGGCTCGACATGGGCGGCGAGATGGGCGCGCAGGCGTTCGACCTGGGCGAAGAAGTCGTCGGCCGGGATGGTGCGCCACTCCATGACGAATTCGCAGCGCTCCGGGATGATGTTCAGGATGCTGCCGCCCTGGATGGTGCCGACATGGGCGGTGGTGTGCGGGGGGTCGAAGTTGCGGTCGAACGGGCCTTCGAGGCCGAAGCGGCGGGCCTCGGCGTTCAGGTAGGCGATGGCCTCGGCGGCGGCGGCGATGGCGTTCACGCCCTTGGCCGGTTCGCTGGAATGGCCGGGCTTGCCGCGGGCGATGACGCGCAGCGCCAGGCGGCCCTTGTGGCCCAGGATCGGCTGCATCAGGCTCGGCTCGCCGACGATGCACATTTCGGGGGCCAGGCCGCTGGCGGCGAGGTCTTCGACCAGTTCGCGCGCGCCGGTCATGTCGGTTTCCTCGTCATGGGTGATGAAGAGGTGGATCGGGCGGGCCAGCTTGCGGCGGGCCAGGTCGGGCACGGCGGCCAGGCACGACGCCACGAAGCCCTTCATGTCGGCGGCCCCGCGGGCATAGAGCTTGCCGCCGGCTTCGCGCAGCGCGAAGGGATCGGCGCTCCAGGCCTGGCCGTCGACCGGCACGGTGTCGACATGGCCGGACAGCGCGATGCCGCCGGCGGCCTGCGGGCCGATGATGGCGTGGATGTTGGCCTTCTGTCCCGTCGGGTCGGTGCTGACGCGATAGGGCACGCCGTGCTGGTCCAGCCAGGCCCGGACGAAATCGATCAGGGCGAGGTTCGGGTTGCGGCTGGTGGTGTCGAACGCCACCAGGCGTGCGAGCATCTCGGTTGTCGTCGTCCGAGCAGGCTCGGCTGTTGTCATCATCACGGCCATCCCCGGGCATTCTTGTGTGCGCGCGACCACTCTATACTGGCGCTCCATCGCCGCAAACGGACCCCGCCATGACCGCACCTCGTATCGCCATCCTGGGGCTTCATCTGGAGGCGAATTCCTTCGCGCCGCCGACGCTGCGCGAGGATTTCGTG
>JBIPLY010000362.1:0-4392 GCA_044369385.1 Acetobacteraceae bacterium | reverse complement strand
GCTCGCCCGCCAGCGCCGCCGCGCCGCCTGGCTCGCCCCCCTCGGCCTGGCCCTGCGCGAACAGGCCGATATCGGCGGCATGACTCTCGAACTGCTGCAGGGCAGGGGGGCGATGCGCTACCGCCTGCTGGCCGCAAGCCGCCTCAGCTAACCCGCCGCAGCATCGACACCGCCGAATCCAGCGTCATCTCCCGCCGCACCCTGAAATTGGCAAAGGCCTGCTCCGCCCGCGTCCCCACCGGGTTCAGCACAAAGCGCGACGCCTCCCACGCCGCCAGGTCCCTGTACCACGCCATCAGCCACACCCGCGTCACCCCCGGCGCCGGCGGCGTGCGGCTGCGCCAGAACCCGATCACCCGCGTGTCGTGGACATCCTCGAAATTGTCCCAGGCATCGGCCGAGATGTCGCGGAACCGCGGCCAGTCCGCCTCCGCGCAATCGAACCAGCGATGCGAGAAGAACCCCTCCGTCTCCGGCAGCGCCTCCTCCGCCGTCGGCCGCGGGTCCGGCTCCCAGAACTCGTGCCGCACCACCCCCGCCGGCACCCCGGCCAGCAAGTCCACCCCCCGCGCCGTCGCCTCGTCGGGAAACTCCGACAGCACCACCAGGTTGTTGAGCCCCAGCCCGATCATGGCGGTGAACACCCCGAACACCCGCCCGCCCGCCGCCTGCGCCGCCGCCGCCCCGCGCGTCAGAACCAGTTGCCCCGCCCCCGCCGCCCCCTTCGGTGCGGTGGCCAACACATGATGCTGGAAGATGCGCACGGCTAAACCGTCCCCACCGGCGTCGCCGGCGACCCCACGGCCCCCGGCAGCCGCAACGGCGGCGCCGTCATCAAGAACCGACTGCGCCCATTGGCCCGCAACCAGTCGGCCAATTCGGTAAAATACCACATCTCGCCCAGGTAGCAGCCCAGCTTGAACAGGCAATGCTCATGCAGCGGCAGCGTCGCGCACGGATCGCTCCCCGCCCGCGCCGGCTGCGCCTCCACCGCATAGTTGTCGGCAAACAGCGCCACCGCCCCGCTATCGGTGATCCACTGCAACAGCCGCGGATCGCGCCCGTCCAGCGCACTCGTGGTCTTGAACAGCGCCTCCCGATCCGGCTGCTTCTTCATCTCCAGCAGCAGCTCGGCAAACCCGGTGCGGAAGCACACCATGTCGCCCTCCTCCACCACCACCCGATCCTTCTCCAGGATCGCCATCAGCTCCGCATACCCCACCATCTGCCCGCTGCGCCCGTGATGCGCCAACAGGTCGATCATCACCGCCCGCCCCTGCACACAGGTCTTGGCGATGTTCTCCACGCCAAGCTTGTGCGCCCCCGGCGGCACCGGATTGGGCCGCCCCTCCACCCCCCGGTCATACTCCAGCGGCCCGGCAATGTCCGTCCCCGCCCGGAACCCGTTGTAGAACACGTCCTCCATCCGCCCATCGCCATCGACATCGAACATCTGGCCCACATGCGCCAGCGTGTCCCACTGCGTCGAATACTGCAGCGTCAACAGCACCCGGTCGTCGCAGATCACATCCAGCGCATTCGGGTCATAGCAGCGCAGCGGCACCGCCATGTTCGGCCGCCCGTCGCGCATCGTCGGCATCAGCTCCGGCGGATGGCGCCGCGGGCTCAGGATCGCCCCGCCGGGATAGTCCAACGGCAAGGACAGGCAGAACACCCGCCCTTCCTTCACCTCGGCAATCCCCTGCAACACCTTCTGCGGCGTCAAAAGGTTCAGCCGCCCGAGCTGGTCGTCCGGCCCCCAATCGCCCCAGGTCGACCCCTCCGGCCGCCTCGTCCACCGCGGATTGCCCATCTTTCGCTCCCTCAAGCCGCCTGCTGCAAGGTCGGCGCCGAATCCGCCACCGTCGTGCGATGCAGATCGCGCACCTGCTCCGCCGGATAGCGCCGCGCCCGGTGCATCGTCGTGCGGTTGTCCCACATCACCAGATCGCCCTGCCGCCAGGCATGGCGAAACACAAACCGGTCCTGCGTCGCATGCTCGCCCAGGTCGCGCAGCAGCATCAGCGCCTCCGGCACCGGCCAGCCATGGATCGACCCGGCATGGCTCGACAGGTACAGCGACAGCCGCCCGGTCACCGGATGGCGCCGCACCAGCCGCTGCGGCACCGGCGCGAACCGCTGCCGCTCTTCCGCGGTGAAATCGGTGAACCCCAGCGTCCCGCGCGAGTGCAACTGCGTATGATCGCACACCAGGTCGCGCACCAGCGCCTGCGTCGCTCCGTCCAGCGCGTCCCACGCCGCGCGCATGTCGGCGAACTCGGTGTCCCCCCCATGGTCCGGGATCACCCGCGCCGACAGCAGCGAGAACTTCGCCGGCGTCGCCTTGAAGCTGCTGTCGCTGTGCCACAGCATGTTGCCCAGCGCAAACAACCGCTTGCGGTCATCCCGCGCCAGCACCCGCCCGTCCTTGTCCACATTGGAGATGTCGTTGACATCCATCGACAGCCGCCGCTCCGCCCCCTGCACGATATCCCCGGTCGCGGTCTCCAGCGGCCCGAAATGCCGGCTGAACGCCAGTTGCTGCGCATCGTCGATCGCCTGGCCGCGAAACACCAGCACCGCAAAGCGATCCATCCCCGCCTCGATCTCGGCCGCCACCGCCGCATCCACCCCGGCGGCAATGTCCACCCCGGTCACAACGCCGGCAAAATCCGCCCGCCCCGGATCGATCGCCTCGATGCGCAACGCCATGGAACCCTCCCGTTTGCCGGAAGCCTAGCGCCGTGCCGGGCAGGAAGGAAGGTCAGGCAAGAGTCTTCTTTTTGTGAACAAAAAGAAGCAAAAAAACTTCATCCATTGGCACCCGTCCCCCCTGCTGGCAAATGGATGAAAGTTTTTTGGTTCTTTTTTTCAAAAAAGAACCGCTTCCTAGGCTTCGATCCCCGCCTCCACCAATTCCCCCATCCGCACAAAATCTTCCGCCTCATTATACGCCTGCGCCGAAAGCCGCAGCCACAGCCGCCCGCCATGCGCCATGATCGGCACATCGGTCCCCGCCGCCAGCAGCCGCCCCCGCAGCCCCGCCGCATCCGTCCCGCCCGGCAGCCGCACCATCGCCATCGCCCCGGCCGCCCGGTTCCCCGCCCCGGTCTCCGTCCCCCACCGCGCCGCCAGCCCCGCCCCGGCCGCAGCCGCCAGCGCCACATTGCGCGCCATCAGGGCCGTCCCCCCCAGCCGCGCATGCACCGCCAACGCCGCCGGCACCGCCAGCCAGGCCGAGGGGTCGCGCGTCCCCGTCCAGTCGAACTCCGCCGTGAAGCCCTGCCCATAGCCATGCGAGATCACCGCCGGATGGATGCCCGCCTGCCGATCCGCCCGCGCCCACAAAAACCCGCACCCTTTCGGCGCGAACAGCCATTTGTGGCAATTGCCGACATACCAATCCGCCCCCAACGCCCCCAGATCCAACGCCACCTGCCCCGGCGCGTGCGCCCCATCCACCAGCACCGGCACCCCGCGCCCATGGCACGCCGCGATCATCGCCCCGATCGGCAACAGCAGCGCGGTGGAGGAAGTGATGTGGTCCAGCACCGCCAGCTTCGTCCGGTCCGACAGCGCCCCCGCCAGCCCAGCCAGCACATCGGCATCATCCGGCCGCGGAAACGCGACAGGAACCTCCACCATCCGCGCCCCGCTGATCGAACACACATGCCGCACCGTGTTGCGCACCGCCCCATAGACATGGCTCAGCACCACGATCTCGTCGCCCGGCGCGAACACCAGCGAGCGCAGCACCGCGTTCACCCCCTCGGTCGCATTGCCGACAAACCCGATATCCGCCCCCCGCGCCCCCAGCATCCCGCCCAGCCGCTCGGCCGCATCGCGCAGCGCCGGCAGGATGGTGCCGTTGAAAAACCGGCTCGGCTGCCGCTCCATCCGCGCCCGCCATTCGTCCTGCACCGCCAGCACCCCGCGCGGCGTCGCGCCATAGGCGCCATGGTTCACCGTGGCGAACCCGTCCTGCAGCGCGAATTCCCCCCGCACCGCCGCCCCCAGCCCGTCCATCGCCGATCCCCCGGAAATCCCTGCCAGCCGCCATAGCCCCGCCCCCGCGGTCCCGCAATACAAGGCATTTTTTCCATTGCATCGGCCACGAAGTCGGCATATAGTCCTTGCGTGTCCGAAGCCCTCCCCCCGATCACCGAAGGCAGCGTCGCCCCGCACTTCGCCGCACTCTGCGCGAAGATCCAGGCGGAGGCCCGCCAGACCGCCGCCCAGCCCGGGCCGGCGGCGGCGCTGAATGCTGCCATCCTGGCGCTGCTCGCCCTCCTGGTCGGCGCCTTCGCCGTCCTGTTCGCCCGCCTCGAAGCCGGCGAATCCCTGGCCCAGGCCACCCCGCCCCGCCGCACCCCCAATACGAAAGCCCTCTCC
>JBIPLY010000361.1:0-4395 GCA_044369385.1 Acetobacteraceae bacterium | reverse complement strand
GTTGCCGGAGGCCTTCGCCGTGGTGCGCGAGGCCAGCCGCCGCGCGCTCGGCATGCGCCACTTCGACGTGCAGATGATCGGCGGCATGGTCCTGCACGACGGCAAGATCGCCGAGATGAAGACCGGCGAGGGCAAGACCCTGGTCGCCACCCTGCCGGTCTATCTCAATGCGCTGACCGGCGCCGGCGTGCATGTGGTCACCGTGAACGACTACCTGGCCAGCCGCGACGCCGAATGGATGGGGGCGCTGTACAGCTTCCTCGGCCTGTCCACCGGCACCATCGTGCACGGCATCGGCGAGGAAGACCGCCGGAGCGCCTATGCCGCGGACATCACCTATGGCACCAACAACGAGTTCGGCTTCGACTACCTGCGCGACAACATGAAGTACCGGCTGGACGACATGGTCCAGCGCGACTTCGCCTATGCCATCGTCGACGAGGTCGACAGCATCCTGATCGACGAGGCCCGCACGCCGCTGATCATCTCCGGCCCGGCCGAGGATTCGTCCGATCTCTACCGCCGGGTCAACGCGGTCATGGTCGATTTCGTCCGCGACACCGGCCGCTTCGAAAAAGACGAGAAGTTCCGCACGGTGAACATGACCGAGGCGGGCAGCGAGACGCTGGAGGAGATGCTGCGCCAGGCCGGCATCATCACCGAGGGCAACCTGTACGACACCTTCAACGTCTCGATCCTGCACCACTCGCTGCAGTCGCTGCGCGCCCACGCCCTGTTCTCCCGCGATGTCGACTACATCGTGCGCCAGGACAAGGTGGTGCTGATCGACGAGTTCACCGGCCGCATGATGGACGGGCGGCGCTATTCCGAAGGGCTGCACCAGGCGCTGGAGGCCAAGGAGTTCGTCACCATCCAGGCCGAGAACCAGACCCTGGCCTCGATCACCTACCAGAACTATTTTCGCCTGTACCCGAAGCTGTCCGGCATGACCGGCACCGCGCTGACGGAGGCGGACGAACTCGCCGAGATCTACAAGCTCGACGTCATCGACATCCCCACCAACGTGCCGGTGCTGCGAAAGGACAACGACGACGAGGTCTATCGCTCGGCGGCCGAGAAATACGAGGCGGTGGCCAAGCTGATCGAGGAGGCCCGCGGCCGCGGCCAGCCGGTGCTGGTCGGCACCGTCAGCATCGAGAAAAGCGAGCACCTGTCCGCGCTGCTGAACCAGAAGCGCATCGCCCACCAGGTGCTGAACGCCCGCTTCCACGAACAGGAGGCGCTGATCATCTCCCAGGCCGGCGCGCCCGGGGCGGTGACGATCGCCACCAACATGGCCGGCCGCGGCACGGACATCAAGCTGGGCGGCAACATCGACATGCGCCTGCGCCTGGAGCTGGGCGAGGTCACCGACCCGGCCGAGCGCGCCGCGCGGGAAGCGGCGATGCGCGCGGAGGTGGACGAGGGCCACGCCCGGGTGAAGGCCGCCGGCGGCCTGCTGGTGATCGGCACCGAGCGCCACGAGAGCCGGCGCATCGACAATCAGCTGCGCGGCCGCTCCGGGCGCCAGGGCGATCCCGGCGGCAGCCGCTTCTTCCTGTCCCTGGAAGACGACCTGATGCGCATCTTCGGCTCCGACCGGATGGGCGGCATGCTGCAGAAGCTGGGCCTGAAGGACGGCGAGGCGATCGTTCATCCCTGGATCAACAAGGCGCTGGAAAAGGCGCAGAAGAAGGTCGAGGCGCGCAACTTCGACACGCGCAAGAACGTGCTGAAATACGACGACGTGATGAACAACCAGCGCAAGGAAGTCTATGCCCAGCGCCGCGAGTTCATGCACGCGGAGGACGTCAGCGAGACGATCGCGGATATGCGCGCCGAGGTGATCGCCGGCATGGTGACCGCCCGCATCCCGGAGAAGGCCTATGCCGAGCAATGGCAGACCGCCGAGCTGGAAGCGGATGTAAGCCGCGTCTTCGGCCTCGATCTGCCGGTCAGCGAGTGGGCGCGCGAGGAAGGCATCGACGAGACCCAGATCCGCGAGCGCATCGAACGCGCCGTGGCCGAGATGATGGCCGCCAAGGCCGCCAATTTCGGCCCCGAGACCATGCGCTTCATCGAGAAGAGCCTGCTGCTGCAACTGCTCGACCGCGTCTGGAAGGAGCATCTGCTGGCGCTGGATCACCTGCGCCAGGGCATCGGCCTGCGCGCCTATGGCCAGCGCGACCCGCTGAACGAGTACAAGGCCGAAGCCTTCACCCTGTTCAACGCCATGCTGGACGAGCTGAAGGAACAGGTGACCAGTTTTCTCTCGCGCGTCGAGCTGAACCCGGAACCGCCCGCACCGGTGTTCCAACCGTTCCAGGAAATCCACCCGGACCCGGCTGCCCCGTCGGACAGCTTCGAATCCGGCGTGGAACAGATGCCCACCCGCATCTCCGCCGCCCCGATGCGCAGCGATGCGATCGACCCGAACGACCCTGCCACCTGGACCGCCACGCCGCGCAACGCGCTCTGCCCGTGCGGCAGCGGCAAGAAGTTCAAGCACTGCCACGGACGCAATATGTAGCCTCGGCGCTAGAGCATGATCCGCGCTGATAGAAGCGCGGCGCATGCTCTAGGCCTTTGTTTGATCGCGTGATTCGCGTCTCCGGCGATTCCGCCTCCGACGATCACGCTCTAGGACGGGCCGAAATCAGGACGCCCGCCATTCCGCTGCCGCCGGCTTCCGGCTAGATTGCACCCGGGCATCGCAGCGGAGACTTGCTTGACGACAATTGGCGACAGCGAGAAGCCGGCCCGCCGCGCGGCCGCGGCATTGGCGTGGCACGCAGCGGTGCCGCGTCCGCCCGCCGAAGACCCGCCGACCGACCTGCCCGAGCCGCCGATCGATGCCGCCTGGGCCGAGCGCCCGATCCTGGTGCATCTGGCCGAACTGGCCGCGCGCCAGCCTGGGCTCGCCGCCCTTTCCGATGGCGCCCGGCGGATCGATTTCGCCACCCTGCATGCCGCCGCCTGCCGGCTGGGGGACGCGCTGGCGCGCCAGGCGGCCTGGCCCGCCGGCGCGATCGGCGTGCTGCTGCCCAACGATGCGCGCTATCAGGTGGCGATGATGGGGGTGCTCGCGGCCGGGCGGCCCTGCATGATGCTGGGGCCGCATCTCCCCGCCGCCGCCCTGGCCCGCGCCATCGCGGCCGCGCGGCTGTCCGGCGTGGTCAGCGTGGCCGAACTCGCCCCGCTGTTGCCGGCCGGCCTGCCCTGGCTGGATTTCGATGCCGTGGCCGACACGCCCGCCCCGCCGCCGCCCCGCCTGCTCGACCCCGCCGCCCCGGCGTTCATCGTCGCCACCTCCGGCAGCACCGGCGCGCCGAAGGCGATGGTCCAGGTCCAACGGGTGATGCTGGCCAATTACATCCCGCGCATCCGCCTCCTGCGCCTCGGCCCGCATGACCGTGTGGCGATCGCCGGCCCGCCGGCCACCGGCGGCGCGCTGTCGCACCGGAACTGCGCGCTGCTGGCCGGGGCCGGGCTGTTGCTGCTGGACATCCCCCGCCTGGGCCTGGGCGGCGCGCTGGCGGAGATGCGCGCGCAGGGCGCCACCGTGCTGCACACGACGCCGCAATTGCTGAAGGCGTTGGCGCGCCCGCCGGGGGCCGCCGCCGCCTTTGCCCGGCTGCGCCTGGTGATGGTCGGCGGCGACGAGATGCTGCGCGCCGACCTGGCCGCCATTCGCTCCGTGCTGCCGGCCGGATGCCGGGTGCATTTCGGGCTGAGCCTGACCGAGTCGGCCCGGCTCGCCAGCTGGTACGTGCCGCCCGACGACAACCACGACCCGATGCGCGTCGCCGTCGGCTATCTGGTCGAGGGCGTTCGCGCCGCCTTGCTCGACGAAGACGGCCGCCCGGCCGCCCCGGGCGCGCCCGGCGAGCTGGTGGTCAGCACCCCCTATGCTGCCAGCGGCGACTGGGTGGACGGCCAGGTGCTGCCGGCCCGGTTCACGCCCGACCCCGCCGACCCCAGCCGGCGCATCTTCCACACCGGCGACATCGTGCGCATCGCCGAGGACGGCGTGATGGTGGTGCTGGGGCGGCGCGACCGCATGGTGAAGCTGGCCGGCCAGCGGGTGGAGCCCGCGGCCATCGAGCTGGCGATGCGCGCCGTGCCGGGGGTGGCGGACGCGGCCGTGCTGGTGCTGCGCGCGGACGGCATCGTCCGGCTCGCCGGCTTCGTGGTGCCCGCGGGCGCGAACGATGCCGACCTGCTGGCACGGGTGCGCGCCGCCCTGCGCGGCGGCCTGCCCGCGGCGATGGTGCCGTCGCTGCTGCGGACGGTGGCGGCGGTCCCGCTGACCGACGGGGGCAAGCGCGACGACGCGGCGCTGGCGGCGATCGCGGCGGCACCGGCATGAGGCGCTGGCTCGCCACCCTGGCCACG
>JBIPLY010000360.1:0-4434 GCA_044369385.1 Acetobacteraceae bacterium | reverse complement strand
CAGCCTGACGCTGGCCATTTCGCAGGGCTCGCTGCGGCGCGGCTCGGCGGCGGTGTATCTGCCGGTGACGCACCCGGAGATCGAGGAGTTCGTCGAGATGCGCCGCCCGACCGGCGGCGACCCGAACCGCAAGGCGCTGAACCTGCATCACGGCATCCTGATCCCGAATGCCTTCATGCGCGCCGTGGAGGCCGGGGAGGACTGGGTGCTGACCTCGCCCAAGGACGGCAGCCCCGTGCGCAAGATCAGCGCGCGGTCCTTGTGGATCCGCATCCTGACCGCGCGCATCGAGACCGGCGAGCCGTATCTGATCTTCAGCGACCATGTCAGCAGCGCCCAGCCCGAGCATCACAAGCTGGCCGGGCTGGAAGTGAAGACCTCGAACCTGTGCAGCGAGATCACCCTGCCGACCGGAATCGACCAGCACGGCAAGCAGCGCACGGCTGTCTGCTGCCTGTCCTCCTTGAACCTGGAGAACTGGTTCGAGTGGAAGGACGACCCGCTGTTCATCGAGGACGTGATGCGGTTCCTCGACAACGTGATCCAGGACTTCATCGACCGCGCGCCGGAGGGCATGGAGCGCGCGCGCTATTCCGCGATGCGCGAGCGTTCGGTGGGCCTCGGCGTGATGGGGTTCCATTCGTTCCTGCAGTCGCAGAACGTGCCGTTCGAGAGCGTGATCGCGAAGGTGTGGAACAAGAAGATGTTCAAGCACATCCGCGAGCAGGCCGACCATGCCAGCATCCTGCTGGCCGATGAGCGCGGCGCCTGCCCGGATGCGGCGGATTACGGCGTGCACGAGCGCTTCAGCCACAAGATGGCGATCGCGCCGACCGCATCGATCTCGATCATCGCCGGCAATTCCTCGCCGGGGATCGAGCCGATTGCCGCGAATGTGTTCCTGCAGAAGACGCTGTCCGGCAGCTTCACGGTGCGCAACCGCCACCTGCACAAGCTGCTGATCGAAAAGGGCCAGGACACCGACGAGGTGTGGTCGTCGATCACCACCAACAAGGGCAGCGTGCAGCACCTGGACTTCCTGACCGAGCAGGAGAAGGCGGTGTACAAGACCGCGTTCGAGCTGGACCAGCGCTGGGTGATCGAGCACGCCGCCGATCGCACGCCGTTCATCTGCCAGAGCCAGTCGGTCAACATCTTCGTGCCGGCCGACGTGCACAAGCGCGACCTGCACCAGATCCACCACCTGGCGTGGAAGAAGGGCGTGAAGAGCCTGTACTACTGCCGCTCGATGTCGATCCAGCGCGCGGATGCGGTCAGCGAGAAGGCGGTGCGGCCGATGGAGTTCACCGGCGTGTCGGCGGCGAACCTGCCGGCGAACGACCAGGGGATTTTGCCCCTCGTGGCCGGGGCGCCGAAGGCTGGGAGCACCGACTATGAAGAGTGCCTGGCCTGCCAGTAGGCTGGGCAGACCGATCAGGCGGCAAGGGTCAGCGCGCCTTCTGGCTTTCGCTGGCCGATGGACCGATTGCCTGACGAAGCCTGGTCGGATGCCAGGACGGCTAACGTGTCTTCGGTGACGACGCCGGGGGCAAACCGCACATTGGCACGACCTGCCGCACCGTGATCGAGCCGCGTGGCCATCAGGCGCAGGCCGCCGACCTCGAGAACCAGCGCCGCGCCGCGCGCGCCGGCGGGTGCATCGAGCAGCATCGCACCACCCGTTGAGATGTTGTCGATAGTGACGACGACGGGTGGCTGGCCAGCGGCGCATAGCCGGGCGGACATGCCCAGGGCATGGCGGTGAGAGGCACGGCGATTTGCCTCCGGGGCTGTGCCGCGCACGGTCCTTACGATCGTCTCGCGCCAATCGGCCACGGCGCGATCCAGACCGTCGGTGGCGCCGAGCACACCCTTGGCGTGCTGGCCGACATCGAGGGCGTCGCGCGACACGTCGGCGGCGCGGTCTGCAGCATCGCGCACCGCGGCGGTGGTTTCGACCACATTGGCCACGATGGAAGCGGTGGCGGCACCCTGTTGCTCGACGGCTGCGGCGATGGACTGCGACATCTGCTCGATCTCGCCGACGGTTGAGACCATGCGCAGCCCGGCTTCGGCGGCCGAGCCCGCGGCAAGGCGCATGCCATCGAGCTGGCGGGTGATGTCCTCGGTCGAACGCGCGGTCTGGACCGCGAGCGCCTTGACCTCGCTGGCGACAACAGCAAAGCCGCGCCCGGCCTCGCCGGCGCGAGCGGCCTCGATGGTTGCATTCAGGGCCAGCAGGTTGGTCCGCTCGGCAATGTCGGCGATCATGCCGGTGATAGCGCCGATCTGCCGCGCGCGCTCGGACAGGGCTTCGATGCTCTGACGCGATGAATCGCCCGCCGCCACGGCATTCTGTGCGACCCGCGTCGAGCCGGAAACCTGTCGGGTGATCTCGCTGATCGCCTGGGACAGCTCCTGCGCCGCGCCGGCGACGCTCTCGGCGGTGCGCAGTGCGTGGTCACAGGACATGTTGGCGGAGTGGGCGTTGGACTGCGTGCGCTCGGACGCTTCCGCCATGACGCGCGCGGCGCCGGCGGCATTCTGGGTGAGGCCGCGGACGCGATTTAGAGTGGCGTTGGCTTCCTGCTCGATAGTATCGGCCATGTCGCGCATGGCGGCTTGCTTGGCTTCCTCCGCGGCGCGGCGTTCGGCGTCGCGCTCGACCTGCTGGCGTGAGCTGGCTGCGAGATTGTCGCGGAAGAAGCCGAGCGCGTTGGCGGCTTGGCCAAGTTCATCCCGGCGTTCGGCATTGGGGATGGCGATGTCCAGCCGGCCATCGGCCAAGTGGCGCATCGCCGCCGATAGCGCGCGGACGGGTCGGACGACACGTCGGTTCATCGCCGCCGCGGTCAGTACGCTCACGACCAGTGCGAAGGCCAGAGTGCTTGCCGCGACACGATCCGCGAGGTTGGACAGGCGTACGGCGGTGGCTTCGGCATCTGCCACCGCGGTGGCCGCGCGGGCGACCAGCCCATCCACGGCGGCGCGGTGACGGTCGTAGACGGCGTTGGCTTCGGCCATGGCACGGGCGATCTCAGCCGGATCGTCGCGGGCCAGCGCCGGGAGGAAGACCTCCTGCACCTGCAGGAAGAACTGGCGGCCCGTTGGGATCACGCCGGTGTCAAGCAGCCGTCGCAGATCTGGATCGAGGTCGGGCTGGTCGTTCCAGTAGGCTTGGCGATCGCCGAACTCGTTGGCCAGGCGGGCCAGGCGCTCGCGCAGCGTCGCGCGGCGGGTCGGGTCGGTGGTATCGCGCAACTCATGCAGCGTGAGCAAGCCTTCGATCACATAGAGCGGGGGCGGCAGGATGTCGGCGGTGATGTCGGTCCCGCGACGGATCTCAAGGTAGACCGGGCCGTTGACCTTCAATTCGTGCAATGCCGCCAGCAGCAGGCCGGCTACCAGGGCGCTCGCCACTGTCATCGCCGCGACCGCGACCGCGACGCTGCGTGCAATTCCCGCTCGGCGCGGGGGCGTGACCTGGCTGGGCGGTTTGGGCTCCGACATGGTGATGCTGCGTCCTGTTTCGAGGCGGAATTTCGACCACCCTGACTTGCTGTGGTTAAGAACGGGTGAGCATGCCGTCGCGAGGCGCCCGAGCGGCGAGAGGCTGATCGGTAGGTTTGGGTTGCCACAATATGTTGTGCCGTGCCGTGATTGTAGCGCAACATTTGGTGTGGCTTTGCCGAGGCCGCATTGGCTTGCCGCGTGGCAGGTGGTAACGTGCAACGCTCGAATCGCAGATGGAGACTTCAGTCCGATGAGCGCTTTGGCGACCCCTGACGAAACCCCGGTGAAGTTCGACCTGTTGACGTCGAATCCGGTGTACAAGCCGTTCCGCTACCCCTGGGCCTATGAGGCCTGGCTGACGCAGCAGCGGGTGCATTGGCTGCCCGAGGAAGTGCCGCTGGCCGATGACGTGAAGGATTGGCATCGCGGCCTGTCGGATGCCGAGCGCAACCTGTTGTCGCAGATCTTCCGCTTCTTCACCCAGGCGGATGTGGAAGTGAACAACTGCTACATGAAGCATTATAGCCAGGTGTTCAAACCCACCGAAGTGCTGATGATGCTGTCGGCGTTCTCGAACATCGAGACGATCCATGTGGCGGCCTATTCGCACCTGCTGGATACGGTCGGCATGCCCGAAATCGAGTACTCCGCGTTCCTGAAATACAAGGAGATGAAGGACAAGTACGACTACATGCAGTCCTTCAACGTGGACAACAAGCATGAGATTGCCAAGACCCTGGCGGCTTTCGGGGCGTTTACCGAGGGGCTGCAACTCTTCGCCAGCTTCGCCATCCTGCTGAACTTCCCCCGCTTCGGCAAGATGAAGGGGATGGGGCAGATCGTCTCCTGGTCGGTGCGTGACGAGACGCTGCATTGCCTGTCGGTGATCCGGCTGTTCCGCACCTTCGTGCAGGAAAATCC
>JBIPLY010000359.1:0-4443 GCA_044369385.1 Acetobacteraceae bacterium | reverse complement strand
CGATCGCCGAGCCGGGGGCGGCGGTGATGCTGCCCGCACCCTGGTATTTCAACCACCAGATGGCGCTGCAGATGCAGGGCGTCGGCGTGGTGCCGCTGCCGTGCCGCGCGGACGCGGGATTCGTGCCCGATCCCGAGGAGGCGGCGCGGCTGCTGACGCCGGCCACAAGGGCGATCGTGCTGGTGACGCCGAACAACCCGACCGGGGCGATCTATCCGCCCGAAACACTCGCCGCCTTTGCCGAGCTCTGCCGCGCGCGCGGGCTCTGGCTGGTGCTGGACGAGACCTACCGCGATTTCCTGCCCGGGGAGGTGCCGCCGCACGGCCTTTTCGCCGATCCCGACTGGGGCGAGCACGTGGTGCATCTGTATTCGTTCTCCAAGGCCTATTGCGTGCCCGGCCATCGCGTGGGCGCCATCGCCTGCGGGCCGGGGCTGCGCGAGCAACTGGCGAAAGTGCTGGACACGATGCAGATCTGCCCGCCGCGGGCGGCGCAGGCGGCGCTGACCTGGGCGGTGGAGGGGCTGCGCGACTGGCGCCTTGGCAACCGGGCGATCATGGCCGGGCGGGCGCGCGCCTTTGCCGCCGCGATGGCCGGGGTCAACCATTGGCAGGTCGATGCGCTGGGCGGGTATTTCGCCTATCTGCGCCTGCCGGAGGGCGCACCGGACGCGATGGTGGTGGCGGAGCTTCTGGCGGCCGAGCGCGGGCTGATGGGCCTGCCGGGGCCGTTCTTCGGGCCGGGGCAGGGGCGGCATCTGCGCCTGGCCTTCGCCAACGCCGAGCCGGCGGCGATCGCCGAAGTGCCGGGGCGGCTATCGGGGCTGTGGACGTAGCCGCGGCGCAGGGCTTAGGCTGGCGCACACGCCGGCGGGTGAAGCCGGGCGAACCGGGAGAGAAACCAAGCCATGCGCGCCGCCATCCTGCATGCCGCCAACCAGCCGATGACCATCGAAGACGTGCAAGTCGCCAAGCCCAAGGCGCGCGAGGTTCTGGTGCGTACCGCCTTTGCCGGGCTGTGCCATTCCGACCTGCACATGATGGAGGGGCTGTATCCCTATCCCGTGCCGGCGATCCTGGGCCATGAGAGCGCGGGCGTGGTCGAGGCGGTGGGCTCCGATGTCACCTATGTGAAGCCGGGCGACCATGTGATCTCCTGCCTGTCGGTGTTCTGCGGCACCTGTGCCAATTGCACCACCGGGCGGCCGAACATCTGCGACAACACCGAGGTCAAGCTGCTGCCGGGGGCGGCGCGGCGCTATACCTGGAAGGGCCAGGTGGTGCACCAGTTCGCCAACCTGTCCTCCTTTGCCGAGCAGATGCTGGTGCATGAGAACGCGCTGGTGAAAGTGGACAAGGACGTCCCGCTGGACATCGGCGCCCTGGTCGGCTGCGGCGTGGTCACCGGCGTCGGCGCCGTGTTCAATGCGGCGAAAGTGGAGCCGGGCTCGACCGTGGCCGTGATCGGCTGCGGCGGCATCGGCCTGTCGGCGGTCAATGGCGCGGCCGTCGCCGGGGCCAGCCGGATCATCGCGATCGACACGGTGTCGTCGAAGCTCGATGTCGCCAAGCAGATGGGCGCGACGGACGTCATCAACGCGTCGAACATGGATGCCGTGGCCGCGGTGAAGGAGCTGATGGACGGGATCGGCGTGCATTATTCCTTCGAGGCGATCGGCCACAAGGTCACCGCCGAGCAGAGCTTTGCCATGCTGCGGCCGGGCGGGGTGGCCACCATCATCGGCATGGTCCCCTTCGGGACCAAGATCGAGCTGCATGGCGCGGACTTCCTGCGCGACCGCAAGATCCAGGGCACCTCGATGGGCGGCAACCGCTTCCGCGTCGACATGCCGCGGATGCTGACGCTGTGGAAGCAGGGGCGGCTGAAGCTGGACCACCTGATCACCGGGCACATCAAGCTGGAGCAGATCAACGAGGGCTACGCGATGCTGAAATCGGGGGCGCCGCTGCGCAACCTGATCAAGTTCGACGCCTGATCCGGCGGCCCCCCGCCCTTGCCTGATCGCGGGGCGGGGGGCATAGCTTGCGCATGAGCACGGCCTCGATCGAGACGGTGGCGGAATACTGGAACCGCCGCCCCTGCAACATCCGCCACTCGCGCGCCGCGGTGGGGAGCCGGCAGTATTTCGACGAGGTCGAGGCGCGCAAATACTTCGTCGAGCCGCATATCCCCGGCTTCGCCCAGTTCGAGCGCTGGCGCGACAAGCGGGTGCTGGAGATCGGCTGCGGCATCGGCACCGACGCGGTGAATTTCGCCCGCGCCGGGGCGGAATATACCGGGATCGAGCTGTCCGAGGTCAGCCTGGACCTGGCCCGGCGGCGCTTCGACGTGTTCGGGCTGAACGGCACCTTCGTGCATGCCGATGCCGAGCATCTGATGGAACATGCGCGGCGAGCGAGTTTCGACCTGATCTATTCCTTCGGCGTCATCCACCATACGCCGAACCCGGAAGCGGTGATCCGCCAGGCGCGGCAGGCGATCCGCCCGGATGGCGAGTTCCGGCTGATGCTCTACGCCCGCGATTCCTGGAAGGACACGATGATCGAGGGCGGCTTCGACCAGCCGGAGGCGCAATCCGGCTGCCCGATCGCGTTCACCTATTCGCAGGCCGATGTCCGGCATCTGCTGCGGGCAAACGACTTCCTGGCGACGGCCATTTCGCAGGACCACATCTTTCCCTATGTGGTCGAGAAGTATGTTCAGTATGAATACGAGTTGCAGCCGTGGTTTGCCGCGATGCCGGAGGGGATGTTCCGGGCGCTGGAGCGTCGGTTTGGGTGGCATATGATGGTGGTGGCGAAGCCGGCTTGAGGGGAGGCT
This sequence comes from Acetobacteraceae bacterium, assembly GCA_044369385.1. GTDB lineage: Bacteria > Pseudomonadota > Alphaproteobacteria > Acetobacterales > Acetobacteraceae > CAMDGX01. Next base: position 1,601 of record JBIPLY010000359.1, on the reverse strand, counting down.
GGGCTCCGTCAGGACCGGAGCGTGCTCTTGTGCGACGTTCATGGCGATTGGGCCCGGCGCAGGTGCCACGGTCGGCATCGCCAGAAAGCAAGAATGTTCACATGGAGACGAAGAGACGGGGAGAAGAACCGGAAAGAGGTGCCCCGGCTTCTCTCTGTCTCTCGGTTTCCATGTGAAATCAACCGGCGGCATGGCCGAAAGAGTCGGCCATTCCGCCGGCTGGTGTCAGCCGCGCGACAGGCGCCAGGCGAGCAAAGCCGCCACCGCCGCCGGCACGGCGAAGACCAGCACCAGGATGGGCGCTTCCTGGCGCACCGTGTAGCCGGCATGGGTCACGCCGACCCACATGTTCGTCGAGGCGATCAGCAGCCATACCGGCACGAAATACTTCGCGGCGAGGGCGACTCCGGCCGCGCTGGCGCCCCAGAGCCAGCCGAACATCGCAAACACGCCGAGCAGCAACACGCCCGTGCCCATCACCATTGCCACATGCATCGCAACCTCCTGGCTTCGTCGTTTTGACAAGCGCGAGCGGGGCCATGAGGTGCCGTTAGGCACTCCATCCCCATATCAGTAGCGCATCTGCCAAGTGTTGATGCGGCCCTGTTCGATAACTAGCCGGAAGTTGGCCGCCGCGCGATAGCCGCTGCTGTTTCTGAACTGGCCGGTGAGGATCACTTCGTTGCCGTTCACCGCGAGTTTCGCGTCATCCACCTGGCCCTTGCGGGCGATGATGTCTGATTCGAGCCAGGCGAAGAAGGCCGGGCCCGACTTGGACGCCCCGTCGCCATAGGCTTGCGAGGCTTGCGGGGCGAAGAGGGCCCGGATCCGGGGGCCGTCGTTCAGGCGCATCGCTTCGACGAGTTCGCGCACGACGCTGGCGGCGACTGGCGACTGTGCAACGGGGGCTTGGGGTGGCGCCACTTGTTGGGCGAAGACTGGCTGGGCGGCGGATAGGAGGCTGGCGACCAGCACGAACGCGATCTTTGCCGCGCGCATCGAAGCATTTTCCAGGTGCTGACTGCTTGCCATGGCCGCATCCGAGATCGTTGGAGGGGCATTCAGTCTATTGGCATCCGTTGTGCCGATAAACCGGGATTCGCCATCTTGGTTGCCACCGACGGGCGATCGGGCGGCAATGGCAGGGGTGCGATGGCGGCCTGTGGGTCGTTCGCTCCGCTCACGATGACGGCTTCTGGCCGAATGGTTGAAGTTTTTTTGCTTCTTTCTGTTCACAAAAAGAAGACTCTTGCTGCCGCTTGACCTTCTTATCCCTGACCAAGGTGGATGACGGTGGCGGATTGCGGGGGCAGGATGCGCCAGCAGTCGAGGATGATTTTGTTGGCGGGGTAGGTGAGGGTGGCGAAGGCGGGGTCGGGGGTGGCGATGATGATGAGGGTGGCGGCTTCGATGGCGGCCTGCGTGGGGATGGTGGCGTTTGGCAGGGCGAGGGGGTCGGCGAGGAGGATGGTGTGGCCGGCGTCGGCGAGGGTCTTGCCGATGAGGAGGGCTTGGGATTCGTCGGTGACGGCGGTGTCGGGTTTGTAGGCCAGGCCGAGGATGGCGATGGTGGTTGGCTGGGGGGCGAGGCGGGCGATGAG
>JBIPLY010000358.1:0-4452 GCA_044369385.1 Acetobacteraceae bacterium | reverse complement strand
CCCCACCGCCACGAACTCCTCCTCCATCCACCCCGCCCCGATCCCCAGCGTCAGCCGCCCGCCGGACAGCACGTCGATCGTGGCCAGGATCTTCGCCGTCAGCACCGCCGGCCGATGCGGCACCACCATCACCGAGGTCACCAGCCGCAGCCGGCTCGTCTTGCCCGCCACCCAGGCGATCGCGGTCAACTGCTCATGCCGCTCCGCCCGGGCGCCGGCCGGAAACTCGCCGGTCGCGGAATACGGATAGGTGCTGTCGATCGCCGTCGGGATCACCACATGGTCGCTGAAGGTGGCGTAGTCGAACCCCATCGCCTCCCCGCCGACGCAGATCTCCGCCAGCGCCCCTGCCGCGCTCATCGGCCCCGCCACCGGCGCATTGAACCCAAACTTCATGGCATCCCTCCCCCGTCGCGGCCGCGATTGCATCGCCCGCCCCAAGGCGACACGATGGAGCGTGCCGCGCCGCACGGCAAGGCACGCACCGGGGGACCAACACATGGACGCACAGCCCACATCGATGCTGGCCGCACGCCTGGAAGCCACCCCGCTGGCCGAGCTGATGGCCGAGGCCGCCGCGCTGCGCGACCGGGCCCACGGCCGCACTATCTCCTATTCCCGCAAAGTCTTCATCCCGCTCACCAAACTCTGCCGCGACGTCTGCCACTACTGCACCTTCGCCGAGCGCCCGAAAAAGGGCCAGAACCCCTACCTGACCCCCGATGAAGTCCTCGCCATCGCCCGCGAAGGCCAGGAAGCCGGCTGCACCGAGGCCCTGTTCACCCTCGGCGACAAGCCCGAGCTGCGCTACGCCGCCGCCCGCGAGGCCCTGGCCGCCCTCGGCTACGCCACCACCATCGAATACCTGGTCGCCATGTGCGCCCTGGTCGCCCGCGAAACCACGCTGCTGCCGCACGCCAACCCCGGCGTGATGACCGCCGGCGAGCTCGCCGCCCTGCGCCTGGTCACCGCCAGCCAGGGCATCATGCTCGAGTCGACCTCCACCCGCCTCTGCGAGCCCGGCCAGGTCCATTACGGCTCCCCGGACAAACACCCGGAAGTCCGCCTCGAAACCCTCCGCCTCGCCGGCGAGCTGAAAATCCCCTTCACCACCGGCATCCTGATCGGCCTGGGCGAAACCCGCGCCGAACGCATCGACGCCCTGGTGGCCATCCGCGACCTGCACGCCGCGCACGGGCACATCCAGGAAGTCATCGTCCAGAACTTCCGCGCCAAACCGAAGACCAAGCGAGCCGCCGCCCCGGAACCCGACCTCGACGACCTGCTCTGGACGCTCGCCGCCGCTCGCATCGTCCTGGGTGGTGCCATGAACATCCAGGCCCCCCCGAACCTCTCCCCGGGCACCTATCAGAAGCTGGTCGGCGCCGGGCTGAACGACTGGGGCGGCGTCTCCCCGGTCACGCCGGACCACGTCAACCCCGAAGCCCCCTGGCCTCATTTGGCCGACCTCGCCGCCCGCACCGCGGAAGCCGGAAAGATCCTCGTCGGCCGCCTGCCGCTCTACCCCGCCTACGTCCAGGCGCCCGACATTTGGCTCGCCCCGTCCATCGCCGCCCAGGTCCGCCGCCTCGCCGACGCCGAAGGCTTTTCCCGGGATGACGACTGGGCCCCCGGCCAGACCACGCTTCCCGCCGCCCCCGCCATCCTCCTGCAAACCACCGACCGCGCCACCGCCCGGGCGGTGGAAAAAGCCGCCGGCGGCACCCGCCTCGACCCGCCCGACATCACCCGCCTCTTCGCCGCCCGCGACGCCGACTACGCCCATGTCACCGCCGCCGCCGACGCGCTGCGCCGCGCGGTCAGCGGCGACGTCGTGCGCTACGTGGTCAACCGCAACATCAACTACACCAACATGTGCACGTATCACTGCACCTTCTGCGCCTTCTCGAAGGGCAAGACCCACGAGGCCCTGCGCGGCCCCGCCTATGATCTGCGCCTGGAAGAGATCGTCCGCCGTGCCGTGGAGGCCTGGGACCGCGGCGCCACCGAAGTCTGCCTCCAGGGCGGCATCCACCCGGAGTACACCGGCGCCACCTACGAGGCGATCTGCCGCGCCATCAAAACCGCCTTGCCGGACATGCACATCCACGCCTTCTCGCCCTTGGAAGTCACCCAGGGTGCCGCCACCCTCGGCCTGACCCTCGCCCAATTCCTCACCCGCCTGAAAGCCGCCGGCCTCGGCACCCTGCCGGGCACCGCCGCCGAAATCCTCGACGACGAGGTGCGAAACATCATCTGCGCCGACAAGGTGAACACCGCCGAGTGGGTCGCAGCCATCCGCGCCGCCCACAGCGTCGGCCTGCGTACCACCTCCACCATCATGTACGGCCATGTCGAAACCCCGCTCGCCTGGGCCCGCCACCTCCTGGTCCTGCGCGACCTGCAATCGGAGACCGGCGGCTTCACCGAATTCGTCCCGCTGCCCTTCGTTCACATGGAAGCGCCGATGTATCTGAAGGGCCAGGCCCGCCGCGGCCCCACCGTGCGCGAGGCCGTGCTGATGCACTCGGTCGCCCGCCTGGTGCTGCACCCCGGCATCCCCAACATCCAGACCTCCTGGGTGAAGATGGGCCCGCACGGCGCCGCGCTGTGCCTGGAGGCCGGCGCCAACGACCTCGGCGGCACGCTGATGAACGAAAGCATCTCGCGCGCCGCCGGCACCGAGCACGGCCAGGAGTTCCCGCCCGATCGTATGGACGCGCTGATCCGCGGCATCGGCCGGGTGCCGCATCAGCGCACGACGGAGTACGGCACCGCGTCGCAGGAACGCCTGGTCGCCTCCTATGACGCGCCCGAACTGGCCCCGGTGGTGCAGAACCGGCCGCGGCGGCGCGCAGCGGTCGAGTAAGAAAGCGCCTTCTTTTTGTGAACAAAAAGAAGCAAAAAAACCTTATCCACGCGCAAGCGGAAAGGTTGGGCAAAAACGGACAAAAATTTTTTGGTTCTTTTTTTCAAGAAAGAACATTCTTGCTACCCCACATGCCAGCCCCGCGCCCCCACGCTTGCACCGCCCGCGCCAACCGGGCATACAGCGCGCGTCAAAGCGTTTGGTTCGGCCTGTCCCTTCCTCGCGCCCGCGGCTTGGCGGGCGCGTCGTGCTCGGTGTTCTGTTCCCTGATCGAATGTGCTGGCGCGCTGGGCGATGTCCGCTCGGCGCCAATTCCCATTGCAAGGGAGACACCACCATGGCTACCGGTACCGTTAAGTGGTTCAACGCCACCAAGGGCTACGGCTTCATCCAGCCGGAAGACGGCACGGCCGACGTGTTCGTGCACGTGTCCGACGTCGAGCGTTCGGGCCTGGGCAGCCTGAAGGAAGGCCAGCGCATCGGCTACGAAGTCATGCGCGGCAAGAACGGCAAGTCCAGCGCGACCAATCTCAAGGCCGCTTGATCTCGCCTCCGATCGTGCCTGCAACGGGGTGGCCCAGCGGCCGCCCCGTTCTGCTTTCGCCCCATTCTGCCTTTGCCCCGCACCGCGTCGACCGCAGCCCAGGAGCACGCCATGCCCCGCCCCCCCAACTACGGCCAGAATCGGTCCGAAGTGATGCGCAACAAGCAGGCCAAGCAGAACGAGAAACTGCGCCAGCAGGAAGAGGCCGTCGCCCGCCGCCGTGCCGAGCGCGCCGGGGTCGAGCCGCCGCGTCCCGCCCCCAAGGAGGAGGACAAGTCTTGAAAAAGCGCACCGATTCGAAATTCGTATTCTTCGACGTCACCTACGCCGACGGCAGCTTCCGCTCCAACCGCAAGGTGCCGTTCAACCTGCTCGGCGGCCTGGACGGGGACGAACCCGCCCGCACCGAAATCGCCGCCCAAGACGCCAAGATCGCCGAAGCCTCCGGCCGCCCGGCGGTCGAGATCGTGAAGCTGGTACGCAACGGCAGGTAAGCAAGCCGTTATTTTTTGAAAAAAAGAACCAAAAAACTTTCATCCGTTTTCGTCCGCCTCTCCCGGGAGGGCCGGATGCCAATGGATAAAGTTTTTTTGCTTTTTTTTGTTCACAAAAAGAAGATTCTTTCTTACTTCATCCGCTCCGCCACCCTCGCCGCCTCCAACCATTCCCGCGTCCGCGTCCCCGCCGAAAGCGGCAGGGCAAGAAACATCGCCAGGTCGGCGGGATGGTCGATATCCATCGCAATTCCCGGCAGCCGCACGATATTCGGCGCGATCCCCGCCGCCCGCGCGGCATCCAGATGCGGAAAGTAGCTGGCCTCGCCAAAGCGCAGCTTCACCGCCAGCGGCGGCGACACCACCACCGTGTTCGATCCCTGCTCGTCATGCGCCGGCACGATGCTGAATGCCGGCGCCGGCCCATGCGCCGCCAGCACCGCGTCGATCTCGGCCGACGTCGTCGCCGGAATATCTCCGGGCAGGGTCAGAATCCCCCCCGCCCCCGCGGGCGCCACAACCCGCCGCCCGGGCGCCCCCGCCCC
>JBIPLY010000060.1:0-13846 GCA_044369385.1 Acetobacteraceae bacterium | reverse complement strand
CTTGTCGGCAAAGGCCGAGTAGTAGGCCAGCGGCTCGTACATCAGGTTCGGGCCGTTCTGGTGGTTCGAGCCGATGGAGTACGGGTTCCACAGCTCGAAATCGACCCAGCGGCCTTCGCGCCCGCCCCAGACCAGGATCATGGTGCGGTTGCGCGGCGGTGCTGCCGGCTGCGCGTCGGCTTGCTGCCACGGCAGGGCGGCGGCGGTGCCGGCCAGCATGCTGGTCTTCAGCAGATCGCGCCGGCGCATGGCGAAGCCGGTCTCCTGGTCGGACATGGTCGATCCCTTCCCTCTCGCTCGCCCGGGTTGGCCCGGTGCGGAATGGCACAGTGGAACCGCCGGGGGGCGGGCCGTCAAGCTTATCCGGCGTAGGGCGTGCCCCAGCTCTCGCTGAACACCACATCCTCCAGCCGCGTGCGCCCGACCGGGCCGAATTTCCCCATCGGCCAGCCGATCGGCAGGATGGCGTAGCTGCGCACGCCCTCCGGCAGGCCCAGCGCCGCGTCGGCCTCCTTGGCGTGGAGCATGTGCCGGGTGGTCAGGGTGGAGCCGAGGCCCAGCGCCCGGGCGGCCAGCAGCATGTTCTGCACCGCGGGGTAGATGGAGGCGCCGGAGCCGCGGCCCGGCGGGGTCTTGCCCTCGTCCAGGCAGGCGACGATCCAGACCGGGGCCTCGTGGAAATGCTCGGTGAGGTATTCCACGGCGTGGTGCTGGCGGGCGTATTTCTCCGCCGAGATGCCGGGCGGGGGCGGCGAGTTGGCGTAGCGCGGGCCGACCACCTCGTCGAAGGCCTTCTTGTACCAGACCTGGACGGCCGCCTTCACCGCGCGTTCCTTGATCACCATGAAGCGCCAGCGCTGATAGTTGCCGCCATTGGCCGCGCAGACCCCGGCCTCCAGGATCTTGCGGATCAGGTCGTCGGGCACCGGATCGGGCTTCAGCCGGCGCATGGCGCGGGTGGTGGCGATGATCTCGAAGATGTCGTTCATCCGTTGCGCTCCTTCATGAACCAGTCGACCAGCCCCGGCTGCGCATCGCGCGGGTAGGTGTGCGACAGGTCGTCGAGTTCCAGATAGGTCAGCGCCGCGCCGGCGGCGCGAAACGCGTCGCGCGCGGTGCGGGCGATGTCGACCGGGAACATCCAGTCCAGCGTGCCGTGCGCCAGGTGGATCGGCAGCCCGGCCAGGCGCGCGCGTTCCGACAGCTCGATCAGGATCGGGTGGAAGCTGGCGGCGAAGGGGGCAAGATGGGTGAAGCGGCTGCCGGACATCAGCCCGGACAGCAGGGTGAAGGTGCCGCCATCGCTCATGCCGGTCAGCAGCATGCGGCGGCCGTCGACCGGCCAGCGCGCGGCGATGAAATCGACCATGCGGTCGATCGTCGGCGTGTCGATGTCCTCGCCGGCCAGCGCCCAGGTGGGGCCGGTGGAGGTGGGCGCGGCCACGATCAGCCCGCGGCTGCGCGCGGTGCGCACCCAGTGCCACAGGAAGCTGCGGCCATGCCCGCTGCCGCCGTGCAGGGCGACGACCAGCGGGCGCGGCGTGTCGTCGCGCGTGTCCTCCGGCACGAACAGGGAGAAGCCGCCGCGCTGGTCCGGCGCGTTTTCGGCGTGCAGCACGCCGCGGTTGGGGCGCCCCATCCCGGCGGCGAGATCGGCCTTCAGCGCCGCATCCTCGCGCGCTTCGGGCTCCAGGAAGAACTGGCTGACCTGCGGGATGATCCGGGCGAGCGGGAACAGCGCCTCCTGGGCCCGCGCTTCCTCGCGCAGCGCGCGATAGGCGCGGCGGATGTCGCCACCGCCGGCACTGGCCAGGCGCAGCCCGGCCCAGGCAGCCAGCGTGGCATCGGCCGCACGCTCCACCTGTGCCCGGAACGCGGCGAGCGGCTCGGGCCAGTCGGCGCCGCGGAACGCTTCGATGGCGGCCGACAGCGCTTCTTCCGGCTGGCCGACCGCGTCGAGCACGGCATCGAGGTCGCCGGGGTGCAGGTGGCGCGCAACAAAGCCCAGCGGTGCCAGTGCCGCCATCAGCGCATCCAGCGTGGCGGCGATGGTGGCCTCCAGATCCTCGGCCACCTGCGTCAGCCCAGCGACGGCCGCCCGGCGGCGACCCAGGCGCGGTAATCGGCAATGGTGCGCTCGGTGGCGGGATAGAAGCCGGCGATCGGCGCGCCCAGCTCCACCCGGCGCTTGATGTAGACCTCCATCTGTTCCTGCTCCAGCCCGGCAATCGCCACCGTGTCGGCGAGGTGGCGCGGGATCACCACCACTCCGTCCTCGTCGCCGACCACGATGTCGCCGGGGAAGACCAGGGTGCCGCCGCAGCCCACCGGCTCGTTGATGCCGACCGCCAGCACGCTGCCGCTGTTGGGCGGGGGCGTGAAGGCGCGGGCATGGACGGGCAGGCTCATCGCCATCAGCGGCCCGGCATCGCGCATCGCGCCATCCGTCACCAGCCCGACGATGCCGCGGAACACCATGCGGGCGGCCAGGATGTCGCCGACCGCCCCGCCGCCGATATCGCCGCCGGCATCGATCACGATGACACTGCCCGGCGCCGATTCCTCAATGGCGCGGCGGGTGGGATTGGCCTCGGCGGCCAGGTTGGACATCGCCTTGTCCAGATCCTCGCGCAACGGGGCGTAGCGCAGCGTCACCGCCGGGCCGACGAAGCGGCTGCATGCCAGGTTCAGCGGGCGGATGTTCTGCGGCGAGCGGGTGCGCAGCCCGGCCAGCTTGATGAGCTGCGACGTGATCGTGGCGGTGCTGACATGCTTCAGCGTGTCCAGCGTGTCGGGGGCCAAGTCTGTCATGGAAGTTTCCTCGCCGGGCTTTGGCCAAGTCTAGCAGCCGAGGGGCGGAAGGTGGCAACATGGCGCCGGACCAACGAACAAGGAAACCGTCATGAGCAGCGTCGATCCGAACCGCGTCATCGTCACCGGGGAGAACCCGTTCATCCGCCTCAGCGAAACCGATGGCGGCGAGATCACCACCAACGCCAGCTTCTGGCGCATCCTGTTCTCGCCCGCCGGGCCGGGGCATGTGCTGTACCTTAACAGCGAGCTGACCGGCGGCGAATGGCGCATCTACAGCGACAACATCGCCATGGCGCGCTGGCTGCAGGAGACGGTGCAGGGCATGCTGAACCCGGCGCTGAAGGACACCTCGATCCCCGTGCACGATGCCGAGTTCAGCCGCAGCGGCGATTTCCGCGATGCCTGGACCGAGAGCCTGACCTGCTACGACGAGGAGATCGCGCTGACCTGGTACGCGCCGGGCGATCCGCTGCTGGTGCACACCGACCCCAAGGCCGACCCGGCCCGCCCCTATGGCGTGTGCACCGTGCTGGTGCCCTGCGCCGGCACGCGGCTGACGGTGAACGGCGAGCAGGCCAAGGGTCGCTCCTGGCCGCGCGAGCGCGAAGGCAAGCCCTTCAGCACCAGCGCCCTGGCCTTCTCCGAGAGCTGGACCGAAGCGCGCTGATGCAGCCGGCAACCGCCCCCAGCGCCCTGCGCGTGCAGGACGTGCTGGGGGCGGGCTTCCGGGTGCTGGAATTCGACGCCAGCACCCGCACCGCCGCCGAAGCCGCGACGGCCATCGGCTGCACCGTGGCGCAGATCGCCAAGTCGATCCTGTTCCGCGCGGCTGATGGTCGCGCTGTGCTGGTGGTGGCCAGCGGCAGCAACCGGGTGGACGAGCGCAAGGTGGCTGCCCTGCTCGGCGAGGCAATCGGCCGGGCGGATGCCGATTTTGTTCGTGCAGCCACCGGGTTTGCCATCGGGGGCGTGCCGCCGGTGGGACATGCGGGGCCGGTCGCGGTGCTGCTGGACCGCGATCTGTTGGCGTTCGAGACGATTTGGGCGGCGGCCGGCACGCCGAATGCGGTGTTCCGTCTCACCCCGGCGGAGTTGGCGGGGCTGACCGGGGCGGGGTTCGCCGACGTCGCCAGATAGCCTATTGCGGGAACCGCCCCCGCGCCGCCTCCGCCACCTCCACCGGCACCACCGTCATCCCGATCGGCGCCAGCGCGATGCCCGCCAGCTTCACATGCTGCCAGGCAAAGGGGATGCCGATGATGGTGACGGCATTGATTACGGCCACCGCCAGATGCGCCAGCGCCAGCCAGAACCCGGCCAGCACCAGCCAGACCAGGTTGCCGATCAGCCCGAGCGTGCCGGTGCCGATATCGTCCTGTCCGGTCAGCACCGCCCGGCTGATCGCCACCCGGCCGAACGGCCACAGGGTGAAGCCGGCGATGGTGAAGCAGGCGCGCGCCCAGGGGATGAAGATGATGGTCACGATGCACAGCAGCCCGACCAGGCACCACAGCAGCGCCATCCAGAAACCGCCGAGCACAACCCAGAACAGGTTGAACAGCAGCCGCAGCACGCCGGCGAGTTGGGGATCGATCATCGCGCCCTCCCAGGGGTGACGGCGGCAATGATGGAGGAAATCTGGCGCACCCGGAAGGACTCGAACCTCCAACCCCCAGATTCGTAGTCTGGTGCTCTATCCAATTGAGCTACGGGTGCAGCAGCAGAGGCGCGCGATGTAGACCATGCGGCGCGCCCCGGCAAGTCGCTAAATGCAGGTCAGACGGTCACGATCCGAGCTTGTCGAGTTCGCGCACAACGGCCTCGCCCATCACGCTGGTGGAAACCTTCGCACAGCCCGGCGCCATGACATCCGCGGTGCGCAGGCCGCTGGCCAGGACGTTGGTGCAGGCGCGCTCGATGATCGCCGCGTCCTCCTCCATGCCGAAGGAATAGCGCAGCAGCATGGCGAAGCTGAGCATCTGCGCCAGCGGGTTGGCGATGCCCTGGCCGGCGATGTCCGGGGCGCTGCCGTGGATCGGCTCGTACAGCGCGTGGCGGCGTCCGTCGCCCTGCACCGCGCCCAGCGTGGCCGAGGGCAGCATGCCCAGCGAGCCGGTGAGCATCGAGGCCAGGTCGGACAGGATGTCGCCGAACAGGTTGCCGGTGACGATCACATCGAACTGGCGCGGATTGCGCACCAGCTGCATGGCGCAGTTGTCGGCATACATGTGCGACAGCTCGACATCGCCGTATTCCGCCTTGTGCAGGGCGGTGACGGTCTGGCGCCACAGCAGGCCGGACTCCATCACATTGGCCTTCTCCACGCTGCACAGCCGGCGCTGGCGCTTGCGGGCCAGCTCGAAGGCGACGCGGGCGACGCGCTCGATCTCCGGGGTGGTGTAGACCTCGGTGTTGATGCCGCGCTTGGTGCCGTCGGGCAGCGTCTCCACCCCGCGCGGCTCGCCGAAATAGATGCCGCCGGTGCTCTCGCGCACGATCATGATGTCCAGGCCCCGGATCACCTCGGCCTTCAGCGTGGAGGCATTGACCAGCGGGTCCAGCACCACCGCCGGGCGCAGGTTGGCGAACAGGCCGAGCTCCTTGCGCAGCGTCAGGATCGACAGTTCGGGCCGCATGTCGAAGCCCAGCGTGTCCCATTTCGGCCCGCCGACCGAGCCGAACAGCACCGCGTCGGCCTCGCGCGCGCGGGTGACGGTCTCGGGGCGGATGGCGATGCCGTGGGCATCGATGCAGGCGCCGCCGACGATGTCCTCGGCGATGTCGAACACGGCGCGGCGGCGGCGGGCCATCCAGTCGATGACGTGACCGACTTCGCGCATGACCTCGGGGCCGATGCCGTCGCCGGGGAGGACCAGGAGCTTCTTGTTCGAGGCCATGCGTGGGGTTCCTAGGAAGGGAAGAGTCTTCTTTTTCTGAAGAAAAAGAAGCAAAAAGACTATTTATCCGTTCGCTCGTGGAGGGTAAGCTTTTGGACGGACAAAAGTTTTTTGGTTCTTTTTTTCAAAAAAGAACGGCTTTCTTGCTTAAACACTGATCCCGGGCATCCAGGATTGCTGCTTTGCCTCATAGGCATCGATCTTCGGCGCGTGCTGCAGCGTCTGCCCGATATCGTCGAGCCCATTGAGCAGCAGGTGCTTGCGGAACGGGTCGATCTCGAACCTGATCTTCTCGCCGTTCGGCCGCACCACGACCTGTTCCGCAAGATCGACGGTCAGCCGGGCATTGTCGCCCTGCTTGGCGTCTTCCATCAGCTGGTCGCATATCTCGCGCGGCAGCCGGATCGGCAGGATGCCGTTCTTGAACGTGTTGTTGTGGAAGATGTCGGCGAAATCCGGCGCGATCACGCAGCGGATGCCGAAATCCAGCAGCGCCCAGGGGGCATGCTCGCGCGAGGAGCCGCAGCCGAAATTCTCGTGCGCGATCAGGATCTCCGCGCGGCGGTACGGTGCCTGGTTCAGCACGAAATCGGGGCGCTCCTTCCCCTCGGCATCGAAGCGCAGCGTGTCGAACAGATGCACGCCCAGGCCGGTGCGCTTGATGGTCTTGAGGAAGCGGGCCGGGATGATCTTGTCGGTGTCGACATTGGCCATCGGCAGTGGGGCGGCGACGCCGGTCAGCGTGGTGAATGCCTGCATGATCACTTCTTCCTTATGCGCGCGTAAAGCGGCGCCAACGCGAAGTAGACATAGTATGGCGGGTCGGCGTCCGGAACCCGCCCGCCACCGCCGGGCACTTCGTTGTACAGATAGAACCCGGCCTGGCTGTTGCGCAGCGGCACGGTTGCCTCGTCATCGCCGGGCCGGATGAACGAGACATGGGCGTATTTGATGAGGAAGTCCTCGACCGCGCCGACCGACGTCCAGCAATTCGAACGATAGACGCAGACCAGCGCCTGCCAGCCATAGTCGCGATAGGCCTGCCGCCAGCGCCGCTCCGGATCGCAGGCGATGCCGATCTTGACATGCTTCCAGCGGCCTTCGCGCATATAGGCGCCCAGCACGCGCTGCAAATGCAGCCGCACGCTCGATTCCGGCCCGGTCCGTTCCCGGCCGTAGACGACGCCTTGCAACGCTGCGGACACGCCTGCCTCCTCAGCCCAGCTCCCTCACATCCGCCAGCCGCCCGGTGACCGCCGCCGCCGCGGCCATCGCCGGCGAGACCAGGTGGGTGCGCCCGCCGGGGCCCTGCCGGCCCTCGAAATTGCGGTTCGAGGTGCTGGCGCAGCGCTGGCCCGGCGTCAGCTTGTCCGGGTTCATGCCCAGGCACATCGAGCAGCCGGGCTCGCGCCATTCGAAACCGGCCGCGATCAGGATGGTGTCGAGCCCCTCGGCCTCGGCCTGCTGCTTCACGATGCCGCTGCCGGGCACGACCATGGCGCGCACGCCCGGGGCCACCTTGCGGCCCTTGGCGATTGCCGCGGCGGCGCGCACATCCTCGATCCGCCCGTTGGTGCAGGAGCCGATGAACACCACGTCGATCGTGAGGTCGGTCATCTTCTGACCCGGGACCAGGCCCATATACTCGACCATGCGCTGCATCTGCTCGCGGCGCGCCTCGTCGGCCTCGTCCGCCGGGTTCGGCACGGTGGAGGTGACCGGCACGACGGCCTCGGGATTGGTGCCCCAGGTGACCATCGGCGCGATCGCCGCGGCGTCCATCTCGACGACGGTATCATAATGCGCGCCGGGATCCGCCGGCAGGCTGCGCCACCAGTCGATCGCCCGCTCCAGCGCCTCGCCCTTCGGCGCATAGGGTTTCCCCCGGACATAGTCGAAGGTGGTCTCGTCCGGCGCGATCATGCCCGCGCGCGCGCCGGCCTCGATCGACATGTTGCACACCGTCATCCGCCCGGCCATGTCCAGTGCCCGGATCGCGGAACCGGCGAACTCGATCACGTGCCCGGTGCCCCCGGCCGTGCCGATCCGCCCGATGATCGCCAGCACGATGTCCTTGGCGGTGCAGCCGGCGGGCAGCGTGCCCTCCACGCGCACCAGCATGTTCTTCGCCCGGTTCTGCAGCAGCGTCTGGGTGGCCAGCACATGCTCCACCTCGGAGGTGCCGATGCCGAAGGCCAGCGAGCCCATGGCGCCGTGGGTGGAGGTGTGGCTGTCGCCGCACACGATCGTCATGCCCGGCAGGGAGATGCCCTGCTCCGGCCCGATGATGTGCACGATGCCCTGCTGCGGCGACAGGATCGGGAAATACGGCACCCCGAACTCGGCGACATTGCGCTCCAGGGTTTCCACCTGGATGCGGCTGTCCTCTTCCTGGATGCCGTTCGCGCGGCCCATGGTGGGGATGTTGTGGTCGGCCACGGCGATGGTCGCATCCGGACGGCGCACGCGGCGGCCGGCCAGGCGGAGCCCCTCGAAGGCCTGCGGGCTGGTGACCTCGTGCACCAGGTGCCGGTCGATGTAGAGCACGCAGGTGCCGTCCGGAAGCTGTTCGACGACGTGGGCATCCCACACCTTGTCGAACAGCGTCCGCGGTTTGGTGTCCGCCATGGAATTTCCCCTCCCCCGCAAGCGGTCGCCTTATTCGGCGGCCGGCGCCGCGGCCGGCGCCGCAGCAGGTGCCACATCGCGCGCCCGCTCGGCGATGCGGGCCGACTTGCCGCTGCGCCCGCGCAGGTAATACAGCTTCGCCCGGCGCACATCGCCGCGGCGCACCACCACGATCTCGGCGATGGTCGGCGAATACAGCGGGAACACGCGCTCCACGCCCTCGCCGTAGCTGATCTTGCGCACGGTGAAGTTGCTGGAGAGCCCCTTGTTGGAGCGCGCGATGCACACGCCCTCGAAGTTCTGCGTGCGGCTGCGCTCGCCCTCGACCACCTTCACCGCCACCCGCAGCGTGTCGCCGGGGATGAAGTCCGGCACCGCGCGGGCGGCCGAAAGACGGACGATTTCGTCGGCCTCGTACTGCTGGATGATGTTCATCGGGTTGGTCCTTTCGTCTGATGTCTCTAGGGCGCGGCGGCGGGCGAGGCAACGCCGCCGGCGCGGGATTGATATGCGGCCCACAGGTCGGGCCGTCGTTCGCGGGTGATCCGTTCGGCTTCGCCCTGGCGCCAGGCGGCAACGGCGCCGTGATGGCCGGACAGCAGCACCTCGGGCACCATTCGGCCCTGCCATTCGGCCGGGCGGGTGAAATGCGGGTATT
Organism: Acetobacteraceae bacterium; assembly: GCA_044369385.1. Taxonomy (GTDB): domain Bacteria; phylum Pseudomonadota; class Alphaproteobacteria; order Acetobacterales; family Acetobacteraceae; genus CAMDGX01. Next base: position 4,849 of record JBIPLY010000060.1, on the reverse strand, counting down.
CCAGCAGGCCGGCGGCGGAAAAACTCTCCTCCTCCGCCGACAGCGCGGCACCCATCACGCCGGGCAGCAGCCGCACGCAGGCATCCAGCAGCACCAGCGCCGCCGGCTCGCCGCCCGACAGCACATAGTCGCCGACGCTGATCTCCTCCAGCAAGCGGGCGTCGATCACGCGCTGGTCGATCCCCTCGAACCGGCCGCACAGCAGCACCACCCCGGGCCCTGCGGCCAGCGCGCGCACCCGTGCCTGGGTCAGCGGCCGCCCGCGCGGGGTCAGGCAGATCAGCGGCCGTCCGTCGGCCACCGGCGCCAGCGCGGCATCGACGATATCCGGGCGCAGCACCATGCCGGCCCCGCCGCCGAACGGCGTGTCGTCGACCTTGCGGTGCCGGTCGGTGGCGGCATCGCGGATATCGCGCGCCTCCAGCGCCCAGGTGCCGCGCTCCAGCCCGCGCCCGGCGAGCGACTGGCCCAGCGGTCCCGGGAACATCGCCGGAAACAGCGTCAGCACGGTGGCGCGCCAGGTCATTGCGCGGCCTCTTGTTCCGACGTCACCACCACCTCGTCCGGCGGCACCACGGTCACGAAACCGCCGGCGACGTCCACCACCGGCACGCAGGCCCGGGTGAACGGCACGATCAGCCGCCCGATCTCCAGGCTGGCTCCGGCGCCATAGTCGTGCACCACATCCACCCGCCCCAGCTCCTCGCCCGCCGGCGTCACCGCCCGCAAGCCCTGGAGATCGGCCAGGTAGAACTCGTCCTCGTCGTCGGGCGCCGGCAGCCGGTCACGGTCGACATAGAGCCGCGTGTTGACCAGCGCCTGCGCCGCGGCGCGATCGCGCAGCGCCACTTCCCGCCCGTCGACGATCTCGGCCACGCGCGCCACCCCGGCGCTGGTCCAGGCCAGGGTGAAGCGGCGCCCGCGTTCGTCGACCAACGGGGCATAGTCGGCCAGCGCCGCCGGCTCGGCGGTGTGGCTGTGCACATGCACCAGCCCCCGCACGCCATGCGGCCGGCCGATCACGCCCATCAGGATGCGCGGCTGCGGCAAGTGGAAATCAGCCAGCCGCCGCGGCGGCGGCCTTGGCGCGCTCCTGCGCCTTCTTCTTCGGCGCCGACTGCACCGGCTGCTCCGGATAGACCGGCATCGGCGCCAGGCCGGCATGGCCGAGGAACTTGGCCACGCGGTCGGTGGGCAGCGCGCCCTGCTTCACCCAGTGCAGGATGCGCTCGCCCAGCAGGCGCACGCGGTCCTCGTGCTCGGCCGGCAGCATCGGGTTGTAGCTGCCCAGCCGCTCGATGAAGCGGCCGTCGCGCGGCGAGCGGCTGTCGGCCACCACGATGTGGTAGTAGGGACGCTTCTTGGCGCCGGCGCGGGCGAGGCGAATCTTGAGGCCCATCAGGTGTCTCCAGTCAGGTGTTCGGTTGTCGGTACAGGGGTCAGAACGGCCGTCTGCGTCCGTTCTCAGAACGGCCTCCGGCCTTGCGGCATCAGGGCACCGAGCCCCTGCCGCATCAGGCCCTTCTGCCCAAGCTTGTTCATGCGCTTCATCATGGTGGTCATGTCGTCGAACTGCTTCAGCAGCTTGTTGACGTCCTGCACCGTGACGCCGGAGCCGGCCGCGATGCGCTTCTTGCGGCTGGCCTTGATCATGTCGGGGTTGCGGCGCTCGCCACGGGTCATCGAGGAGATGATCGCCTGCTGCCGCGCCAGCATCTTCTGGTCGAGGTTGGCCTTGCCGCTGGCCTCCAGCGCCTGTTGGATCTTGCCGGCCCCCGGCAGCATGCCGATGATCGACTGGATCGAGCCCATCTTGTTGAGCTGCTTGAGCTGGGTGGCGAAGTCTTCCAGGTCGAAAGTGCCCTTCGCCATCTTGCGGGCGAGTTTTTCGGCCTCTTCCTCGTCGACCAGCTCGGCCGCCCGCTCGACCAGGCCGACCACGTCGCCTTGGCCCAGGATGCGCCCGGCCACGCGCTCGGGATGGAACTCCTCCAGCGCATCCAGTTTTTCCCCGGAGCCGGAGAACTTGATCGGCGCGCCGGTGACCGCGCGCATCGACAGCGCCGCACCGCCGCGGGCATCGCCGTCCATGCGGGTCAGCACGATGCCGGTGACACCGAGCGCGTCGTTGAACGCCTTGGCCGTGTTGACCGCGTCCTGCCCGGTCATGGCATCGACCACCAGCAGCGTCTCGGCCGGGTTGGTCGCCGCGCGCACCGCGGCCACCTCCGCCATCAACGCCTCGTCGATCGACAGCCGCCCGGCGGTGTCGAGGATGACGACGTCGTAGACCTCCCGTCGCCCGGCATCCATGGCCCGCGCCGCGATCTGGAGCGGCGTCTCGCCGGGCACGATCGGCAGGCTGCCCACTCCGGCCTGCTGCGCCAGGGTCTGCAACTGGAGCTGGGCGGCCGGGCGCTGCGTGTCCAGGCTGGCCAGCAGCACCTTTTTGCGGTCACGCTTCAGCAGCCGCAGCGCCAGCTTGCCGGAGGTCGTGGTCTTGCCGGAGCCCTGCAAGCCCACCATCAGGATCGGCACCGGGGCGGCCGCCGCCAGGTTCAGCGGCACCGCGCCTTCGCCGCCCAGCGCCTCGATCAGCACGTCATGGACGATCTTGACCACCTGCTGGCCAGGCGAGACCGAGTCGATCACCTCCTGGCCGACGGCGCGCTCGCGCACCTTGGTGATGAAGTCGCGCACCACCGGCAGCGCCACGTCGGCGTCCAGCAGCGCCAGGCGAACCTCGCGCAGCGCCTCCAGCACGTCGGTTTCCGACAGCCGGCCGCGCGTGCGCAGACGGTCGAAGACCCCTGTGAGTTTGCCGGACAACGCCTCGAACACGCCTGTCTCCATTATCGGTCGCAGCGGCCCGAAGGCCACCACAATAGGGAACGCGCCGCTGCGCGAACCCTCGCGGAGCGGCGGTGAGAGGGTGCTGTATGGTCCGCGCCGCCGGACACGTCAAGCTCTTGGCGCGGGTCGCCACACGCGGCGCAGCCGCACGAAGCCGCGATAGCCCAGTTCCAGCACCGGCAGCACGATCGGCAGGCCGGCGATGCGCGCCGCCCAGCGGAACCGGGGCAGGCTGCGCCAAAGCGCCACGAAGGCCGCGGCGCCGGATGCCATCCGGCCGTCCGCGGTTTGCACATGCATGCGCGCCAGGGCCGCCTCGCGGGTCAGCCCCGGTGCCAAGGCCGCGGCATCGCAGTTTGCGACATCAACGAAGGCCAGCCGTTCGCTGCCCTGGGTCTTGCGATACTGCGCCATTTCCCGGGTGCAGATCGGGCATGCGCCGTCATAATAGACCGTCGCGTCAGGGGGTGTTGCGGCCTTTTCCATGCGCCAAGACTTGGTGCGCGCTGGTCCGGCCGGCAAGCGACATGCGGTCGGGGCAGCAATTATTCGCCCGGTCAGGTTGCCCAAACCCGGTGAACCGGTGCAGGGTTTGTCCAACCAACACCAGCCGGGTCAGGAAACGCCGTGAGCACCTTGGATCAATGCGACGATATCTATCAGCTCCGCGACGCTGCCCGCCGCCTGCTGCCGCGCGGCATCTTCGAGTATGTCGATCGCGGCAGCGAGGATGACAAGCTGCTCGATGAGAACCGCGCCGCCCTGGACCGGCTCAAGGTCGTGCCGCGCTTCCCCGAATATGTGAGCCGGCGCGACATCTCGCTGGAGCTGTTCGGCAAGCCGATGTCCATGCCCTACATCATCGCCCCCACCGGCACCGCCGGCCTGGTGGCCTATGAGGGGGAATTGTCGCTGGCCAAGGCGGCCGCGAAAGCCGGCATCCCCTATACCCTGGCCACCGGCGCCCAGACCTCGGTGGAGAAGATCGCCCGCGAGGTGCCGAATGGGCGCAACTTCATGCAGCTCTACCTGTGGAAGGACCGCGAGCTGTCGATGCAGCTCGTCGACCGCGCCAAGAACAACGGCTTCGAGGCGCTGTTCCTGACCATGGACACGCCGGTTTCGCCGAACCGCACCTACAACAAGGCCAACGGCTTTTCATTCCCGTACAAGCCGACCTTGAAGTCGCTGATCGACATTGCCCTGGCGCCGCACTGGCTGTTCGGCACGGTTGGGCGCTATGCGATGAAGAACGGTGGCCTGCCGCGCTTCGAGAACTACCCCGAGGAATTCCGCACCCCGATCACCCAGGCCCCGCTGGGCGACCGGGTGAAGCACACCGAGGACCTGTCCTGGGACGACGTGAACCGCCTGCGCGACCGCTGGCCCGGCCCGCTGATCGTCAAGGGCATCATGCACCCCGAGGACGCCCGCATCGCCATCGAGCGCGGCGCGGACGGCATTGTGGTGTCCAACCACGGCGGCCGGAACCTGGACATCTCGGTGGCCTCGATCGACGTGCTGCCCAGCATCGTCGCCGAAGTCGGCCACAAGACCACGGTGCTGTTCGACAGCGGCATCCGCCGGGGCACGGACATCGTGAAAGCGCTGTCGCTGGGCGCCAAGGCGGTGCTGTGCGGCCGCAACACCCTGTGGGGCGTGGCGGTGGCCGGGGAAGCCGGGGCCAGCAAGGCGCTGACCATCATGCGCAACGAGACCCTGACGGCGATGGCCAATATCGGCGTGAACACCCTGGCGGATCTCGGGCCGCACCTGTTCGAGATGCCCGGCGCCAACACCTCGCGGCTGCGCGGCATCTGACCGCCAGACATGAAAACGGCCGGGCAACCGCCCGGCCGCTTCTTCGGTTCGTGCCGCGGGCGGCGCGCTATCGCGGCGTCAGCACCATCACCATCTGCCGGTTTTCCATCTTCGGCATCTGCTCGACCTTGGTGGCGACATCCATGTCGGCGCGGATCCGCTCCACCACCTTAAC